>JBDTYI010000001.1:0-2915 GCA_040005775.1 Solirubrobacteraceae bacterium
AGTACGGCCTCGAGGCGAAGTACGTCTGCGAGCGCTGCTTCGGCCCCCTCGAGGTCGCCTACGAGCACGACGTCTCCGACGTCGACAGCGTGCGCCGGCGCATCCAGGGCGGCCCGCAGAACCTCTGGCGCTACCACGACTTCCTCCCGCTGGAGGGCCCGCAGCCGCGGACGCGCACGGGCCTGCCCGCGGGCTGCACGCCGCTGATCCGCGCCGACCGCCTCGCCGAGCGCCTCGGCCTGGGCGAGGTGTGGGTCAAGAACGACGCCGCCAACCCGACGCACTCGTTCAAGGACCGCGTCGTCTCGGTGGCCGTGCACCGTGCCAAGGAGCTCGGCTACGAGGTGCTCGCGTGCGCCTCGACGGGCAACCTCGCCAACTCCGTCGCCGCGCACGGTGCCGCGCTGGGCATGGAGAGCTATGTCTTCATCCCGTCGAACCTCGAGGAGCAGAAGATCCTCGCGACGGGCGTCTACGGCACGAACCTCGTGAAGGTCCGCGGCAACTACGACGACGTCAACCGCCTCTGCACCGAGCTCTCGGGCGAGCGCGACTGGGCCTTCGTCAACGTCAACATGCGCCCGTACTACGCCGAGGGCTCCAAGACCCTGGCCTACGAGATCGTCGAGCAGCTCGGCTGGGAGGTGCCCGACCGCGTCGTGGCGCCGATCGCCTCGGGCTCGCTCTACACGAAGATCGGCAAGGGCTTTCAGGAGTGGCTGGACCTCGGCCTCGTCTCCGGCGACGCGCCGGTGATGAACGGCGCCCAGGCGCTGGGCTGCTCGCCCGTCGCCACCGCCTTCGAGGCGGGCACCGACGTCTGCCGGCCCGTGAAGCCCGACACCATCGCCAAGTCGCTGGCCATCGGCAACCCTGCCGACGGGCCCTACGCGATCGAGCTGGCCCGCCGCAGCGGCGGCGCCATCGATTCGGTCACCGACGAGGAGATCCGCGAGGGCATCCGCGTGCTCGCCGAGACCACCGGCATCTTCACCGAGACCGCCGGGGGCACGACCACCGCCGTGCTCAAGAAGCTCGCCGACCGCGGCGACATCGGCCCCGACGAGCGCGTCGCGCTGATCATCACCGGCGAGGGCCTGAAGACCCTCGACGCCGTGCGCGGGACGTTCACCGAGCACGAGATCGCCCCCAGCTACGACGACTTCGTCGAGCAGGTCGAGGGCGTGCGCGCCTGATGGCGACGGTGAAGCTCCCCACGCAGCTGCGCGACGCCACCGGCGGCCAGGGCGCCATCCCGGTGCCGGGCGAGACGGTCGGCGCGGTCCTCGACGGGCTCTACCAGCAGCACGGCGAGCTACGCGACCGCATCACCGACGACGACGGCGGCCTGCGGCGCTTCGTCAACGTCTACGTCGACGGCGAGGACATCCGCTACGGCGACGGGCTCGCGACGAAGGTCACCGACGGCCAGGAGGTCCAGATCCTCCCGGCCGTCGCCGGCGGCTGACGCAGTCAGCCCGCGGTTTCGTAGCAGTCGCGGCCTGGCCCCGTAACGCGATCGCGTCCACCATCGTGGGGTGGGGCGAGAAGCAGACCGCCGGCGTCTGGGAGTCGATCCACCCCTTGCGGAGCTGGCGCGTCGACAGCTTGGGGTGGTGTCGGCGGCGCAACTTCGGCGCTCGCGCGGGCGCTTTGCGATGGCACGCCGATCCTCTCGCGACAGGCCCTGGCCCGGTGTATCCACGAGGCCCGAGATCCTGCGCGTCCTCGACGTCGCCGCGATCCACCACCCGCCTCCGACGCTCGCCGCGTGGGACTACGTCGTGCTGCGGGTCACCGACCGGCGCGTCAGGCGCGAGCCGAACACGGTGTTCACGTGGCTGCGCGGCGTGCTCGCGCTGCGCGCCCGCCGCCCGCTCAGGGCGGTGATCTAGCATCAGGCGATGGTCGCCGCGACCGTCGCCGACGCTCCGCCCACGACGCTGCTGGTCGCCCGTGCGCATCAGGTCGTCCGCTTCCACGCGCGGCCCGGCGGCAAGCCGCTGTTCCGCGTGCTGTCGCGCACCCTGTACGGGCACCGGCTCGTGCTCTCGGTCACGCAGCGCCGGGGCGCGTGGGCGGCGGTGCCGACGTGGCTGCTGCCCAACGGCCGGCGCGCGTGGGTGCGCGTCAGCCGGCGCACGTTCGCGGAGCGGCACACGCGCTGGCACCTCGACGCCGACCTGAGCGACCGCACGCTCACCGCGACCTACGCCGGCACCGTGATCCGCACGCTGCGCGTGGCCATCGGAACGCGCGCGACGCCGACCCCGACGGGCACGTTCGCCGTGACCGACAGGATCGACGGCCGCGGCTACGGCGCCTCCTACGGCTGCTGCATCCTCGCCCTCACCGGCCACCAGCCGAAGGTCCGCAGCGGGTCGGTCGACGGGCGCCTGGCCATCCACGGCACGAACGCGCCGGCCAGCGTCGGCACCCGCGCGTCGCAGGGCTGCCTGCGGACCGTCGACGCCGACGTGCGCTGGCTGCGCCGCCACGTCCCGGTCGGCACCCAGCTGACCCTCGCGCCGTGAGCGACAAGCTCTCCAGCTACCGCGCCAAACGCACCGCGGCCATGACACCGGAGCCGACGGGCGCGGACGCCGCACCGGCCGACCAGCGCCGCTTCGTCATCCAGGAGCACTCCGCCACGCGGCTGCACTGGGACCTGCGCCTGGAGCGCGACGGCGTGCTCGTGTCCTTCGCGGTGCCGAACTTTTTGCCCGATGCGCCGGGCGAGAACCGCCTGGCGGTGCACACCGAGGACCACCCGCTGGAGTACCTGGACTTCCACGGCGAGATCCCCAAGGGCGAGTACGGCGGCGGCACGATGACGATCTGGGACACCGGCACGTACACGGAGCTGAAGTGGGACGCGCGCAAGATCGAGGTCGAGCTGCACGGCGAGCGGATCA
>JBDTYI010000002.1:0-11756 GCA_040005775.1 Solirubrobacteraceae bacterium
TTCGGGCAGAAGCGCCCGGCGCGCTGGCAGGGCCGCTGATCTCTGGATCGGTCCCCGAATCGGTCAAGAATTGGACCGGGTGGGGACCGCCGCGTGAGTCTAGGATCGCCCGATCATGCTCCGCCCCGACCGGCTCGCCCCCGCGCTGCTCGCTGTCCTCGGCGTCTCGGAAGTCCTGCTCGGCCTCTGGATGGTCATCGCGCCGCGCTCCTTCTTCGACACGCTCGGCGCCTTCGGCGCCTACAACGAGCACTACGTCCGCGACGCCGCCACGTTCATGCTCGCCCTCGGGATCGTGGCGCTGCTGGCGGTGCCGCGGCCGTCGTGGTGGCCGGCGGTGCTCGCCCTCGGCGCGGCACAGTTCACGCTGCACGCCGTCAACCACGTCGTCGACGCCGGCAAGGCCGACAAGCTCGCGGCCGGCGTCTTCGACGCGGTCTCGCTCGCAGGGGTCGCGCTGCTGCTCGGCTGGACGTTCGCGCGGCTCCGACGGAGGCCGGCATGAGGGTGTTCGTCGCCGGCGCGACGGGTGCGATCGGCCGTCCCCTGGTGCGTGACCTCGTCGCGGCCGGGCACGACGTGACGGGCACGACCCGTTCGCCGGCCAAGGCCGACGGGCTCCGCGAAGCCCGGGTCACGCCGGCCGTCGTCGACGCCCTCGACGCCGGGGCGCTCCGGGCGGCGGTGCTCGACGCCCGCCCCGAGGTCGTCGTCCACGAGCTGACCGACCTGAGCGCGCCGCTGAACCCGCGCAGGTACGGCGCGTGGCTGGCGGGCACGAACCGCCTGCGCGGCGAGGCCACCCGCACCCTCCTCGACGCCGCCCGCGAGGCGGGCGCCCGGCGCGTCCTCGTGCAATCGGTGTCGTTTCTGACCGCGCCGCAGGGGCCGCCGGTCCTCGACGAGTCCGCGCCGCTGCTGAGCGCGGGCCCGGTGTCGGCGGCCGCGGACATGGAGCGCGTCGTCCGCGCGGCGCAGGGCATCGAGAGTCTCGTGCTCCGCTACGGCTACTTCTACGGGCCGGGCACGTCGATCGGTCCCGGCGGCCAGCAGGCCGAGGACGTCCGCCGGCGACGTCTGCCGGTCATCGGCGACGGTGGCGGGCGCTGGTCGCTCGTGCACGTCGAGGACGCCGCCGCCGCAACGGTCGCCGCGATCGACCATGGCGGCACGGGCATCCTGAACGTCGTCGACGACGAGCCCGCGCTGATGCGCGAATGGGTCCCTGGCCTCGCGCGCCTGCTCGGCGCCAGGCCGCCGCGGCGCGTCCCGGTGTGGCTGGCGAAGCTCGTTGCGGGCGAGGCGCTGACCACGACGGCGACGCAGGCTCGCGGCGCCAGCAACGCCCGCGCCCGCGAGCTGCTCGGCTGGGCGCCCCGGTATCCGAGCTGGCGCGAGGGATTTCCGGCAGTCTTCGGCGGGTGATCGGCGAGGAGCACTGCCCGGAGCTCGCGGAGACCGACCCGCGGCGCCTCGCCGAGCTCTACGAGGACGTCACGCCACGGATGCGCGCCGTGCTCGACCTGCTGCTCGACCGCGCGCCGGAGCGGCTGACCTTCCAGGAGGTAGAGCTCGAGCTGGGCTGGCCACGCGGGTACTTCGCCAGCGTCTTCGGCGGCTTCCGCGGCTCGCGCGGCAAGCAGTTCAAGCGCCCGTTCCGCCTCGCCGAGCCGCGCCACTCCCCGGTGCGAGCGTGGGAGCTGTGGCTCGACCCGGCGCAGGCGCGGACGCTCGGCGCGGCGCGCTGCGCTCAGCCGCCGGCGAGCACGACGTCGTAGCCGTCGGCGCGGAGCACCTCGACGACGACGTCGCGGTGGTCGCCCTGAAGCTCGACGACCCCGTCCTTGACCGAGCCGCCCACGCCGCAGCGCTTCTTCAACCGCCCCGCGAGCTCCTTGAGGCCCGCGTCGTCGAGCGGCACGTCGTAGACCGCGGTGACGGCCTTGCCGCGGCGCCCGCTCGTCTCGCGCCTGACCTTCACGCGACCGCCGGCCTCGCGGCGCGCCTTCAGCCCGGGGTCGCGCGCCTTGCGCAGGTCACCGTTATCCGAGGACCAGACGACCTTCGCGTCACGCTTCGCCACGGCGACTACCGCACGCTGACGAGGTCCACGACGAAGACGAGGGTCTCGTCGGGCCCGATGGCGCCGCCGGCGCCGCGCTTGCCATAGGCGAGGTCCGGCGGGATCGTGATCCGGCGCCGGCCGCCGACCTTCATCCCGGCCACGCCCTGATCCCAGCCGGGGATGACCTGCCCCTTGCCGAGGCCGAACTTGAACGTGTCGCCGCGATCCCAGCTGGCGTCGAACTGCTTGCCGTTCTTCCAAGACACGCCCACGTAGTGGACCTCGACGATCTTGCCGGCCGCCGCCTCGTCGCCGTCGCCGACCGCGATGTCCTCCAGCTCGAGCTGGTAGCTCGGCGGCGTATCGGCGGGGACCGTGACCTCGGGCTTCTCGTCTGCGCTCATGCCGGGGACCGTAATGGCTACCGTCGGCGATCGACATGCGCCTCGCCGCGATCGGCCTGCGGGTCGCGCGCAACCCCGACCACGATCGCGTCGGCCCGCGGCTCGCTGTACGCAGTGAACGCCGCTTCGGCACCCCGTCGCCCGCTACGGCGGACTGCAACGTGGTGCGCGTCGACCGAACGTGAGCGTCCGGGCGGGGCCATACGGTTGCGCCCATGCCGCCGCTGATCACGCGCGAGGAGGCCGTCGAGCTCGGCGAGCTCGAGGACCACGCCGCGATTGAGGCGCTGATCGAGCGCGCCTGGCAGGCGCGGACCGAGCGCTTCGGTGACGCGACCGACCTCTGCTCGCTGGTCAACGCGAAGTCTGGCGGGTGCGCGGAGGATTGCGGCTTCTGCGCGCAGTCGCGCTTCGCCGAGGCCGAGACGCCCCTGCACGCGATGATGGAGCCCGAGCAGATCCTCGCGCACGCGCGGGCCGCCGAGGCCGCCGGGGCGCACCGCTTCTGCATGGTCACCCAGGGCCAGGGGCTGTCCAAGCGCGACTTCGAGAAGATCCTCGACGGCGCGCGGCTGGTCGCCCAGGAGACGAACCTCAAGCGCTGCGCGTCGGTCGGGCACATGAGCACGGCACGCGCCAGGCAGCTCAAGGACGCGGGCATCCAGCGGGTGCACCACAACGTCGAGACGGCCGAGTCCTACTACGACGAGGTCTCCTCCACCGTCCGCTACGAGGGGCGCCTGCGCACGATCGACGCCGTCAAGGAGGCCGGCCTCGAGACCTGCGTCGGCGGGATCCTCAACCTCGGCGAGACGCGCGAGCAGCGCGTCGAGATGGCCTTTGAGCTGGCGAAGATCGACCCCACGTCGGTGCCGATCAACCTGCTCAACCCGCGCCCGGGCACTAAGTTCGGCGACCGCGAGTTCATGGACCCGTGGGAGGCGGTCAAGTGGATCGCGATCTTCCGCCTGATCCTTCCCGAGGCGCTGTTCCGCCTGTGCGGCGGCCGCGTTGAGAACATCGCCGAGTTGCAGCAGCTCGCGGTGCGCGCCGGCATCAACGGCGTGATGATGGGCAACTTCCTCACGACGCTGGGCAACACGCCCGACGAGGACCGCGCGATGTTCACCGAGCTGGGCCTCAATGTCGCCCGGCAGGCCGACAACGGCGCCAACCCGCGCCCGGACAATCGCAGCGGATGGCTGGACGGCGAGACGCCCGACGTCGTCGAGGAGTACCTCGACACCCGCGCCGACGCGGAGAGGTTGTCCCGCCCACTCATCGAAGTGAGGCTCTGGGATCCCGCCACCCAGCTGCGCTTCGCACGCAAGCAGACCGTTCCGCCGCGTCCCGACGGAGCCCAGAACGCCTGGCCGCAGGAAGCGGCGTGACGGGGGGGACTGGGAAATCAATCACCTGAGGAGAGACCCCGCGCATTGACCGAGATCCACGAGCGCCTCGACGAGCTCAAGGAGCTCGGCCTCCACCGGCGCATGCGCATGGTGAGCGGACCCCAGGGACCGCGCGTCGTCCTCGACGGCAAGCCGGTGCTGCTGCTGTGCTCGAACAACTACCTCGGGCTCGCCGACCACCCCCGGGTGCGCGAGGCCGCGGCCGACGCGGCGATGCGCTGGGGCGTGGGCGCCGGCGCGTCGCGCCTGGTCTCGGGGACGATGACGATCCACCGCCGGCTGGAGGAGCGCCTGGCGCGCTTCAAGGGCACCGAGGCGGCGCTGCTGTTCGGCTCGGGCTACCTGGCGAATATGGGCGTCGTGAGCGCGCTCTCGGGCCGCGGCCAGGTGGTCTTCAGCGACGAGCTCAACCATGCCTCGCTGGTCGACGGCTGCCGCCTTTCGAACGCCGAGACGTTCATCTATCGCCATGCCGACCCCGAGCACCTCGCGTGGGGCCTGCGCCAGGCCGACGGGCGCGGCGCGCTGATCGCGACCGACTCCGTGTTCTCGATGGACGGCGACGTGGCGCCGCTGACCGAGATCGCCGAGCTGGCCCGCCGCCACCGCGTGCGGGTCGTCGTCGACGAGGCGCACGGCACGGGCTGCCTGGGCCCCGCCGGGCGCGGCGCGGTCGCCGAGGCGGGCCTCGACGGCGAGATCGACGTGGTCGTCGGCACGCTGGGCAAGGCCCTGGGCTCCTACGGCGCCTTTGCGGCGTGCAGCCACGAGCTGTCGCAGTACCTGGTCAACACGGCGCGCCCGTTCATCTTCTCCACCGCCCCGCCGCCGCCCGCCGCTGCCGCAGCGCTCGCCGCGCTGGAGCTGGTCGAGAACGCGCCCGAACGCCCCGAGCGCCTCCAGGCCAACGCGGGCATCCTCCGCGACGAACTGGCCCGCGAGGGCTTCGAGGTCGCGGGGTCGACGACGCAGATCGTGCCGCTCATCGTCGGCGACGCAGCGCAGGCCATGCGCATCTGCGAGCTCGCGATCCAGGGCGGGGTCTTCGCGCAGGCCATCCGCCCGCCGACGGTGCCCGACGGGACGTCGCGGCTGCGCCTCGCGGTGATGGCCTCCCACGGCAAGGCCGAGCTGCGCGAGGCGGCGCAGGTCCTCGGGCGCGCGGCGCTCAAGGCGGGCTTCCGGCCGGGTGACGGCGTGCCGGTCGCCGCCGCGGCGCTCGGCCGCCCGTTCGACGTCGAGCGCCAGGCGGCCTAGCGCGTGCGCGGCGTCTTCGTCACCGGCACCGACACCGGCGTCGGCAAGACAGTGGTCGCGGCGGCGCTGGCCGCCGCGATGCACGCCGCGGGCGAGCACGTCGGGGCGTTCAAGCCGGTGGTCACCGGGATCGACGAGCCCGACGGCGACCGTCCGCCCGACCACGAGCTGCTCGCCGCGGCGGCGGGGCGCCCGGCCGGCGAGGTCACGCCCCACACGTTCGGGCCCGCCGTGTCGCCGCACTTCGCCGCGGCGCTGGCCGGCACGGAGCTGCGGCCCGACGCGCTGGTCGCGGCGGCGCGCGCGATCGACTGCGACGTGCTCGTCGCCGAGGGCGTGGGCGGCCTGCTCGTACCGCTCGCGCCCGGCTACGCGGTGCTCGACCTCGCCGCCGAGCTCGCGCTGCCGGTGGTCGTCGCCGCGCGCCCCGGGCTCGGGACGATCAACCACACGCTGCTGACGATCACGGTGGCCCGGAACGCGGGGCTCACGGTCCGCGCCGTCGTGCTCACGCCGTGGCCCGCGCGTCCAACCGAGATGCAGCGTTCGAACGCCGCCGCGATCGCGCAGCTCGGCGACGTCGAGGTGGCGATGCTGCCCGAGGTCTCCACCGCCGTGGACGACCTCGCCGCCGCGGGTCGGGCCCTCGCCTGGCGCGGCTGGATCGCCGAGGATTGAGCGATGTCGCTCTGGCCGCGCGTCGCCGACCTGCCGCTCGTGGTCGACGACTGCGCCTACGAGGTCTTGGAGCCTGGGCCCGGGTTCGGCGAGGCGCACCACACACGGCTCGTCCGGCTGTCGGGCGGCGGCGGCGAGGGCCTGGGCGAGGACATCACCCTGTTCATCGGCGAGGGTCCGGAGCTGCCGCTCGGCGGCGAATGGACCCTCGCGAGCTTCACCGACCACCTCGCCGCGGTCGACCAATGGCCCGGGGAGCCACCGGAATGGGACATGGCCCGGCGCTGGCGCAACTGGGGCTACGAGGCGGCCGCGCTCGACCTCGCGCTCGCCCAGGCGGGGCTGGCGCTGCACGAGGCCATCGGCCGCGAGCCCCGGCCGGTGACGTTCGTCAACTCGCTCGGCCTCGGCGAGCCGCCCAGGGTCGACACGATCCTGCGCCGGCTCGAGCGCTACCCCGGCCTGCGCTTCAAGCTCGATGCGGCCGCGGACTGGACGCCGGCGATCGCCGACGCACTCGTGGCCACCGGCGCCGTCCACACGATCGACTTCAAGGGCCGCTACGGGTTAGAGGTCAAGGACGTCGGCGCGCTGGCCGCGATGTACGAGCTCGTGCTTTCGACGTTCGGAGACGCGCTGCTCGAGGACCCGCACGACGTGCCCGAGATCACGCCGCTGGTCGCGCCGCACGCCGATCGGGTGTCCTACGACGCGCCGATCCACACGGTGGCCGACCTCGACGCGCTATCGCTGCCCGCGCGCACGATCAACGTCAAGCCCAGCCGCGTCGGCACGCTGCGCGACCTCTTCGCCCTCTACGCGGCGTGCGAGGAACGCGGGCTGGCCCTCTACGGCGGCGGGATGGGCGAGCTCGGGGTGGCGCGCGGTCAGGTCCAGGTGCTCGCCTCGCTGTTTCATGCCGATGGCCCGAACGACATCGCCCCGCCGGGCTACAACGCGCTCGACCCGGCGGCCGGCCTGCCCGTGAGCCCGCTGGCTCCCGAGCCCGCCGCGTCCGGCTTCCGACGCCGCCTGGAGTGAGCACTTGATCCGGTATCGATACATCGTTACCGTCTTCAGCCATGTGCCATCCGGTTCGCTACCAGCGCTTCGAGCGCGACCTGCGCGAACGTGAGTCCTTCGCGCCGGACCTTCCCGCGGGCGACCTGCGCGCGAGCGACGCCGACCGCGAGCGCGCGGTCGAGCAGCTGCGCGTGCACGCCACCGCCGGGCGCCTGACCGTCGACGAGTTCGAGCAGCGCCTCGAGCGCGTGTACGCCGCGCGCACGGGGCGCGAGCTGCGCGCCGAGCTGTCGGACCTGCCCGCCGAGCGGACGCATCGCCGCCGCCTGCGCCGCCCCGCCGGCCCGGTCCCCTTTCCCCTGGTCGCGCTGCTGATCGTCGCCGCCGGGGCGGTCACCGGCGCGTGGTGGCTGCTGTGGCTGATCTGGCCGGCGGCGATGGTCCTCGGGCGTGGCGCGCACCACGCTCACCGCCGACTGCGCGCATGACCGCAGGGCCCGTACGGCTGGGGCTCGACGACGTCCGGTTCAGCCCCACGGCCGCGCTCTACGAGGGCGCAAGCACGGCGCCGACAGCCACATCTCGATCTTCGTCGTGCGCCAGGAGCCGGGCGGCTTCGTCCCCCTGCACCGGCACCCCTATCCGGAGACGTTCGTCGTCATCTCCGGCCGTGGCCGCTGGACGGCGGGCGACGTCATCGACGGGCTTGCCCCTGACGACGTGGTCGTCGTGCCGCCCGAGACCCTGCACGGGTTCCGCAACACCGGCGACGAGACCCTCCATGTCCTGTCGGTCCACGAGGCGGGCGAGATCGTCCAGACCTGGACCGAAGACGAGCCCGCCTAGTCGCGCAGCAGCAGATTGTCGAGGCCACGGGTGAGGCCGACGAGGCCCGGCACGGCCCGCACCGCGACGAGCGTGCCCGCCACGTAGGGCTCCGGGCTCGAACCGGCGTCGTGGCGGATCGTCAGGCGCTCCTCGGGCAGGCCGAAGACGACCTCGGTCGACACCACGAAGCTCGGCAGCCGCACCGAGTGCACCTGAGTGCCGGCAACGCGCGCGCCACGCGCCTCCTGCGGGCCGTGGAGGTCCTCGATCGGATGCCCGCGCTCCGGTGCGCGGACCTCGCCGAGGCGCTCGGCCATCTCGCGGGCCGTCCCGCTGGGCACATCGGGCTTCGTGGCGCTCGCGTAGTCGATGACCTCCCACTGGGGCAGATGGCGGGCCGCGAGCAGCGCCGCGGCCTGGGCCATTGCGGCAGTCAGCGAGAAGTTGCCCGACGCCACCACCCCGAGGGAGTGCTCGCGGGCGGCGGCGTCGATGTCGTCGAAGTCGGCCGCCGCGAGCCCCGACGTGCCGATGACCACGCTCACGCCGGCCTCGATCGCGGCGAGCGTGTTGTCCTTCACGACGTCGACGACGGTGTAGTCGACGAGGACGTCGACGCCGTCGAGCGCCTCGCTGACGGTGGCGTACACCGGCACGCCGTCGTCAAGGGTGCTGCCGGCCGCGGAGCGGCTCACGGCAGAAGCCAGCACGAGGTCGGGGGCGCCGCGCAGGCCGCTGACGATCGCCCGCCCGGTCCAGCCGGTGGCTCCGGCCATGCACACCCTCAGCGTCTGCGTCTGCGCCATCGCCCGGACGCTACTGCGAGCCCGAGTTGCCAGGCACTCGCGCAGCGAGTCGCCGGGAACTTGCCAGCACATGGAACGGTCGCGAAGCGAGTGGACTATCGGCCCTTCGCGGCCACCGCGACGATCGACTCGTCGATGAGCCATTCGACCGGCGCGTCGTCGTCGGTGTAGACGTCGCCGCCGCGCCGGCCTGGACCCGAGCGCGCCACGGTCTCCGCGGCGACGGGCCGCAGGGCCGCGGGCAGCGTCGGCGCCGCGGCGTTGAGGCGTGTGGTCGACGCGCCCGCGTTGGAGCCCGCGAGGACGACGTTGGTCGGGGTGACCGGGTCGCGCAGGACGGTGGCGAAAGAGGTGCCCATCGTCGCCGTGAGCACGCGCTCGAGCTTGCTCGAGCGCTCGGGGTGCCCGACGTTGACGAGCACGACGCCGCGCGGGGTGAGGTGGTCGCGGACCTGCGCGAAGAACTCCTTCGTCGTCAGGTAGAAGGGGATGTAGGGCTGGCGGTAGGCGTCGACGACGATCACGTCCCAGCGGCGGTCGGCGCGGCGCAGGAACGGGCGCGCGTCGGCGGTGTGCGTGTGGAGGTTCGGTCCGCGCAGGTCGAAGAGGCGCCGGCCGACGTCGGTGAGCGCGCCGTCGATCTCGACGCCGTCCACGCGTGCGTTCGGGAAGAAGTGCCCGTACGCGCGCGCGGTGGTGCCCGCCGCGTCGCCGAGGATCGCGACGGAGCGCGGCGGTGCACGGTCGGCGGCGAACGGGAGCACGAGCATCTCGTCCCAGTAGTCGCCGGTCAGCCACTCCCCGGGCGTGTAGATCGAGTGCACGGCCTGGCCCTCGTTGAGCTCCAGGCGCCGCTCGCCCGTGGGCTCCTCGACGACCCGCGCGTACTGGTACTCGGTCTCCCTCTCCCAGATGACCCTGGCGCTGCCGCTCGCCTTGACGGTGCCGACCGGGATCGCCAGCAGCAGCGCGAGGGCCACCGGCGCGAGCACGAAGCGCCGCCCGAGCGCGGGCACCGCGGCGATGGCGAGCGAGAGCGCGAAGAGCAGGAACGTGCGCCGGGTGCCGACGAGCGGGATGAGCACGAGCGCGCTGAGGAACGTGCCCACCAGCGACCCCAGCGTCGAGATCGCGTACAGGCGCCCGGCGACGCGGCCGGCCTCCTCGACGGAGTGCACGCTCAGGCGCACCGCGTAGGGCGAGACCGCGCCGAGGAGCATGACGGGCACGGCGACGAGCACGAGCACGCCGATCAGCGAGCCGACGAAAGCGCCCGCCTGCACGGAGTCGAGCGCACGAACCGAGATGCGCAGGAACGGCTCGGCGACGAACGGGACGAGCGCGAGGAGGGCCGCGGCGCCGAGCACGATGCGGCTGAGACCGGCCAGCGACGGATCGCGGTCGGCGAGGCGCCCGCCCACCCAGTAGCCAGCGCTCAGCGCGACCAGAACGGTGGCGATCGTGTTCGCCCAGACGATCGTCGACGCCCCGAACCAGGGGGCGAGCAGGCGCGCGGCCGCGATCTCCGCGCCCAGGGAGGAGGCGCCGACGACGGCGGCGAGCAGCTCGATTGGGCGACGCGACAGCACAGGCGACAGGGTACGGAGGCCGTCCGGATGCCGGGCTACCGTCCGCGCCAGGATGACCGCCGACGAGCTCCGCGCCCTGGACCGTAAGCATCTGTGGCATCCGTTCACCCAGCAGCAGGGCTGGATGGACGAGGCGTTTCCGATCATCGACCGCGCCGACGGGTGCACGCTGTGGGACACCGACGGGCGGGCGTACATCGACGGCGTCTCCTCGCTGTGGTGCACGGTCCACGGCCACCGCCACCCCGCGCTCGACATCGCGGTCAAGGACCAGCTCGACAAGGTCGCGCACTCGACCATGCTGGGGCTCAGCCACGAGCCGGCGGTGCGCCTGGCGTCCGAGCTCGCCGCGCTCGCACCCGAGGGGCTGGAGCGCGTCTTCTTCTCGGACTCGGGGTCGACGGCGTGCGAGATCGCGCTGAAGATGGCCTACCAGTTCCACCACCAGCGGGGCGAGTGGTGGCGCAGCGGGTTCATCTGCCTGCGCGACAGCTACCACGGCGACACGCTGGGCTCGGTGTCGGTCGGCGGGATAGAGCTCTTCCACTCGCAGTACAAGCCGCTGCTGTTCGACACGTGGCAGGCGCAGCCCGGCGACGCGGCGTCGATGCGCGCACTGCTGGAGGAGCACGCCGACCGCTGCTCGGCCGTCATCGTCGAGCCGCTCGTGCAGGGGGCCGCGGGCATCCACCCGCAACCCGACGGCTACCTGCGCGCGGTCCGCGCGCTGTGCGACGAGTTCGGCGTGCTGCTGATCTGCGACGAGGTCGCCACGGGCTTCGGGCGCACGGGGACGATGTTCGCGTGCGAGCAGGAGGGCGTGACGCCAGATCTGATGTGCGTCGCGAAGGGGCTGACCGGCGGGTACCTCCCGCTCGCCGCGACGCTCACCACCGAGCGGATGTACGAGGGCTTCCTCGGCCGCCACGAGCAGTTCCGCACCTTCTTCCACGGCCACACCTACACGGGCAACCCGCTCGCCTGTGCGGCCGCGCTGGCGACCCTGCGCGTCTTCGAGCAGGAACACACGCTCGAGCGCCTGCAGCCGAAGATCGAGCTGCTCGGCGAGCTGCTCACGCGCGACGTCGAGCCACTCGCCGCCGTCGCCGAGGTGCGCCGCTGCGGCTTCATGGTCGGCATCGAGCTTCAGGGCTTCGCGCTGGAGGACCGCGTCGGGCACGCCGTCACGCTCGCCGCGCGCGAGCGCGGTGCAATCGTCCGCCCCCTCGGCGACACGATCGTCCTCATGCCCCCGCTCGGGATCAGCACCGCCGAGCTGCGCCGGCTGGTCTCGATCACGGCGGCCGCGATCGAGGCGGCGTGCAGCGCGCGCGAGCCGGTCGCCCGCGCGGCGTAGGTGCAAGAACGAACGGCTCATCGAGGGGGCAGGCGATGCCACGCGCCCGTCCTTCTTGTGTCGCTATAGCGACACACGATGGATGTTCATGTGCGGCTGCACCCCGTGTCCGCCCTCGATGCGCTGTTTCAGGCCTGCCCAGGCCCCGGGAGGAGGAGCGCAAGCGAGTCCTCCCTTGGGAATCCGAGCCGCTAGGCGAGGATTCCCCTAGTCCTCGTAGGCCACGAAGTCCCGCTTGCGTGCTCCGCACACGGGACAGAACCAGGTGTCGGGGATGTCCTCGAACGCGGTTCCGGGCGGGATGCCGCCGTCGGGATCGCCGTCGGCCGGGTCGTAG
>JBDTYI010000003.1:0-4778 GCA_040005775.1 Solirubrobacteraceae bacterium
CGGGCGGACCGCGCTGCCGACCGACCGCGCCACCCGCGACCTCACGCCCGCGGCCACCGCGCAGACCGTGCCCGCCAACGGGCAGCGCGCGCCGGCCGACACCCCACTGCGCCCGGGCGGCCCGATCCAGCACGTCTTCTACATCGTGCGCGAGAACCGGACCTAGGACCAGGTCTTCGGCACCGACCCGCGGGGCGACGGCGACCCGAAGCTCGAGCTTTTCGACGACAACGGCGTCGCCGGGCCGACCGGCGGCATTACGCCCAACGCCCACTCGCTCGCCAGGACGTTCCCGCTGCTCGACCACGTCTACGCGAACAGCGAGGTGAGCGTCGACGGGCACATCATCACCGCCGGCTCGCTGGCCCAACGACTACGTCCAGAAGGGCACCGCGGCCAACTACTCGCGCCCGGGCAAGGCGTTCGACTTCGGCGTCTTCCCGATCACCTTCGGCCCGAACGACTTCGTCTTCGACCTGGCCGTCCGCCAGGGCGTGACGTTCCGCGACTACGGCGAGGGCGCCGCCGGAAACACGCCCGCCGGCGCGGGGCGCTCCACCTACCCGCAGGTCCAGGCCAACACCGACGAGAGCTACCCGGGCAACCTGCAGATCGGGTGTCTCGGCATCAAGAACGTGCCGGGCGCCGCCAACCAGGCGCGATGCACGCAGGACTCGGGGTCCACCGGGCCGCAGGGCAGCCGGGCGGCGCTCAGCAGCCGCTACAACGTCTTCGCGCCGCAGTTCCGGGCGCAGGAGGCGGCGGGCACGGTACCGGCGTTCAACTACCTGATCCTCCCCAACGACCACACCAAACCGACGACCCAGGGCACGTACTCACCGCAGGCGCTCATCGCCGACAACGACCTCGGCCTCGGGCAGATCGTCGACCTCATCTCCCACAGCTCGATCTGGGCCTCCACCGCGATCGTCGTCGTCGAGGACGACTCGCAGGACGGCGCCGATCACGTCGACGCGCATCGCATGCCGGCGTTCGTGATCTCGCCGTGGGCCTAGCGCGGCGCCGTGGTGCACACGCGCTATGACCAGTACTCGGCGCTGCGCACGGCCGAGATCCTCGCGGGGCTGCAGCCGCTCACGATCAACGATGCCCTGGCCACGCCGATGTACGACGCCTTCGCCTCGCAGCCCGACGTGGAGGGCACGCGCTTCGACGCGGTCAAGCCGACGCAGTCGCTCACCGAGGTCAACGGCGGCACCGCGCCGCTGGCGGCCCTCAGCCGCGCGCTGCCCTTCAACCGCCTCGACGCCGTGCCGCAGGCGGTGCTCGACCGCATCCTGTGGGCGTCGGCGTACGGCGCGCAGCGCAGCGCCCCGGGGCCGGGGCCGGGCGCGTCGGCGGAGGAGCACGCGCGTGCGCTCAGCGCGCTGCGTGCGGTCGCTCGCACGGGCAGCAGCGCCGGTGCCCGCGCCACGAGCACGCGGGCCGCCGGCGCACGGCCGCCGGCCGCGATCCGTGCGCGCAGGCGCGGCGGGTGCTCGCGGGGCTGGGTCGCTGACAGGCCTCGCGGCTGTTCAGCTTGCGTTCATGACGGGGCGGCCGACGGTCGCCATGATGGCGCCAAGTGCATCCGATCTCCTATCTGCAGGCGGCGATCCTGGGCCTCCTGCAGGGGTTCAGCGAGCTGTTTCCGATCTCGAGCCTCGGGCACAGCGTCATCCTTCCCCGCGTCCTCGGCTGGGACATCCACCAGAACGACGACTACTTCCTTACGTTCCTCGTCGCCACGCACTTCGCGACCGCGATCGTGCTCTTCGTGTTCTTCTTCCGCGACTGGATGGCGATCCTGTCCGGGATGGGACGGTCGCTGCGCGACCGCGAGATCAGCCCCGAGGACAGCCACGCGAAGCTCGGGTGGCTGCTCGTCGTGGCGACCATCCCGGCCGGGCTGCTCGGGCTGATCCTCGAGCATCCGCTGCGCAGCCTGTTCGCCTCGGCGCAGTCGGCCGCGTTCTTCCTGATGCTCAACGGTGTGCTGCTCTTCGGCGCCGAGCGGTTGCGGCGGCGGGCGCCCGCGGCCGGCGACGGAGCCGCCGCCACGGACGTCGAGGTCGCCCGGCGGGTGAGCTGGCGTGGTGCTCTGGGCATCGGCGCCGCCCAGGCGATCGCGCTGATTCCGGGCTTCTCGCGGTCAGGCGCCTCGATGGGCGGCGGCCTGGTTGCCGGGCTGTCCAACGAGCACGCCGCCCGCTTCTCCTTCCTGCTGGCCACGCCGATCATCGGCGCGGCGGCCCTGCTGAAGCTGCCCGAGCTGCTCGGGTCCAAGGGCGACGGCGTGCGCGGTCCGGCCCTCGTGGGCGCCCTGTGCGCGGCGTTCTCGGCCTACCTGGCCGTCCGCTTCCTGCTGCGCTTCTTCGAGACCAACCGCCTGACGCCGTTCGCCGTGTACTGCGTCGTGGCCGGGGCGCTCCTGTCGATCGTCTTCGCCGTCACCTGATCCCACCAACCGCAGAGGAGTCCCGTGGCCAAGAACCGCAGCCTCATCATCCCCGCCGTCGTCGTCGGCGTGCTGCTGGTCGCACTCGCGATCGTCTACGTCGCCGAGCCGGCGAGCAGCCTGCCGTCGCTGATCCCCGGCCACCAGGCCGGCTCGTCCCATCATCACGTCAAGCACGGCATCGCGGCCCTCGCGGTCGGCCTGGGGTGCTTCGTGTTCGCCTGGTTCCAGACCGGGCCGCCGACGACGAGCTCCACCGCGCGCTAGTCGAACAGCGCCCCGGCGGCGCTGGTGCAACCGCGCCCCGGGGGCTGTTCGAAGTCCGCCCGGGCGCGCTGGCAGGAGGTCCGCGCGGTTCCGTGGGGCGGAGGCAACGGCGCGATCGGCGCCGTCGAGACGGATCTCAGCAGCCCGCGGCGTGCCGGTCGTGACCGAATGGTGACGCGGCTGACAATTTGCGGATCGACAACGACGGACGGCTGGGCTGCGACCCTTCCGGGATGCTCCTGGTCGAGGCCTGCCTCAACGGATCGCGCACCGACGCCGAGCATCCCGCGGTGCCACGGACGCCGACGGCCATCGCGGAGGCCGCCCGCGCGTCGGTCGAGGCCGGCGCCGGCGTGCTGCACGTCCACGCCTACGACACCGACGGCGCCGAGACGCTGGCCGCCGAGCCGTGCGCGGCGGTCCTGCGCGCGATCCGCGCGGTGTGCCCCGGTGTCCCGGTGTCGCTCACGACGTCGGCCGACATCGAGGGGGATCCTGCGGCCCGCCACGCGCTCGTCGCCGAGTGGACCGAGCTGCCCGAGCTCGTCACCGCCAACCAGGGCGAGCCCGGCATCGTCGAGCTCTGCGAGCTGCTCATCGGCCGCGGCGTGGGGATCGAGGCCGGGCTGCTGACGGCCGGCGACGCGCACGCGTTCGTCGCCTCCGGTCTCGCCGGCCGCTGCGCCCGCGTGCTCATGGAGCCGCTCGACCGTGAGGGCGACGCCGCCGTCGCGCACGCCGCGGAGATGGAGCGCGTCGTGCTGGAGGCCGGGATCGCGCTCGAGCAGGTCCATCACGGCGACGACCTCGCCAGCTGGGCGGTCATGCGGCGGGCCTACGCGCACGGGTACGGGACCCGTGCGGGCATCGAGGACATGACCGTCCTGCCCGACGGCAGCCTCGCGTCCGGCAACGCCGCGCTGGTGCGCGCCGCCGTGGAGCTGCAGGGCTCAGCGCCACCGGGCTGAGCCGTTGCGCATACTCCGCACGTGGCCTTCGTCCTCACCGCCGTGGCGGCGGCACTCGCCTGTGGGCTCGAGATGCTCGAGGCGCTGGCGATCGTGCTGGCCGTCGCGCTGACGCGGCGCCCGCGCGAGGCCGTGCTCGGCGCGGTCGCGGCGGCCGTCGCGTGCGGCGCGCTGGCGGTGGTCGTCGGGCCGGCGCTGGCCGCCGGGGTGGGCGGTGACGCGCTGCGCCTGGTCATCGGCACGCTGCTGCTGATGTTCGGGTTGGAGTGGCTGCGCAAGGGCGTGCTGCGCCTGGCCGGGCGCCGGTCGCGGTCCGACTCGTTCGCCGAGTTCATCGAGGAGCAGGAGAAGCTCGAGGCCGAGGCTGCGCCGGTCCCGGGGACGTTCGATTGGGCCGGGTTGGTGATCGCGTTCAAGGGCGTCCTGATCGAGGGCGTCGAGGTGATCCTGATCGTCTCGGTGCTGGCCGCGCGGCCGTCGGGCGCGGTTCCCGCGATCGCCGGCGGCGCGGTGGCGCTGGTGGCGGTGATCGCGCTCGGCGCGATCATCCACCGCCCGTTGCGCCGGGTGCCCGAAACCGAGCTGAAGTTCGCCGTCGGGCTCGTGCTGGCCACGTTCGGCACGTTCTTCGCGTCCGAGGGGCTCGGCGTCGACTGGCCACTGGGCGATGCCGCGCTGCTCGTGGTCCTGCTCGGCTGGGGTCTTCTGTCCTGGGCGCTCGTGCACGCGCTCGCGCGCGGCGCCGATCGCGAGGTCGTGGCGTGAGGACGCTGCGCAAGCTGATCCTCGGAGAGACCTGGGCGCTGCCGCTCGGTATCGCTGCGACGATCGCGCTCGGAGCGGTGCTTCAAGCGGCCTTCGGCGACGACTCGTGGTGGCGCCACGGGGGCGGCGTTGTCGTCTTCGCGCTGGCCGGGGCGAGCCTTTGGGCCGCGCTTCGCCGCTAGTTGTGAGTTTCTGCCTGTGAATATCCAGTGAACCAGGACGGAGGAGCATTGGCGTCGTCGACGCCTGTGACTACACTGGCTGCCGTGATGTCGGACCTGAACGCCGGTGCCGCCGCGCCCCTGCGCATCGCGGTGCTC
>JBDTYI010000004.1:0-4430 GCA_040005775.1 Solirubrobacteraceae bacterium
ACGAGCAGGAGGTGATGGTCGGCTACTCGGACTCCAACAAGGACTCCGGCTACGTGGCGTCGGGTTGGGCGACCTACCGCGCGCAGGTCCGGGTGGCCGAGGTGCTGCGCGAGCACGGTGCCACGTGGTGCTTCTTCCACGGCCGCGGCGGCGCGCTGGGCCGTGGCGGCGGCCCGACGAACACGGCGATCCACGCGCTCCCGCCCGGGACCGTCGGCGCGCGGCTGAAGATGACCGAGCAGGGCGAGGTGCTCGCGGCCAAGTTCGCGGTCGCCGCCGTCGCCCACCGCGAGCTCGAGCTGACGACGGGCGCCGCACTGGTGTCCGCGCTGTCGCCCACCACCGCCGAGGGTCGGTGGGAGCCGGGTCAGTGGGAGCCTGGGCACGAGGAGCACGAGCGCGTCGTGCAGGAGATGGCGCGCCGCTCGGAGGAGGCCTACCGCGAGCTCGTCCACGGCGACCCGGACTTCGCGCGGTTCTTCGCCGCCGCCACGCCGCTGGACGAGATCTCGCGCCTGCGGATCGGCTCGCGCCCGGCGAAGCGCCGCACCGACGGCGGCATCGAGTCGCTGCGCGCGATCCCGTGGGTGTTCTCCTGGACGCAGGCCCGGATCGTGCTGCCCGCCTGGTTCGGGCTGGGCACCGCGCTGGCCGAGGCCCGCGCGGCGCACGGCCTCGACCTCCTGCGCGAGATGCAGCGCACCTGGCCGTTCTTCTCCACCCTGCTGGCCAATGCGGAGATGGCCTGCGCGAAGGCCGACCTGCACATCGCGCAGCGCTACGTGGCGCTGTGGGACGACGCCGAGCCCCGCGAGCGCATCTGGACCGCCCTGCGCGAGGAGTACGAGCGCACCAGCGCCGAGCTGCTGCTGGTGGGCGACGAGCAGCGCCTGCTCGATCGCTCCCCGGTCCTGCAGGCCTCGATCGACCGCCGCAACCCCTACGTCGACCCGCTGTCGTTCCTCCAGGTCGAGCTGCTGCGCCGCCTGCGCCGCGACGACGGAAGCGGAGACGAGGAGACGCTCCAGCGCCTCAGCCTGCTGTGCGTCAACGGCATCGCCGGCGGCCTGCGCAACACGGGTTAGGGCAGCCCGATGTCGCGCGCCACGGCGAGCAGGGCCGGCTCGGTGCCCGGGCGCCCCGCGACCTGACGCGGCCCGTCGGCCGTCGGCACGGCGAGCGCCGGCCACCCGAGCTGGTTGAAGACCGGCGTGTGGCGCAGGAGGCGGTCGCCGACCAGGAACTCGTCACGCTCGTAGTCGGCCCGCGCGGCCTCGAGCGTCGGCGCCGCGCCGTCGAGCACCGGGCCGACGACGACGTCGAAGCCCGCGGTGGCCTCCTCGTAGCGCGCACGGAACGCGGCGAGCGTCCGCTCGGCGGCGGGCAGGTCACCGATCGGGCGACGCAGCTTCCAGCGCAGGTCTGCGCCGTAGCTCGACGGGTCGCGCTCGTAGGCCTCCCCGTGGACGTCCCAGGCCTCCCTGCGAAACACGGTCCAGTGCGCGGCGGGCAGCTCGGGCACCTCGAGGTCGACGCCCAGCCGCCCCACGCGCAGGTGCGCGGTGCCGGGTAGGTCGGGGAGGCCAAGCACGAGCTGCAGGTCCTCGACGCCCGCGGCGAGGAAGCCGCCGGTGTCGTAGCTCGGGGCGAGCGGATGGACGCCCCCCAGGGGCAGCGCGCCGTGGGCGGCCTTGAAGCCGTAGATCCCGCAGCATGCGGCCGGGATGCGGACCGAGCCGCTGGTGTCGGTGCCGATCGCGAGCCGGCACACGCCGGCCGCGACGGCGACGGCGGACCCCGAGCTCGACCCGCCGGCCGTCCGGGTGCGATCGGCGGGCGTGAGGGCCGGCCCGTAGTGCGGGTTCAGGCCGCTCACCCCGTAGGCGAACTCGTTCAGGTTGGTCTTGCCGAGGACCACCGCTCCGCGGGCGCGCAACCCGGCGACGAGCGGCGCGTCGGCTTCGGGCACGTGGTCGGCGTAGCGCGGCGACCCGTACGTCGTGCGCATCCCGCCGGTGTCGACGAGGTCCTTGACGGCGATCACCAGCCCTGAGAGCGGCCCGTCCGGAGCACGGTCGGCCGCCCTGAGCGCCGCGTCGGGATCGAGCTCGATGAACGCGCCGAGCGCGGGGTCGACGCGGTCGAGGGCCTCCGTCACGGCCGCGCGCGACACGGAGCGGCGCCCTCAGCGCCGCCGCAGGGCCCCGTAGGCGCGACCCAGCGGTCGCGTCCGCGCGAGCGCGGCGCGCGCCGCGTTCGTCCCCGCCGCGCCGTGCACGCCGCCGCCGGGATGTGCGCCCGCGCCGGCGAGGTACACGCCGGGCACCGGAGTCTCCGGTCGCCCGAGGCCGGGCACAGGCCGGAACACGAGCTGCTGGTGGATCTGCGCGGTGCCGCCGTTGAGCGCGCCGCCGACGAGGTTCGCGTTGCGCGACTGCATGTCCTGGGGGCGCAGGACGTGGCGGCCACGGATCAGCGCGCGAAAGCCCGGCGCGCGCTGCTCGATCTCGGCCTCGATCGCGTCGACGATGTCATCGCTGTACTCGGCCCCCTGCGGGATGTGCGTGTACGCCCAGGCGACCTCCTTGCCGGCGGGCATGCGCGTCGGGTCGGTCCGCGCGTACTGGCCCATGACCAGGAACGGGCGGTCGGGCACCCGCCGGCGCTGGATGTCGGCGGACCAGGCCGTCAGGTGGTCCAGGCCGTCGGCGACGTGCACGGTCCCGGCGCGGCGAACCTCGCCGACAGCCCACGGGATCTCGCCGTCGAGCGCCCAGTCGACCTTGACCGTCGAGGGGTCCCACTCGAAGCGCTTCATGTCGCGGCGCACGCGGGCGGGCAGGTCGGCGCCGGCGAGCAGCGTGTCGTACAGGGCGGGCGCCGATGTCGCTGCGAGCACGGCGTGACGCGCGCGGTGGGACGTGCCGCCCGCGCAGTGCACCGTCCGCGTCGCGGCGTCGATGCGCACCGCCGCCTCTCCGCAGCGCAGCTGCCCTCCGCGACTGCGCAGACGGCTCACCATCGCATCCACCAGGCGCGCTGCGCCGCCCTCGGGCACCGGGAAGCCCACCTGCTGGCCGAGGCCCACGAGCGTCCACCCGTAGATCGCTCCGCCCGGTGTCTCGGGGCTGAAGTCGGCGTGCAGCGCGTTGCCGGCCAGGAGCATCGCCGCCCCCTCGCCGCCGAACTCCTCGTCGGCGTGCCGGCGCACGGGCAGCATCCCCAGGCGGCCGAGCTCGAGCAGCCCGTTGGGGCCCAGCGCATGGGCGAGGCCCGCGGCCGGGCGCAGCGGCGGGAACGGGCGCATCAGCGTCTCGATCAGGTCCGCGCCCACGCGCTCCCACCAGGCCGTCCAGCGCAGCCACGCCTCACGGTCGCCGGGCGCGAAGGCGGCGACGGAGTCGGCCGAGCGCTCCGGGTCCTGCCAGAGCACCGCCGCGCGCTGGGCGTCGAAGGCGTGCGCGAGGACTGCTTCCGAGCGCCGCCACACGAGGCCGTGGTCCTCCAGCGCCAGCTCGCGCATGGTGGGCGACCCGACGCCGAGCGGATAGAACGAGCTGAAGACGTCGTGGCGGAAGCCCGGCTCGGTCAGCTCCTCGGTGCGCACCGCGCCGCCGGGCGTGGCCTGCTCCTCGAGCAGCACGACGTCCCACCCGGCGTCGGCCAGGACGTTCGCCGCGGCCAGGCCGTTGGGCCCGGCTCCGATCACGACGGCGTCGGCGAGCTCGGGCACGCCCCCTGCGGTACCCGGTGCGATGGATCGCGACGCTGCGGGTACGCGCTCTCGTATGGCCACGAACGTTGCTCTGATCCCCGCGACCCCCGAGCGCATCTGGGCGGTCCTGGCCGATCCGGAGAGCTACGCGTACTGGGTCGTGGGCTCCGACAAGATCCGCGACGCCGACGCCGGCTGGCCCCAATCGGGCACGAAGATTCACCACACCGTCGGCGTCGGGCCGCTGAAGCTCAACGACGACACGGAGGTGGTGGAATCGGATCCGCCGCGGAGACTCGTGCTCCACGCGCGTGCGCGCCCGCTCGGGACGGCCCGCGTCGCCCTCGAGCTGACTTCGGAGGGCACGTCGACCCGCGTCGTCATGGTCGAGGGCCCCGACGACCGCTTCAGCCGCCTGCTGCACAACCCCATCGCCGACCGCCTCCTGCACCGCCGCAACGAGACGGCACTGGGACGCCTGCGCGAGCTCGCGGTACGGCCCGGCTAGGCCGCCGCGACGGGCGCAGACCCCATTCCGTGCAGATACGCGTACCGGCTCGCCTCGGTGCGGTTGGCGACGCCGAGCTTCCGGTAGGCGTTCGACAGGTGGAACTTCACGGTCTGCTCGGTGATCCACAATTCACCCGCGATGCGGCTGTTGGTGTGGCCTTGCGCCGCGAGGCCAAGGATCTCCGCCTCCCGCGAGGTCAGTGGA
>JBDTYI010000005.1:0-3073 GCA_040005775.1 Solirubrobacteraceae bacterium
CGCGGGCCGCGAGATCGTCGCCACCGAGCACGATCACCACGACCACGACCACTAGTGGCCCCGCCCGCAGGTCCTGCGGGTTTCCGGCGGCGTCTCGCCGCCCGTGGCAGCGTCCTCGATCGGTCATGGGCCAGAGGCCCATCTCCCTCACTGCGTCCTGGCCACGAACGACGAATCCGCGGCCGGAGGACCCACACGACCCACGGACGGGACCACTAGGTCGTGACCCCGGCATCCGGGGACGTCGCAGTGGCAGTCGACGCCAACGGCGCCGACCTCGGCCCGGCTGAGGTTGCCGCGGGCGCGGCGCTGGCCGCCGAGCAGGGCGTGCACGTCCTGCTCTTCGGGCCGGCAGCCGAGATGGACCCTGCGCCCGGCGTGGAGATCATCGACGCGCCGGTCTCGATCGCGAAGGCCGCCGACCCGGTGCGCGCCACGCGCCAGCAGCCGGGCGCCTCGATCGTCCAGGCGGCGCTCGCCGTCGCCCACGGCGAGGCCGACGCGCTGGTCAGCGGCGGATCCACCGGCGCGGTGCTGGCCGCGGGCGTGCTGCGCATCAAGCGAGCACCCGGCATCTACCGCCCGGCGCTCGCGGTGCCGATCCCGGTACCCGGGCATCCCGTTACGCTGCTCGACGTCGGCGCCAACACCGAGGTGCGCCCCGAGCACCTCGTCCAGTTCGCCTACATGGGCGCGGCGCTGGCCGAGGCGGTACTCGGCATCGAGCGCCCCCGCGTCGGGCTGCTCTCCAACGGCGAGGAGGCGATCAAGGGCACCCCGATCGTGCTCGATGCTCACGCCGCGCTGAGCGCCCGCGTGCTCGAATCGGCCAGCTTCGAGTGGGTGGGAAACGTCGAGGGAACCGACCTCACCTCCGGACGCGCCGACGTGATCGTCACCGACGGCTTCACCGGGAACGTGACGCTGAAGGTCATGGAGGGCGTGTCGCAGACGATGCTCGGCGCCGTCCGCGACGCGGCCATGTCCTCCAAGCGCTCGAAGGCCGGCGGCATGCTGCTGCGCCCGGCGCTGCGCGACTTCCGCGACGGCCTGGACCCCGAGGGCGCCGGCGGCGCCTACCTGCTCGGGCTGCGCCGCCTGGGCGTCGTGCCGCACGGACGGTTCACGCGCTACGGCATCTCGCGGGCGATCCTGCTGGCCGCGCGCGGGGTCAGCGGCGAGCTGATCGAGCGCACCCATGCGGCGCTCGAGGCTGCCGGGGCGCTGAAGTCCTCGCCGCTGTCCGAGGCGGCGTCTACGGTCCAGCCGTCATGACCCGCGAAGAGGTCTTCTCGCTGATCCAGGCCCACCTCGCCGACGAGCTCGAGGTCGATCCCGCGCGGATCGACGAGCCCACGCGCTTCAAGGAGGATCTGGAGGCGGACTCGCTGGATCTGTACACGCTCGTCCAGGAGCTCGAGGACTCCTACGGCGTGAAGATCGGCGACGACGATGCAGCGCGCATCCTCACCGTGGGCCAGGCCGTCGAATTCGTCGTCGCCCACGCTCCCGACGCCTGATTGCCAACGCTCCGACAACTGCTCGACGCCCTCCCGGCCGACCTGCGTCGGCAGGTCTTCACGCATGCGTCGTGGACGGACAGGCGCGCCGACAGCTACACGCGCCTGGCGTTCCTGGGCGATTCGGTGCTGGGCCTGGCGATCACCACGCACCTCTATCCGCGCCTGGAGGCCGAGCGCTACGGGGCCGGCCGGCTGACGAAGATCCGCGCCCAGACGGTCTCCGGTGCGTCGTGCCGGGCGGTGGCCGAGCGCCTGAACGTGCCGGAGGAGCTGGCGGCGGCCGCGCCGTCGGGCGTGGGGCAGAGCGTGACGACGCTCGTCGCGACCGAGCGGGTGCTGGCGAGCGTGATCGAGGCGGTGATCGGCGCGTGCTACCTGGAGGCCGGATACGAGGCGACGGCGGCGGCGGTGGTCGAGGCGTTCGAGCCGGAGATCGAGCACGCCCTGACGCACCCGGTGGACTACAAGTCGAGCCTTCAGGAGCGCCTCGCGCAGCGCGGGGAGACGGTGGAGTACGCGATCACGGCCGAGCTGGGGCCGCCGCACGACCGGATGTTCGAGGTGGTCGCCGAGGTGTCCGGCCGGCCGCTGGGCACCGGCTCGGGGCGGTCGAAGAAGGCGGCCGAGCAGCAGGCCGCGCTCAAGGCGCTGGACCTCCTCGACGCGCCCCCGGAAGAGGACGACTGATGGAGCACACATGCATCTGAAGTCGGTGACCCTGAAGGGCTTCAAGTCGTTCCCTGACCGCACGCGGCTGGAGTTCGGGCCGGGCGTGTCCGTCGTCGTGGGGCCCAACGGCTCGGGCAAGTCCAACGTCACCGATGCCGTGCTGTGGGCAATGGGCGAGCAGTCGCCGCTCGCGGTCCGCGGCCAGTCGATGCAGGACGTCATCTTCGGCGGCGGCAAGGGCGTGCAGGCGCGCTCCAGCGCCGAGGTCGAGATCGTCATCGACAACGGCGACGGCGCGATCGACCTGCCCATGGGCGAGATCTCGATCCTCCGCCGCCTGGATCGCAGCGGGGAGGGCGAGTATCGCCTCAACGGCGCGAAGTGCCGCCTCGTCGACGTCCTCGAGATCCTGTCGGACACCGGCCTGGGAAAGGAGATGCACTCCGTGGTCTCCCAGGGCCGCGTCGAGGCGATCGTCACCTCCAAGCCAAAGGACCGCCGGCTGCTCATCGAGGAGGCCGCCGGGCTGGGCAAGCACCGCAAGCGCCGCCGGCGCGCGCAGCTGAAGCTCGAGCGCACGCAGGACAACCTCGACCGTTCGCTCGACGTCGAGCGTGAGGCGCGCTCGCGCCTGCGCCCGCTCAAGCGCCAGGCCGAGGCCGCGGAGCTGCACGAGCGCCTGGAGCGGCAGACCAACGAGGCGCGCTGGGAGCTGGCGCGTGACGCCGTCCGTGCTCGTCGCGCCGAGTTGGAGGTCGCCGAGACGGCCGCCGTGAAGGCCCGCGCCGACCGCGACGAGGCGCAGGGCTGGCTCGGCGAGGTCGCCGCCCGCCGCGAGCGCGCCGAGGAGGCCCTGGCGCGCCGCAGCGAGGAGCGCGAGG
>JBDTYI010000006.1:0-6921 GCA_040005775.1 Solirubrobacteraceae bacterium
GCACCTGCTGGAGGTACAGCGAGATGAAGAAGAACATGCTGAACAGCGACATCGCCACCAGCAGGGCCACGGCGTTGGCCCCGCGCAGCGTGCGCAGGCGGAAGATCGAGAACGGCACGAGCGGATGCGACGTCCGCGCCTCGACCAGCACGAACGCCGCCAGCAGGGCCAGCGAGATGGCGCCCAGGACGATCGTCTGCGTCGACGCCCAGCCGACCTTGTTGGCGTCGACCAGCGTGTACACGAGCAGCGACAGGCCGGCCGTGACGAGCACCGCGCCGGCGACGTCGAACACGCGCTCGCGACCCTCGTCGAGGCTCTCCTCCAACAGTCGCGGCGCCAGGAAGGCCATCACCAGCCCGATCGGCACGTTGACGAACAGCACCCACTCCCAGCCCAGGTACTCCGTGAGCACGCCACCGAGCAGCACGCCGGCCGCGCCGCCCGACCCGGCCACCGCGCCCCACACCCCGAGCGCCCGGTTGCGCTCGGCGCCCTCGGCGAACGTGTTCGTGACGATCGACAGCGCGGCGGGGGAGACGAGCGCCGCGCCCAGGCCCTGCAGCGCCCGCGCGGCGATGAGCCAGACGTCGGACTGCGCCAGGCCGCCGAGCAGCGACGCGACCGAGAAGACGATCAGGCCCACGATGAACAGCCGCCGGCGGCCGAGGAGGTCGGCCAGCCGGCCGCCGAGCAGCAGGAAGCCGCCGAAAGTGAGCGTGTAGGCGTTGACGACCCAGGCGAGGTCGTCCTGGGCGAAGTCCAGGTCGCGCCCGATGGAGGGCAGAGCGACGTTGACGATCGATGCGTCGAGCACGATCACGAACTGGGTGGTGGCCAGCAGCGCGAGCGCCAGCCACTTGCTGCGGGAGGTATCGGTGGACGCCACGGTGATGCTCCTGAGAAGTGGAGGTTGAGTTCCGGTTCCGTTTCGGGCAACCTACGGACCGGCGCGCCGGGCTGTCAAGCCCGGGAGCACGCCCTTTTACGCGATGGACACATCGATCGACGCCCCTGCCCAAGGCCGCCCGCAGCGCGCCGACGCGCGCCGCAACCACGAGCGCATCCTGAGCGCGGCCAAGACGATCTTCGCCGAGCAGGGGATCGGCGCGCAGATGGACGACGTGGCCGCGGCCGCGGGCGTCGGCGTCGGCACCGTGTACCGCCACTTCCCGACCAAGGACGCGCTGATGGGCCGCCTCGTCGCCCAGCACTTCGAGGCGATCATCGGCCTCGAGCGCACCGCGATGGGCATCGAGGGCCCCTGGGACGCCTTCGCGTCGCTGATCACCGGCGGGGCGCAGTTGATGGCCGACGACGCCCACATGCGCCAGGCGATGCTCCGCTTCCCCGACTCCGCATGGGAGCACGCCCGGCCCCAGACCGCGACGGTCGACGAGCTCGGCGGCCGTGTCATCCGCCGCGCGCAGGAGGCCGGAGCGCTGCGCCACGACTTCTCGGTCGCCGACATGCCCATGGTCATGTGCGGGCTCTGCGCGAGCATCGACATCCCCGGCGCCGACTGGCGCAAGCTCGTCGACATCATCCTGGCCGGGTTGCGCGCGTGATCGCCCGCTCGACCGCGCTCGCGGCGCTCGCGGCGGAGCGCTTCGAGGTGGTCGTCGTCGGCGGCGGGATCACGGGCGCCGGCGTTGCGCTCGACGCGGCGTCGCGGGGCTATTCGGTGGCGCTGATCGAGGCCGCCGACTACGCCTCGGGCACGTCGAGCCGCTCGAGCAAGCTCGTCCACGGCGGCCTGCGCTACCTGCAGAACTTCGACCTCGGCCTGGTCCGCGAGGCGCTGCTGGAGCGCCAGCTGATGGTCCGCCTGGCGCCGCACCTCGTGCGCCCGCTGCCCTTCGTGGTGCCGGCGTTCGGCGGGTCCAGGCCCGACCGGATGATGGGCGTCGGGCTGAACCTCTACGACGCGATGGCCGTCGACGGGCGGCGGTCGGAGAGCGGCTGGACGCCCGAGCGCCACCGCGTGATCGGCGCCGAGGAGATCGTCGGGCTGCTGCCCGCGCTCGCGGGGCGCGCGCCCACCTCGGGCTACCTGTTCCATGACTGCCAGACGGATGACAGCCGCCTCGTGCTCACCGTGCTCGGCGAGGCCGAGCGCTACGGCGCGGTGCTGGCCAGCCGGGTGCGGGCGACCGACGTCCTCGACGCCGGCCTCGCGGCGCGCGACGAGCTGACGGGCGACACGTTCGAGATCCAGGCCGACAACGTCGTCAACGCCACCGGGGTGTGGGCCGACCGCCTGCGCCCAGAGGAGCTGCACGGCGAGGCCGAGCTGCCGAAGATCCGCCCCAGCCGCGGCTCGCACGTCGTCGTCGACCACGGCACGCTGCCCCTGCACGCGGGGGCGATCGTCCCGGCCGGGGAAGGCCGCTCGATCTTCGCGCTGCCGTGGCTGGGCGCGACGCTCATCGGCACGACCGACACCGACCACGACGAGACCGACCTCGCTCACGTGCGCCCGGAAGCCGCGGACGTCGCCTACCTGCTCGATGCGGTCAACGCCTTCTTCGGCACTGCCCTGCAGCCGTCCGATGCGGCGGGCGCCTACGCGGGCGTCCGGCCGCTGATCGCCACCGCCGACCCGCGCAAGTCCGTCGACATCTCCCGCCGGGCCGAGCTGTTCGAGACCTCCAGCGGGATGATCACGATCACCGGCGGCAAGCTCACCACCTGGCGGCGCATGGCGCGGCTGGCGGTGGATCGGCTCGTGGAGCGCGACGCCCGCGACGCGCCGTGCCGCACGCACGAGATCCCGCTCGGCCAGGCCGTCGACGCCGCGGCGCTCCCGCGGGTCGACGGGGTAGCCGAAGCCGCCTACGAGCGTCTCGCGGGCCGCTACGGACACGCCGCGCACGCGGTCCTGGAGGTCGCCGCCGAAGATCCGGACCTGGCCGCCCCGATCGCCGCCGGCGCCCCGCCCGACCTCCTGGCCGAGGCCGTCGTGGCCGCCCGCCTGGAGCAGGCCACGACCGTCGGCGACGTCCTGCTGCGCCGCACCCGCACCGCGCTGCTGGCCGCCCGCGCGGTCTCCGAGCCCGTGGCGGCTCGCCGCGTCGCGGCCGCGATGGCGCCCGAGCTGGGCTGGGACGGCGCGGCGATCGACGCCGCGGCCGCCGCGTTCCTCACCGAGGCCGCCGCGGAGGGCATCGTGCTCGGCCCGGACGCCGTCGGGGCGACTGCGTAACTTTCCGGGCCGTGGCCGGTTGGAACCCCGGCAAGCGCCCGCGCCTGTCCAGCACGCGCGCGGGCACGCACCCGATCCCCCTTCTTGGAGCTCAGCACCGTCCCATGCGCCGTCGCCTCGCCCTGTTGACCCTGCTCGTGCCGTTCGCGATTCCCGCCTCCGCGGGGGCGGCGACCGGCACCTACTTCCCCGGTGACCCCGTGGACGGGCCGAGCGCCGACGTCCAGTCGCTCGGCGACCTGCGCGTCGCGCGCGACGGCACCGGGGCCATGACCTGGGTGCGCAAGGACGGCGGCGTGGACCACGTCTTCGTCTCGCGGCTGGTCGCCGGCGCGTTCCTCGCGCCCGAGCGCGTCGACGGCGGGCTGGAGACCCCGAGCTCACAGCCGGTCGTGGGCGTGGGCGACGGCGGCAAGGTCGTGGTGGCCTACGTCAACGGCGGCGCGGTTTACACCGTCAACCGCGGAGCTGGTGCGCAGGCCTACGACGCGCCGCAGGTGATCTCGGTGCCCGGCATCAACCCGTCGGTGGCGACGTCGATCAACGGCACGTCCTACCTGGCCTACACCGCCGCCGGCGACGTGCATGTGGCCCGCCTTGATCGCAAGGCGGCGACGTTCGCCGGCGTCGACGGCGTGCTCGACATCGAGCAGGCGGCCGACGCGGGCAACGGCAGCGGGCGTCCGCGCGTCGCGGTCGCCGCCGACGGAGTGGCCACCGTGGTGTGGGGCGAGAGCGGCGGCACCTACGCCCGCCGCGTGTTCGAGAGCCGGCTGTCCGCGGCGCCGCAGGCGCTGGCCGACAACTCGGAGTTGCCCGACATCGACACCGAGGACGACTCGAGCTACGCCTGGGCCGTCGCGCGCCGGACAGCCGACGGCGGGATCGTGGCGCGCCGGCTCGTCGGCTCGACGTTCAACGACCCGGTCTCGATCGACGCCGGCACGTCGTCCTCGGAGCCGAACGTGGACATCAGCGGCCGGGGCATCGGCTACGCGGCCATGGGCGCGGCGGGCGCTCCCGGCGCGTTCGGCGCGGTGCTGAAGGACGACAAGTTCAGCCCGGCGACTCTGCTGGGCGGTGGCGGCGGCCCGTCGTTCCCCGACGCCGCCACGGCCGAGAACGGCGACGGCCTGATCGCCTTCGAGCAGGGCGACCCCAATGGCCGCGTCGTGCACGCGCGTCCGTTCGACTACGTGGCGACGAACCGTGCGCTGACGCAGCCTGGGCCCGACGTCGTGCTCGCCAAGCCCGAGCTGGGCCAGACCGACGCCTCGCGCGGCCTGCGCGCCGCCGCCGACCGCGCGGGCGACGTGGCGATCGCCTTCATCCAGGGCGAGGGCGCCTCGCGCCAGCTCGTGGTGGCCACGTTCGACCGCGCCCCGGGCACGTTCCTCGGCTACACCACGTCCAAGCATTTCGTGAAGGGCCCGAACCCGATCCTGAAGTGGGGGACGTCGTTCGAGCTCTGGGGACAGCTGACTTACACGGTGCTGATCGACGGCAAGCCCGCCGGGCAGACGCAGGCGACGAACCTCGCCGTGCCCACCCCGGTCGCCGACGGCATCCACACGTGGCGCGTCGTCGCCACCGACCGGCGCGGGCAGAGCACGGCCACGCCGGTGCGCAACCTCCGCGTCGACGGCGTCGTGCCGAAGGCCTCGTTCCGCGTGAGCGGAGCCCGCCGCCGGGGCGGGGTGGTGAAGATGGCCGTCACGGCGAGCGACGCCAGCGGAACGAGCGCGCGGGCTTCGGGTGTGAAGACCGTGCGGGTCGCTTTCGGCGACAAGACCAAGGCGGTCCTGGCGCGCAGGGCGAACCACACCTACCGGCGCGGCGGCAAGTACACCGTGACCGTGACGGTGACCGACGGCGCCGGCAACGCGGCCACGCTGACCCGACGCATCACCATCGCGGCCTGACACCGGTTCCCGGCGCGACGGACCGGAATCCCGCAATGTGCGGGTCGGCCGCTCGTCGCGCTCAGGCTGCCGCTCGTCGCGTTCTCTAGGATCCCCGGCCTTGCGTGCTCCTTTCGACCACGACGAGGCGGTGCGCAACGCCGCCCACGGTGACCCGGCAGCGCTCGGCGCGCTCTTCGACGCCCATGGGCCCGAGGTCTACGCCTTCTGCCACCGGCTGCTCGGCACTGCAGAGCCCGCCGCCGACGCGACCCAGGACGCCTTCCTCGCCGCGACCGAGGTGGCGGCCCGGCCGGGCTATGACCCAGCGCGGTTCCGCGAGACCCTGCTCTCGGCCGCCCGCACCGCGAGCCTCGAGCTGCTCGGCAGCCGCGGCGGCGCCGGTCGCGCGGGCGGAACGCTCTCGGCCGCCACGATGCGCCTGCGACCTCAGCAGCGCGCCGCGCTCGCGCTGGTGGGCCTGGCCGGGCTGAGCTACGCGGCCACGGCCCGGATCCTCGAGGTGCACCCGGGCGCGGTGGCCCCGCTGCTCGCCCGCGCCCGCCTGCGCCTGCGCGACGAGATGCACGGCACGGCCGCGGCCGCCGCGGCCGTGCGGTCGCCCGACTGCGAGGAGGCCCTGCCGTTGCTGGCCGCCGAGGCCGACGGCGAGCTCGACGCAACGGAGGCCGGCTGGCTGCGCGACCACGCGGCCGACTGTGAGAGCTGCCCGCGCACCAGGGCGGCGATGGGCGAGGCGGCCGCGACCTACGCCGCCTGGTCGGCCATGGCGCCCCCGAGCTGGCTGCAGGCGTCGACGCTGGCCGAGTTCGAGTCCGACCACGCGCTCTCCGGCGCCGGTGCGATGGCGAGCGCGACCCCCACCGCGGCCGCCGCGGCCACGGCAGGTCCGCGACGCCGGCGCGCGGGCGCGACCGCCGCGGTGGGACCACAGCGGCCCGGGCTCGCGACGGCCGCGCTGGGCGGCGCGCTGGTGATCGTCGCTTTCGCGCTGCTCGTGGCCGTCGCCGCCGGCCCGCTGCGCGACGCCAACGGCCCGAACGGCTCCGTCGGGCCGCCCGGTGGCTCGCAGACCGTCGAGGTCGCCCGGGCGCCCGCGGTGGCGGTCCCGGACGCTGGCGCCGCAGCGCGGGCCGAGCGGGCGGCCACGGACCGTGCCCGGCGCGCCGCAGATGCTCGCGCGCGGACCCGGTCGCGGTCGGCCCGCGCGCGCGCCGCTGCGCGTGATCGCGCCGCGAACGCGAGCAGCGGCGCCCAGCGCCAGGTGAGCACGCGGAGCACGACGGCCCGCCGGCGGACCGGGACGACGCCGCGGCCCAGCGCGGTGGCCCCGCGGCGGCGCACGAGCACCCCCGCCGCCCGCCGTCCCGCGCGGCGCACGGCGGGCACGGCACGCCGGCCGCGTCGCACGACGACCACTCCGACCCCCGCCGCGACGCCGGCGCCCGCGCCCGCGCCCTCGACCGGAAGCGCGGACGAGCCGGCCGCCACCGCCTCGACGCCGGCGCCCGCCGCCCCGGCGGCGCCCACGTCGACCTCGCGCCCGACCCAGAGCACCTCCTCGGCGCCGGCCGTCGCGGCGCCGGCCGCGCCCAGCAGCAAGGGCCGCGGGTGCGGGCACGGCGGCTGCGGCGCGCCGCCGCGCTGCAGCCCGCACGGCAACTGCCACAAGGACAAGGGCAAGGGCCAAAACGAAGACTGACCTCGGCGCGGCCGGAGTGCGCCATGCCCGATACTCCCGGCCGTGACCGACGACGGCCTGCGTCCGCTCACCGACACCGGGGTCGGCTGGCC
>JBDTYI010000007.1:0-14875 GCA_040005775.1 Solirubrobacteraceae bacterium
CGCAGCGCGTCGAGCACGTAGGTGATCTGCGCCTCGATCATGAAGACCATCGAGTTGTGCCCGAGGCCGGTGTTCGGGCCGACGAGGAAGAACAGGTTCGGGAACCCGGCGACGGTCGTCCCCAGGTAGGCCTGCATGCTCCCGTGCCAGCCCTCGGCCATCGTGCGCCCGTCGGCGCCCGAGATCACGTGGGCGATCGGGATGTCGGTGACCTTGAAGCCGGTGGCGAAGACGAGGGCGTCGACCTCGTGGACGCCGCCATCGCCGTCGACGAAGCCGTCGGGGCGGACCTCGCTGACGCCGGCCGTGACGAGCTCGACGTTGGGCTGGCCGAGCGCCGGATACCACTTGTTCGAGGGCAGGATGCGCTTGCAGCCGATGGTGTAGTCGGGCGTGACCTTCGCGCGCAGCGCGGCGTCGGGCACCTGCCTGGCGATGTGCCGGCGCGCCACGCGCTCGATCACCCCCATCAGCCGGGGCTTGTAGACCAGCGCCGGCACGAGCAGCTCACGGCCCCAGTACACCGCGCTGCGCGCGACCTTCTGCAGGGCCGGCAGGCGTGCGTAGACGCGCTGCTCGACGCCAGTGATCGGGCGGTCGCTGTGCGGGACGACCCATGGCGGGGTGCGCTGCACGACGATGACGTGCTCGGCGATCTGCTGGAGCTCGGGGACCGCCTGGATGGCGGAGGCGCCGGTGCCGATGACGGCGACGCGCTTGCCGGCGAGGTCCTGGTCGTGATCCCAGCGGGCGGTGTGGAAGACCGGGCCCGGGAAGGAGTCGAGGCCGTCGATCTCGGGGATCGACGGCTCGCTCAGCGGTCCCGGGGCTCCGATGAGCACGTCGGCGGTCATGGCGCCCTTCGTGCTCTGTAGGCGCCAGAGGCCCGCCGCCTCGTCCCAGTCGGCGGCGGTGACCTCGCAGCCGAGGCGGATGCGGGGGCGCACGCCGAAGTCCTCGGCGACCTTGCGCAGGTAGCTCCGCAGCTCGGGCTGCTTGGGGTACGTGCGCGTCCACTCGGGGTTCGGCGCGAAGGAGAACGAGTACAGGTGCGACGGGATGTCGCACTGACAGCCGGGATAGGTGTTGGCCGACCATGTCCCGCCGACGTCGCCGTCGCGCTCCATGATCACGAAGTCCTCGACACCCGACCGCAGCAGGCGGATGCCCATGCCCATCCCGGCGAACCCCGCGCCGACGATCGCGATCGGGGTGTGCGGGGGGAGCGGGCGGTCGTCGATGGTGGGCTCGGCGTGGAGGGCGTGGGCCATGGTGGTGTCAGGTCTCCGGTCGTGTCTGTCGTGGGGATCGGGCGGAGGGCTAGCGAGCCGCGGCGCGCATGCGCGACACGAAGTCGGAGGCCATCTCGGACTTGTCGTAGCGGCCGGCCTTCACGCCGCGCCGCACGCCGCCGCGGACGAGGCGGTCGACGAGGCCGCGGGGGGCGACGCGCAGGAGGCCGTAGGAGAGGGTGCCCTGGCGCGAGGTGGCGAGGTCGCGGGGCGGGTCGTCGTCGAGTGCCGCGCGCACGAGGGACGCGGCCGCGTCCTCGACCTTCTCGACCGGGACGGCGCCCTCGAGCGACATGCCCTTGTCGGTCGACGACTCGTGGATGGCCGTGCGGATGTAGCCGGGGTAGATCGTGGTGACGTCGATCTCGTCGCCGTACTCCAGGCGGAGCAGGTCGGAGTACGCGACCACACCGCGCTTGCTCAGCGTGTACGCGGTGGCGAAGGGCACCGAGAGGTGCGCGAGCCCGGAGGCGACGTTGATGACGCGGCCCTTTGCGGCGCGGACGGCGGGCAGGGCCGCGGCCGTGACGCGCCAGGTCCCCATCAGGTTGATGTCCAGCACGCGCACGGCGTCCTCCCCCGGACGCTCGCCGGCGCTCTGGGGATCGCCGATCCCGGCGCAGTTGATGACGACGTCGATGCCCCTCAGGCGCTCCTGGGCATCGATGACCGCGGCATCGACGGAGGCCTGGTCGGTGACGTCGCAGGCGACGATGCCGTCGTCGGCGGCGACGTCGAGGCCGACGACCTGGGCGCCACGGGCGCGCAGGGCGGTGACCGTGGCGGAGCCGATGCCGCCGGCGGCGCCGGTGATGATCACGCGGGGTGCGGAGTTCGTCTGGGTCATAACTTACGGAAGTGTAACCTACAGTCGTGTAGGCTAAACCCCAGACCTCGATGCCCGTCCCACCCCGCACCCGGATGACCGGCGCCGATCGGCGCGAGCAGCTGATCGACACGACGCGCGACCTTGTCGAGGAGCAGGGCTTTCACGCCGTCTCGATCGACGCCGTGGCGCGCCGGGCGGGCATCACGCGGCCGGTCGTCTACGACCACTTCCCCACCCTGAGTGCGCTGCTCGATGCCACGCTCGATCGCGAGACCGCGCGTGCGCTGGGGCAGCTCGTGGCGAGTCTGCCCGCGCCCGGCGCGGCGGACCGGAACGAGCTGCTGCTGCGGCGCCTGGAGGCCTACCTCGACGTGGTGCGCGCCGACCCGGTGACGTGGCGGCTCGTGCTGATGCCGCCCGAGGGGGCGCCGCTGTCGCTGCGCGAGCGGATCACCGCCGGGCGCCGGGCGATCGTGGCCGAGCTGGCCGAGGTCATGCGCCCCGAGCGCAGCCCGGAGGGCGCCTCGCCCGATCCCGAGCTGACCGCGCAGATGCTCTCCGCGCTGGCCGACGAGGCCGCGCGGCTGGTGCTCACCGATCCGGCCGGCTACCCCGTGACCCGGTTGATGGCCAACGCGCGCTGGATGCTCGGTCAGGCGGCCGGCTGACGATTCCCACCGCAACCGTGCCAAGACTGTGCGGTTCGCCGCCCGCGCCGCGCGGGCTGCCACGATGAGACCGTGACCACCGCCGCTCCCACGAGCTTCGCCGAGACCGCCCTCACCCGCCTGCGCGCCCTCACCGGCGACCCGGCCGCGGTCTTCCGTCCCGACCAGCTCGAGGCGATCCGCGACCTCGTCGCCGACCGTGCGCGCGTGCTCTGCGTGCAGCGCACCGGCTGGGGCAAGTCCGCCGTGTACTTCGTCGCCACCGCGCTGTTGCGCGAGGCGGGCGCCGGGCCGACGCTGATCGTCAGCCCGCTGCTGGCGCTGATGCGCAACCAGATCGCCGCCGCCCAGCGGCTGGGCCTGCGCGCGCACACGATCAACTCGACCAACCGCGACGACTGGGACGGCGTCCGCGTGCTGCTGGCCGCGAACGAGATCGACCTGCTGCTGATCAGTCCCGAGCGCCTGAACAACCCGCGTTTCCGCGACGACATGCTGCCGCTGTTCGCCCAGACGGTCGGCCTCCTGGTCATCGACGAGGCGCACTGCATCTCCGACTGGGGGCACGACTTCCGCCCCGACTACCGGCGGGTCACCGACATGCTCGCCGCGCTGGGCGACGACGTGGCCGTGCTGGGCACGACGGCGACCGCGAACGACCGCGTCGTCGGCGACGTGCTCGAGCAGCTGGGCGCGTCGGGCGAGGAGCTGCGCTCCTATCGCGGCCCGCTCGCGCGAACGAGCCTGCGCCTGGAGACCCTGGAGCTCCGGCGGCCGGCCGAGCGCCTCGCGTGGCTGGTGGAGCATCTGCCGTCGCTGGAGGGCTCGGGCATCGTCTACACGCTGACGCGGCGCGACGCCGAGCAGGTCGCGTCGTTCCTGACCGCCAACGGCATCGCGGCAGTCGCCTACAGCGGCGAGCACGACACCGAGACGCGAGTGGCCATCGAGGAGCGCCTGCTCGCCAACGAGCTCAAAGCGGTGGTGGCCACCAGCGCACTGGGCATGGGCTACGACAAGGCCGACCTGCGCTTCGTCGTGCACTTCCAGGCGCCGGGGTCGGTCGTCTCGTACTACCAGCAGGTGGGGCGCGCGGGCCGCGGGGTCGAGCACGCCGAGGTCGTGCTGCTGCGCGGTGGCGAGGACAAGCGCATCCAGGACTTCTTCATCGAGCAGGCCTTCCCGTCCCAAGAGCGCGTCGCGGCGGTCCTCGCCGAGCTCGACGCGGCCGGCGAGGAGGGCCGCACGACCCGCGAGCTGATGGCCGTGGTCAACCTCGGCATGACGCGCATCGAGGCGATGCTCAAGATCCTCGACGTCGAGGGCGCAGTCCGCCGAGCCGGCAGCCGCTGGCAATCGCTCGCTGGGCGCGACTGGCACTACGACGGCGACCGCTACGCCCAGGTGACCGAGCTGCGCCGGGCTGAGCAGCGCGCGATGGCCGCGTTCGGCACCGACGGACGCTGCCTGATGCGCGCCCTGCAGGAGGAGCTCGACGGCACCGACATCGCCGACTGCGGCCGCTGCTCGGTGTGCACCGCCCCGCGGTTCGCCCAGCCGCCCGACCCGGCGCTCGTCGAGCTCGCTCAGCGCCACCTGCGCTCCCGGCCGATCGAGCTCGAGGTCAAGAAGATGGCGCCCGACGCGAGCGGGACGATGCGCAAGATCCCCGACGACGCCCGCACCGAGCCGGGCCTCGCACTCGCACGGGTCGGCGACGGCGGCTGGTGGCCGGCAATCGAGCGCAGCCTGGGCGCGGGAACCGTCGACGGCGAGCTCGTGACCGGCCTGGCCGACGCCCTGCGCGGCGCCGGCGTGCGGCCGGCGTGGGTGGCGGCGGTGCCGTCCGCGGCGCTCGGGGACCTGATCGACCGCTACGCGGCGGCGCTGGCGGCGGAGCTCGGCTGCGCCCCGCTGGCGCTCGTGGCGCGGACGGGGAAGCGCCCGCCTCAGCGCGAGATGGCCAACGCCGTGCAGCAGGCGGCCAACGTGCGCGGTGCCTTCACGGTCGCGCTGGCGCCGCCGCCGGGCGGTGCGGGGGTGCTGCTCGACGACCGGCGCAGCTCGGGCTGGACGCTGGCGATGGTCGGCGGACAGCTGCGCCGCGCGGGCGCCGGGGCCGTCGTCCCGGCCGCGCTGGCGACGATCAACTGATCAATCCCCGTGACGGAAATGCCGATACGGGGTCTCAGGTCCGTCCCAGGAACCTCCCGAGAGGCTTTGAATCACATGAAGCGTTCATTCGCACTGCTGTTCTCCCTGGTCCTGTTCGGCGCGCTCGTCGCCGGCGCCACCGTCGTGCGCGCTGATGGCAGCGACGACGACAACACGACCGCCTGCACCACGACCACGCCGGGCCACCAGTCCGGCGAGAACGAGAGCGAGAGCGGGCACGGCGACAGCCGGACCATCCGCGCCGACCGTCACGGCGGCACGTCGTCCGACGACAACGAGTCCGGCACCTCCTCGTCGGATGAGATGGACGGCAAGGCCGGCGACGACGACATGCAGGGCGAGGCCGGCGACGACGACATGTGCGGCGACGACGGTAACGACACGCTCAAGGGCGGTACCGGCGACGACCACCTGACCGGCGGCAAGGGCAACGACGACGAGCAGGGTCAGCAGGGCGACGACGTCGAGCAGGGCAACGCCGGCGACGACGAGGTCGACGGCAACAACGGCGACGACACGCTCAGCGGCGGCTCCGGCCACGACAAGATCAGCGGCGGCGCGGGCAACGACCGCATCAACGCCCGCGACGGCCAGCGCGACCACGTCAAGTGCGGCACCGGCAAGGACTCCGTCCGCGCCGACAAGTCCGACGTGGTCTCCAAGGACTGCGAGAAGGTCTCGCGCTAGCAGGACACGTCAGTACCGGGGCGGCGGCGCGAGTCGCCGCTCCGCGTTTCTGACCGAACCAGCCGTCAGGCTGCGCGGGTGGGCCTGGGAACGGACACCCTGCGCGCGACGGCCGTCGTCGCCCTCGTCGCGGCCCTCGCGACCGCCGGGGGCGACCAGGGCTTCTGGACCTGCCTGCCCGGTGCGCTGCTGCTCGCGGCCAGAGCGCACTCGCCACGCGCCGGTGCACTGCTCGCGGCGGCGACCGTCGCCGTGGCGACGCTGATCGCCCCGCCGGCGCTGCTGCCCGCCGTCGTCGTGGTGCCCGCGAGCGTCGCGGTGCTGCTCGCCCTGCGCGTCCGCCTGGAGCGCGAGACCGACGCGATGCGCCACTACGCGCTGCGCGACCCGCTGACCGGGCTGGCCAACCGGCGGGCGCTCGACGAGCACCTCGCCTACGAGGTCGCGCGCCACACCCGCCACGACGAGCAGTTCGCCGTCCTCGCACTCGACCTCAACGGCTTTAAGGCCGTGAACGACCGCTTCGGCCACGACGCCGGCGACGAGGTGCTGCGCGACGTCGCCGAGGCGATGGTCGACGCCGTGCGCGCGCAGGACACGGTCGTGCGCCTTGGCGGCGACGAGTTCTGCGTCCTCGCCCCGCTCACCGACCGCGACCGCGCGGAGGGCCTGGCGCAGCGGATCCTCGAGGCGCTCGCGACCGTCACCGCCGGCCCGCGCGAGATGAGCGCCAGCATCGGCTCGGCCGTCTTCCCGGCCGACGGCATGCGCCCCGCCGCGCTGCTCGCCGCCGCCGACGAGGCCGCCGTGCAGGCCAAGCGCCGCACGCGCACCGCCGCGCGCCGCGCCGCCTGAGCGCGGAGCCCCGCGGCGTGCTCGTCGCGGGCCTCCAGGAGCGCCGGCGGGCGCAGCCCCCTACCCGGCCTCCTCGTCGAGAACCCGCTGGGCGACGGCGAGCGCGGCGTTCGACGCGGGCACCCCGGCGTAGACGGCCGTGTGCAGGATCACCTCTCCGATCTCGTCGGCGGTCATCCCGTTGTTGCGCGCGCCGCGGACGTGCAGGGCCAGCTCGCCCTCGCGCCCGAGCGCGACCAGGGCCGCGAGCGTGATCGCGCTGCGCGTCCGGCGGTCCAGGCCCTCGCGCCCCCAGACCTCGCCCCATGCATAGCGGGTGATGAAGTCCTGGAAGGGCGCGGTGAAATCCGTCGTGCGCGCCAGCGCGGCGTCGACGTGGGCGTCGCCGAGCACCTCGCGGCGGATCCGCTCGCCTTCGCTCATGGGGTCTCCTGTTCTGTGTGGGTCTGCAGCGCGCGGTCGATCAGCACGCCGGTCGCGCCGAGGTCGGGTACGCCGCCAACAGCGGCGAGGTTCTCGGCCATGCGGCCGGGGACGACCTCGAGCGCCTCGAGCATCCGCCGGCCATGCGTCGCGGCGGCGATCGCGAGGTCGAGCAGGTCGCGCAGCGCCGGCCACTCGGCCTGCCATGTGCCCGCGGCGCGCTCGTGCTCGGCGTCCATGGCGCGTAGCAGCGTCGCGACGAGCCCCGGCGCCCGGGTCGCCGCGGCGCGCACCTGGACCGCGTCGGCGGGGTTGCGCTTGTGCGCCATCGCCGACGAGGCCCCGTCGCCGCTTCGCACCTCCCCCACCTCGGCCTGCCCGAGCAGCACGACGTCCGTCGCGACCTTGCCCAGCGCACCGCACAGCACGCCCAGCGCGGCGCCCAGCGAGGCCGGGCCGACGCGGTCGGCGTGCCACGGCAGCGACGGGACGGCGAGCACCAGCTCGGCGGCCACGGCGATCGCCACCTCCGGGCTCCGCGCCCCGACGGGACCGCCCATCTGCACCCAGAGCGGCTGGGCGTTGAGGCGCTCGATCGCGCCGTCGATGCCGGTCATCCAGCCCGCGGCCTTGAGCCCGAAGGTCGTCGCCAGGGCGGGCTGCAGCAGCGTGCGCGCGACCATCGGCGTGGAGCGGTGCTCCGCCGCGAGGCGGGCGGCGGCGTCGGCCGCGGCGCCCGCGTCGATCCACAGCGCGTCGATCGCGCGGCGGGCGAGCAGCATCGCTGCGGTGTCGGCGACGTCCTGGCTGGTCGCGCCGCGGTGCACGAATTCCGCGTGCTCGGGCCCGACAGCGGCGCGCAGCGCGGCGACCAGGCCGACCACCGGGGTGGCGTGGCGCTCGGCCTCGAGGGCCAGCGCGCCGGCGTCGAAGCGCTCGGCGCGGCAGGCAGCGGCGATCGCCTCGGCGTGCTCGGGCACGGTGGCGCGGGCGAGTGCCGCCTCGACGTCGAGCATGGCCTGCAGCCACGCCGCGTCAGAGAGCGAAGAAGACGGTCTCACCGGCGCCCTGTAGGCGGATGTCGAAGCGGTAGCCGTCGCCTTCGCGCCCGGCGAGCAGCGTGTCGCGGCGGTCCTCGGGCACGGACGCGAACACGGGGTCGGCCGTGTTGACCTCGGGCTCGTCGGCGAAGTAGATACGGGTCACGACGCGGTCGAGCATGCCACGCCCGAACACCGAGACGTCGACGTAGACGGTCTTGAGCGTGAGCACGTCGAGGCTGCCGTCGCTGCGGGAGAAGCCGCGGTGGCCGTCGCCCAGCGCCTGCCAGGTCTCGACCAGCGCGTCGGGCACGGGCTCGCCGTCGCCGTCGAAGACCGCGCCGCTGATGGCGATCGCGCCCGGCGTGCCCTCGGAGACCGCGAAGCGCCCGCCGGCCCACGGCAGCCCGATCGCGTAGAACGGTCCGACGGTCTGTGGCGGCGTCGGCTCGGGGCTCAATGGGCCTCCTCGAACGGCGTCTGGGCGGCGCCGCGCAGGACGATGTCGAAGGTGTAGGCGAGCGCCCAGTCGGGCTGCGCGTCCTCGATCGAGAACGCGGCGACCATCCGCTGCCGGGCGCGTTCGTCGCGCACGGCGTTGAAGATCGGGTCGTGGGCGAACAGCGGGTCGCCGGGGAAGTACATCTGCGTCACCAGGCGCTGGGCGAACGAGGTGCCCAGCAGCGAGAAGTGGATGTGCGCCGGGCGCCAGGCGTTGTCGTGGTTGCCCCAGGGGTAGGCGCCAGGCCTGACGGTCGTGAACGCGTAGCGCCCGTCGGCGTCGGTCACGCAGCGCCCGGCGCCCGTGAAGTTCGGGTCCAGCGGCGCGGGCCAGCGGTCGCCCTGATGGCGGTAGCGGCCCGCGGCGTTGGCCTGCCAGACCTCGACGAGCGTGTCGCGCAGCGGCCGGCCCCGAGTGTCGAGGACGCGGCCCGCGACGACGATCCGCTCGCCGATCGGCTCGCCGGGGTGCTGGCGCGTGAGGTCGTGGTCGAGCGGGCCGGTGACGAGCTCGCCGCCGAGCCGCGGGCCCGTCAGCTCGGTGTCGCCGCCGGGCAGATACACGAGTGGCTGCTTGGGATGGCGCAGGCGCGTGGAGCGGTAGTCGGGGGAGTCCAGCGGCGGGTCGCTCATGCGTCCTCGTATCCGACGTAGTTCTCGGCCAGCGTGCGGGCGGCCGCCTCCGAGCTCGCGACGTAGGCCAGCTGGGAGCGCTGCAGCTGCGCCTGGAAGGGGTCGTGCCCGGGGTGGCGATGCAGCATCCACGTCATCCACCACGAGAAGTGCTGCACGCGCCAGACCCGGCGCAGGCAGTGGTCGGAGTAGGCGTCGAGCGCTGCCGGCGATCCGTCGATCAGGGCCTCGGCGAGCGCCAGCACGTCGGCCATGGCGAGGTTCAGGCCCTTCGCCCCCGTCGGCGGCACGATGTGCGCCGCGTCGCCGGCCAGGAAGAGCGCGCCGTGGCGCATCGGCGCGGCGACGAAGCTGCGCATCGGCGTGATCGACTTCTCGAGCACCGGTCCCTCGGAGAGCGCGAAGCCGTCGCTGGCCAGCCGCTCGTGCAGCTCGTGCCACACGCGTCCGTCGGGCCAATGCTCGACGTGCTCGCCGGGGTCGACCTGCACGTACAGGCGGCTGCGCTCGCGCGAGCGCATGCTGTGCAGCGCGAAGCCGCGCTCGTGGTGGGCGTAGATCAGCTCGTCGGTCGACGGCGCCACGTCGGCGAGGATGCCCAGCCAGGCGAACGGATACGTGCGCTCCCACGTCGTCAGCACGCGCGCGGGGATCGCGGCGCGGCAGACGCCGCGGAAGCCGTCGCAGCCGGCGATCGCGTCGCAGCGCAGCTCGTGCTCGGCGCCGTCGCGGCGGTAGCGGACGACCGGGACCTGTCCCTCCCGCCCGTCGACGCGCACGTCCTCGACCGCGAAGCGCAGCGGGGCGCCGTCCTGGAGGCGCGCGGCGACGAGATCCTTGACCACCTCGGTCTGCCCGTAGATCGTGACGGCCCGCCCGGTCAGCGCGCGCAGGTCGATGCGGTGCTGCGCGCCGTCGAACGTCAGGTGCAGCCCGTCGTGGACGAGGCCCTCGCGATCCATGCGCTCACCCAGGCCGGCCGCCCGCAACGCGTCGGTCGTGCCCTGCTCGAGCACGCCCGCGCGGATGCGCCCCTCGACGTGCTCGCGGCTGCGCGCCTCGAGCACCACGGTGTCGACGCCTGCGCGATGCAGGAGGTGACCGAGGAACAGCCCGGCCGGTCCGGCCCCGACGATCGCGACCTGCGTGCGTTCTGCCATCCGCAGGGCGAGTCAGCCCGCAGAGGGGCGGTCCTCGACCAGGGCGCGCAGGCTGTCGTGGTCCTCGCCGCAGGCGGGGCATCCCTCGAGATGCGCCTTCATGCCCGGAACGGCGGCGTCTGCGTCAGAGCCCGAGAGCTCGAGCTCGACGTAGCGGTCGAGCTGCTCGAAGCATTGATCGCAGGTCAGCTCGGGGCCGGCCGGGCCGAGCAGCCCGCCCAGCACATCGGCGAGCGGTGGACGGCCGGTGTCGCTCACGGTGTGCCTCCTTCCCATAGGTGATCCAGGACGTACCCGTCGGCCGCGAGCCGGGCGCGCAGCTTCTTACGGCCGTCGTGCAGGGTCTTGTAGAGCGCGCCGCGCGTGGTGGAGAGCCGCTCGGCGAGGACGTCGATGGGCACGTCGTTGAGGGTGATCGCGACGAGCACGGCGCGCTGGTGGGGGGTCAGCCCGTCGGCGATCGCTCGGCGCACGGCTCCGAGCAGCTCGGCCGTCTCTGCGTCCGCGTCTGGGGCTGCGCTCCGGTCGGCCAGCTGCGCCCAGCCGTCCTGTTGGAGCGGGACCTCGCGATCCTGCCAGGCGCGCCGACGGACCTTCACCGCGGCCTCGAGCAGCGCGAACTTGTACGCCCAAGTGGTGAAGCGGCTGTCGCCGCGGTAGGTGTGAAGCTTGTTGAGGATCGCCATGACCGCGTCGGCGGCCGCCTGTGTCGCAAGGTCCTCGAGCGCCCCTGAACCGTTGTCACCGAAGGCACGCTGGCGGCGCGCGATCTCGAATCGCGACGCGCGCAGCAGCAAAGCGTGCAGGCGCTCGATCGCTTCCTGTCGTTGCTGCCCGGCGCCCGAGAGCGCATCGATCCACGCCAACGACTCCGCGTCGGGCGAGCTGGGGATGGTGGGAAGCGAGGCTTCGTGCACGGCGGTTCCCCCGTCCGCGGAGGTTCGCGCCACGCTAACAGCCTCCCTCATCGCGGCCACCTCGATCCTCCAGCGGCGCGAGGATGCGCGCGGCGAGCGCGGCAGGACAGCCGCGGTCGACGAGCTCGAGGACGGCATGCAGGTCGATGGCTCGGTTCTGCGCCAACCGCGCGGCCAGGTCGGTCGCGAACCCGGCACCGACGAGCCGCTCGCGACGCCATTCGACGACCGGGCTCGACGGCGCAGTCTGGCTCGTGGCGATCCGGCGCGGCCTCATACCTGCTTAGCGATCGCCGCGCCCGTGGTCTTACCTGCACGTCCCGGCTGGGCCTTGCGCCGCGACCGTGATCGGTAAGAGATCGCGCGCCGGGGGCGCTAAGGCCTCACATGACCCCGCAACAGCCACACGGCGCGGGACTCGCGCTGGCCACAGCGTGCGCGAGCCGCGACTCTCACCGCGAGATCGACCACACCCGCGTCCAACGCGCTGCGCGTGCGCTGCTGCTCGCGCTCGGCGCCGATGTCGACTCGGCCGGGCTGCAGGACACGCCGCGCCGGGTCGCCGACGCATTTGCCGAGCTGCTCACGCCCCAGCCGTTTCGGGCGACGACGTTCCCCAACGACGACGGCTACGACGAGTTGATCGTCGCCCAGGCGATCCCGTTTCACTCCCTGTGCATGCATCACCTGCTGCCGTTCCAGGGGGTGGCGCACGTCGGCTACCTCCCGGGCGAGCGGATCATCGGCCTGAGCAAGCTCGGCCGCGTCGTCGAGCTCTTCGCCCGCGACCTGCAGATCCAGGAGCGCCTGACCACCCAGATCGCCGGCTGGCTGCAGCGCGAGCTCGAGCCCAAGGGGGTCGGCGTCGTCCTGGAGGCAGAGCACCTCTGCATGTCGCTGCGCGGCGTGCAGAAGCTCGGCTCCAAGACCGTGACCTCGGCGCTGCACGGCCTGGTCCGCGACGACGCCCGCACCCGCCAGGAGTTCCTGGCCCTGACCATGAGGACAGCCCATGCCCAGTGACCAGACGTTCGTGATCGTCGGCGCCAGCCTGGCCGGCGCGAAGGCCGCCGAGACGCTGCGCGAGGAGGGCTTCGACGGGCGCCTGCTGCTGGTCGGCGCAGAGCACGAGCGCCCCTACGAGCGTCCGCCGCTGTCCAAGGACTATCTGCGCGGGGAGGCCGGGCGCGACAAGGTCTACGTCCACGACGAGGGGTTCTACGCCGCGCACGACATCGAGCTGCGCCTCGGCCGTGCCGCGGTGAGGCTGGACACGGCAGCGAGCGCACTTCACCTCGACGACGGCGAGCGTCTGCACTACGACCGGCTGCTGCTGAGCACCGGGTCCGAGCCGCGGCGCCTGGCGATCCCCGGCGGCGACCTCGACGGGGTGCTGTACCTGCGCAGCGTGGCGGACTCCGATGCTCTGCGCGAGCGGCTGGACCGCGGCGGCGCGGTCGTGGTCATCGGGGCCGGCTGGATCGGCGCCGAGGTCGCCGCCTCTGCGCGTCAGCGCGATCTCGAGGTCACGGTGCTCGATCCGATGGCCGTTCCTCTCGAGCGGGTGCTGGGCCCCGAGGTCGGAGCCGTCTACTGCGACATCCATACCGATCACGGCGTGCGGATGCTGATGGGCACCGGGGTCGAGGCCTTCGAGGGCGCGCAGTCGGTGCAGCGCGTCCGCACCAGCGACGGCCACGAGCTGGACTGTGACTTCGTCGTGGTGGGTGTCGGCGTGCAGCCGCGCACGCAGCTCGCCGAGCAGGCCGGGATCGCCGTCGACGACGGGATCCTCGTCGACGAGCAGCTGCAGACCAGCGTGCCCGGCGTCTTCGCGGCCGGCGACGTCGCCAACGCGCAGCACCCGTTCTACGGGGAACGCATCCGGGTGGAGCACTGGGCCAACGCGCTGCACCAGGGACCGCTCGCGGCTCGGACCATGCTCGGTGGCGCCGACGTCGACGATCGCCTGCCGTACTTCTTCTCCGACCAGTACGACGTCGGCATGGAGTACACGGGCTTCACCCGCGCGTGGGACCGCGTCGTGTTCCGCGGCGACCCCACGAGTCGTGAGTTCATCGCCTTCTGGATGGCCGGGGATCGCGTCGTCGCCGGGATGAACCTCAACGTGTGGGACGTCACCGACCCGATCGAGCGCCTCATCCGCGAGCGTGTCGCCGTCGACGACGGGCGCCTGTCCGATCCCGGGGTGGCGCTCGACGAGCTCGCCCCCAGCGAGCAGGGCGGGTCATGAACGCCCGTCTGGAGCGCCTGCACGAGGCCGGCGTCTCGATCTGGCTCGACACGCTCTCGCGCGAGCTGTTGGAGAGCGGCGCCTTCGCCCGGCTGATCGCCGACAGCGCAGTGAGCGGCGCCACCTCGAACCCGACCATCTTCGCCAAGGCGATCACCGGCTCGGACCGCTACGACGACCAGTTGCGGGCGGCCGTCGCCTCCGGCCTCCACGACCCGCAGGAGCTCTTCTTCGCGCTCGCACTCGACGACGTGCGCCGCGCCGCGGACCTGCTGCGCCCCACCTACGACGCGAGCGGAGGGCGCGATGGGTTCGTCTCGTTCGAGTGCACCCCCGACCTCGCCGACGACGCCGACGCCACCATCGCCCAGGCGGTCGAGCTGTGGAGCCGGCTCGGGCGACGCAACGTGATGATCAAGGTCCCGGCCACCGAGGCCGGCCCGGTCGCGATCGAGGAGCTCACCGCTCGCGGCGTCAACGTCAACGTCACCCTGCTGTTCTCCGTCGCGCGCTACGAGCAGGTGATCGACGCCTACGTCGCGGGGCTCGAGCGACGGATGAAGGCCGGGCAACGCGTCGACGCGATCGCATCGGTGGCCTCGTTCTTCGTCTCGCGCGTCGACACCAAGGCCGACGCCGTGCTGCCCGCTGACTCCGACCTGCGGGGTCGGGTCGCGGTGGCCAACGCGCAGCGGGCCTATGCCCGCTATCGCCGGCGCTTCGACGACGACCGCTGGCGCGCGCTGGCCGACGCTGGCGCGCAGCCGCAGCGTCCACTGTGGGCCAGCACCGGGACCAAGGACACTGCCTACTCTGACGTCCTCTACGTCGAGCAGCTGATCGGTCGCGACGTCGTCAACACGATGCCCGAAGCCACCATGCGGGCGTTCGCCGACCACGGAGCCGTCGGCCGGCTCCTCGACGCCGAAGCCGGCCCGGCCGAGGAGATCCTCCGCCGCGCCGCGGCGGCGGGCATCGACCTCGCCACCCTCACCGCCCAGCTCGAACGGGAGGGCGTGCGCTCCTTCTGCGACTCCTACCACGAGCTGCTCGCCTGCGTTCAGACCCTGAGGTAAGGACTTCCGGCGCGCGGACGCCAACCCATCGAACGCGCCTCGACCGAGGACGCGTCACGAAGAAGGAGGCTGTCATGGCTGCCACGACACACCAGGAACGCAGCTCCGTCCTCGACCCGCCCGCGGCGCCGGGCGGCTCGACTCCCGGTACGGCGCCCGCCGATTGGCGCGATGCCCGCTACCAGGCGTTCGCTCTGATGCGGCTTGCGTTCACCGTCGCCCCGATCGCCTTCGGGCTCGACAAGTTCTTCAACCTCATGGTCCACTGGCCGAACTACCTCGCGCCCTGGATCGACGACATCGCTCCCGGCAGCGGCCAGCAGTTCATGTACGTCGTCGGCGCCACCGAGATCCTGGCCGGCGTC
>JBDTYI010000008.1:0-2530 GCA_040005775.1 Solirubrobacteraceae bacterium
CAACGTACGAAACGCCCCGTGGGCGGTCAAGGCCGCCGCTTCGAAGTTGCCGCATCGTCCGCAGAAATCTCGTATATGCGCAGCCGCCCCCGCGTCGGATGGAGCCGATCGGCGCCGCGGCGCATGCCCAGCTTGCCCGCGACGCGCACCGAGCGGTCGTTGCCCGCGGCGATGATCGAGATGACCGCGGCGAGCCCCAGCGGGCCGAACGCCTCAGCCAGCGCGGCGCGCGCGGCCTCGGTCGCGAACCCGCGGCCCCAGGCGCCGCGCGCCAGGCGCCAGCCGACCTCGACGGCCGGCATGACCTCGGGGAGGAAGGCCGGAACGGCGAGGCCCGCGAAGCCCAGGCAGCCCTCGGGCGCCGAGCGCTCGGCCACGCACCAAAGGCCGAAGCCGTGGCTGCGCCAGTGCCCGGCGATGCGCGTGAGCAGCTCATCGCTCTGCGCGTGCGAGAGGGGCGTGCCGTCGCCGATGAAGCGCATGACGTCCGGGTCGGCGTTCAGCACGGCGAAGGCGTCGGCGTCGGCGGGGGCGAAGCGGCGCAGGACGAGGCGGGCGGTGGTGGGCACGACGCGGTCAAGGATGGCAACCGACGGGTACTGGTGACCACGATGGCCGCGACGAAGAAGAGCCAGGCCGACCGCTACGCCGAGGAGTCGGCGAAGAAGGTGGCGCAGCGCCGGGAGCAGGCCGGCGGCGGCGCGTCGGGCTGGATCGCCGACCGGGCCGGCGAGTGGACGCTCGACGGGCCGGACGACACGTTCATGGAGCGCCAGAAGTACTTCTGGAACCCGCTGATGGACTACTGGTTCCGGATGGAGATCGAGGGCTGGGAGCACCTGCCCGAGCCCCCCGCCCTGCTCATCGGCATCCACTCCGGCGCGCCGTTCGTATGGGACGCCTGGACGGTCGGGGTGCAGTGGTGGCGGCACTTCGGGCCTGACCGCCCGCTGCACGGCACGGCGCACGACGCCCTGATGGCGGCACCGCTGATCGGCGGCTATTTCCGGCGGATGGGCGTGCTCCCAGCCGCGCCCGACAGCATCGCCGCCGCGCTGGCGGCCGGGCACGACGTCGCGCTGTGGCCCGGGGGAGAGGTCGACTCTCTACGCCCGTGGGTGCGCCGCGACGAGGCGATCCTGGCCGGGCGCAAGGGCTTTGTCCGCACGGCGATCCGCGCGGGTGTGCCGATCGTGCCGATCGCGACGGTCGGCGGCCCCGACTCGATGCCGGTGCTGTTCAGCGGCCGGCGGCTGGCGAAGGTGCTGCAGCTCGACAAGGTCGCGCGGCTGAAGCGCTTTCCCCTGGCGATAAGCGCGCCGTGGGGGATCGCGCCCGCGCTCCTGCCGGAGATCCCGCTGCCGACCAAGATCCGCACCGCGTTCCAGGAGCCCATCAAGGTCGCCCGCGGCGCGGCCCGCGCGAACGACGACGCCTACGTCGACCGCAAGTACGACGAGGTGCAGGCGTCCATCCAGCACGGCATGGACGCGCTGGCCCGGCGCCGCCGGCTGCCGCTCTTCGGCTGACGGTCAGCCCTCCGGGACGCGCATCGAGCCGCCGCCCGAGCGGATGCGCGCGCGGGCCTCGCGGAAGCGCAGGGCCTCGTAGGCGATCAGGCCGGCGAGGATCGCCGTCACGAGCGCGAGGGCCCACAGGGCCGCGGCGTTCGTGGCCACCCCGACCACGAGGGCCAGCGCGACCGCCGCGACGAGGCGCTGGCGGTTCAGCGAGCGCACGTTGCGCAGCCGGAACGCGATGAGCGCCAGCAGGTACAGCGCGGGCCCGGCGCACAGCGCAACCGCGGCGACGGTCTCCAGCGGCTCGCCGACGTGGGCGATCGTCGCCTCGATCCCGAAGGCGAGCAGCACGATGCCCGCCACCATCGGCAGGTGCAGGTAGGTGTAGGAGTCGCGGGCGATGGCCACGCGCTCGGCGGGGGTGGCCGCGCGCATGCGCCGCTCGGCCACCGGCGCCACGACGTCGAAGTACGCCCACCACAGCGCCGCGATCGCCACCACGGCGAGCAGCGCGGCGACGACGACGCCGGTGCCCAGGCCCTCCTCGGGCACGCCTGCGCCGATCTCCACCACCGACTCGCCCAGCGCGATGAGGACGATCAGCGAGTGGCGCTCGGCGAAGTGCGCGCTCTGCACCGACCAGCCCTTCGTGCCCGCGAGGTACAGCCCGCCGTAGTCGACGGCGATCGCGGCGAGCCAGAGCGCCGCCTGCGCGGTCCCGTCGAAGCTCGCGGCCGCCCCGAGCAGCGCGCAGGTCGCCAGCGCCGACGGCGCCAGCCGCCAGACCGCGGCGCGGACATCGGAGTCCTGGGTGCCCTGGACGTAGAGCATCAGGTGCACGACGCGGACCACGGCGTAGGCGCCGGCGAACAGCGTCGCGTCGGCGCCGAACGCTCCCGGGGTGGCCAGGGCCACCACCAGCATCGCGGCCATCGCGACGAAGATCGTGAGGCGAACGGCGTCGCGGTCGGCGTCGACGGAGTTGGTCAGCCAGGCGTATCCCTCCCACG
>JBDTYI010000009.1:0-22761 GCA_040005775.1 Solirubrobacteraceae bacterium
TGATCACGAAGAACTGCAGCACCTCGTTGTAGATCGCCGAGCTCAGGCCGCCGAGGGTGATGTAGGCGAGGACGATCACCGCGGCGACGACGATCCCCAGCAGGATCGGCCAGCCGAGCAGCAGCTGCAGCACGAGGGCGAGGGCGAAGAGGTTCACGCCCGCGATCAGGATCGTCGCGAGCGCGAACGTGATCGAGTTGAAGATGTGCGAGCGGTTGTCGAAGCGCAGGCGCAGGTACTCGGGCACCGAACGGACCTTCGCGCCGTAGTAGAACGGCATCATCACCAGGCCCAGGAACACCATGGCCGGGACCGCGCCGATCCAGTAGTAGTTGACCGTCGCGACGCCGTACTGCGCGCCGTTGGCGCCCATTCCGAGGATCTCCGTGGCGCCGAGGTTCGCCGACACGAACGCCAGGCCGGTAATCCACGCCGGCAGCGAGCGCCCCGACAGGAAGTAGTCGAGGCTGGTCTTGATGTACCGCCGCGCCACGAACCCGACGCCGAGGACCGTGACGAAGTAGATCGCGAGGATCGACCAGTCGACGGCGTTGAGATCCAGACGCACGTCGACCGCCGCTAGCTGGGACATGAGCGGCACCATTCCCATGTGCGCTCTGCTGCAATCGTGCCTTCTGCATGGCGCGTGCGATCGAGAACTGGGGGGCCACCGCCGCCGAGGCTGCTACCGGTTTTCCGTGTGATCGATTGCTGCCCGACGCCGACGTCGCGCTGTTTCGGGCGGTCGACGTCGCGGCGCCCGCCGCGACCACGTTCCGGTGGCTGTGCCAGCTGCGCGTGGCGCCCTACAGCTACGACGCGATCGACAACTTCGGCAAGCCCAGCCCGCGGGCGCTCACCCCTGGTCTCGAGCGCCTCGAGGCCGGCCAGCGCTTCATGCGCATCTTCCGCCTGGCGGGCTTCGAGCCGGGCCGCTCGCTGACGCTGGTCACCGCCAGCCGCCTTTTCGGCCGCGTCGCCTGCACGTACGCGGCGTTGCCGGCGGGTCCGGAGCGCTCGCGGATCGTGGTGAAGATGCTCGTCGCCTACCGCCCGTTCACGCGGCTGGTGCATCCCGCGTTCGCGGCGGGCGACCTCGTGATGATGCGCCGCCAACTGCTGAACCTAGCGGCACTGGCGGCCGCCTGAGCGGCAGGGCGTAGGATCGGCGCGGAGGTACCCGCGTGCTCGCCGTCCCGCGACCGGTCCGCTGGAGCCGCCGGCGACGGCGGGTGGGGCTCGGCGTCGTACTTCTCGCGGCGGCGCTGGTCTCGAGCTCGTCGCTGGCCGTGCTCGGGATTTTCGCCGCCTTCGTGCTCGTCCTCGATGTCCTGATCCCCGTGCCCTGCGGCACGTGGTCGGAGGCCGACGACCACTTCGCCCGCTTGCAGCGCCGCCGGCGCCTGGGGCGGGCCGGGGCGCTCGAGCTGCTCGACGACGGCGCCGGATGGGAGCGCCGCGACCGCGGCACGCAGGAGATCGCGGTCGGCTCGATCGCGGGGACGGTGGAGGCCGAGAAGACGCGGGCGTTCGACGGCGCCTTCCGCCCGGCCCGCGGCGAGGCCGAGCATTGGAAGCGCCTGTGGCTCGCGCACGCCCACGGCGCGGCGCTGCCGCCGATCACCGTCTACCGCGTGGGTGAGCGCCACTTCGTTCGCGATGGGCACCACCGCGTGTCGGTCGCGATCGACCTCGACTGCAGCACGATCGACGCCGAGGTCGTCGAGTTGGTCCCTCAGCGGCGCTCGGTCGCGAACAGCGCCATCGCGTAGGCGCCCGCCGGATGGGCGCGGAACTCGCGCACGGCGGCGGCCACGTCGGGCGCCAGCTCGTCGATGCGGGGCAATGGCAGGCCGTACTGCGGCGGCACGACCACCGGCGCGGCGAGGCACGCAAAGGTGAGGTCGGCGGCCGTGAAGCGCTCGCCGCAGAGGAACCGGCGGCCGTCGGCGAGCCGCTCGGCGATCTGGTCGAAGGCGTGGTGCACGCGCGGGCCGTCGGCGGCGACGGTGTCCGCGTGCACGCCCAGCTCGCGCTGCACGAAGAGCATGAGCAGCGGGAAGAAGCCGCGCAGCAGCGCATTCTCCCAGCCCGGGACGCCCTGGTTGTTGATGCGCAGCATGAGCGGCCGGTCCTTCAGCATCTGGGCGTAGATCCAGCGGCGGCCGTCGGGACCGAGTCCATCGTCGAGCCAGTGCGAGACCGAGGCGATGTCGTCGCGCTCGGGTCCGTCGAACAGGCCCGGCTGCGCCCACCGGACGATGTCCTCGGACTCGGCGAGCACGCCGTCCTCGCAGATCAGCACCGGCACCGTGCCGTTGCCGCCCACCCGTCTGGACACAACCTGGTGCACGCCCTGCACGTGGCGCACCTCGCGGTACTGCAGCCCGGCGCGGTCCAGGGCCCAGCGGGCCTTCTCGCAGTAGTGGCTGATGGGGATGGTGATGAGTCGGCGCGTCATCGCAGCCGGTAGTACAGGCGCCTCACGGGCCGGGTCGCGCGCATGAGCGCACTGTTGCGGACCGCCTCGAGGGACGCGTGCACCGCATCGTGGCGGTGCAGCAGCTCGGCGTTGCGCTCCTCGAGCTCCTCGACGTAGGCGCCGAGCTCGCCGACCGCGCCGCGCAGCGTCTCCTCGGCGGCGCGCGTGGAGGCGAGGTGCGCATCGAGGGTCCCGATGTGCTCACGCAGCTCGCCGATGTGCGACTCCAGGTCTTCCGCGTGCTCGGCGAGGGCGAGCGCCGCGCCGACGATCGCGCGGGCCCGGTCGGAGCTCGGCACGGCCTCGCGGCTGTCGATGAAGTGCTCCAGGCGCCGGTCGAGCACGAGCGTGCCGTCGCGCACGCCGGCCTCGATGTCTGAGGCCGACGGCGCGCGCGCCTCGAACCAATCCTGCAGCTCGCCGCGGCGCTGCAGCCCGTAGAGCATCCGCTGATCGCGCCCGTCGTCCTCGTGGTGACGCGTCGCGAGCCTGGCGTAGGCGCGGCCGGTCTGCTCCACGTTCTGCGCGAACTGCTCAGGGCTGCGCATCGGGAAGTGGAAGACCTCGACCAGATCCGGGACGGGCACCGTGAGCAGGGGCGGGTGGCGGAGGGTGTGGTTGCCCGTGGCGACCCGTACGTCGGGCAGGCCGCGATGGGCGACCTTCGGCTCCAGCGTCCCGCCCCTCGGGCTCAGCGAGTGGGCTTCGCGGACGACCATGCGGCGGTAGAAGGGCGCGTCGCCGGGGAAGGGCGCGACGAAGTTCGTCCGCCGCACGAGCAGCTGCCCGTAGCGGTCGGGGATCGGCGCGAAGACGTCGCGCAGCGTCCCCACCTGTGGCCACCAGAACTCATCCGCGTCGTTGTTGATGACCCAGTCGGCGCCGTGGTCCGTGGCGGCCAGGCGCCCCATGCGCGTGACCTGGCGGGCCTGTGAGTGCGCCTCGGTCGGATCGTCGATGACCTGCACCACTCCGCGCGCCTGGTAGGGGGCCAGGATCGCCCGCGTCGCGTCGGTCGAGCCGTTGTCGGTCACGATCACGATGTCGACGCCCTGCGCGAGGTGGAAGTCGAGGTTCGCCGCGATCACCTCCTCCTCGTTGCGCACGAGCAGCGTCATCACGAGTCTCAGTGCGGCGGCCCCCCACGGCTGCGCGAGTCTACCTCCGGCGCAGCTAGGTTCCGTTGATGAGCGACGCCACGGTTCCCTACGGCAACCACCAGTTCGAGATCTATCTCCGCGGCCTCGGCGGCGAGAAGCCCGAGCTGCCGACGACCTACGCGGGCCTCGAGGAGCGGGCGCAGGCGGAGCTCTCACCGGAGGCGTTCGCCTATGTCGCGGGCGGCGCGGGGGAGGGGCGCACGATGCGCGCCAACCGCGAGGCGTTCGACCGCCGCGCGCTGGTGCCGCGGATGCTCGGCGACGTCAGCACCCGGAACCTCGCGACCACCGTGCTGGGCACGCAGATGCGCGCGCCGGTGATGCTCAGCCCGGTCGGGGTGCTGTCGATCCTGCACGCCGACGCCGAGCGCGCAGTCGCCCGCGCGGCGGCCGAGGTCGGCATCCCGATGTGCCTGAGCACGGCCGCGTCGTCGTCGATGGAGGACATCGCCTCTGATCTCGGCGACACGTCCCGCTGGTACCAGCTCTATTGGCCCAACGACATCGAGCTGGCAGCAAGCCTCGTCGGGCGCGCGGAGGCCGCCGGCTACGAGGCCATCGTGATCACGCTCGACACGCGGATGATGCCCTGGCGCCCGCAGGACATCGCCGGCGCCTACCTACCGTTTCTGCTCGGCGAGGGCATCGCGAACTACACCTCCGACCCGGTCTTCCAGTCCCGCCTGGACCCCGGCGCCGAGGACCCCAGGCTCGCCGCCATCCAGCAGTGGGCGATGGTCTTCCCGAACCCGTCGCTGGACTGGGACGACCTGCCGCGCCTGCGCGAGCACACGTCGCTGCCGATCGTCGTCAAGGGCGTGCTGCACGCCGACGACGCGCGCCGCGCGGCCGACCTCGGGATGGACGGGATCCTCGTGTCCAATCACGGCGGCCGTCAGGTCGACGGGGCGATCGCGGCACTCGACGCGCTCGGGCCGGTCGCCGCCGCCGTCGAGGTGCCGGTGCTCTTCGACTCCGGCGTGCGCACCGGCTCGGACGTCGTCAAGGCGCTGGCCCTGGGCGCGAGCGCGGTCCTCGTCGCCCGTCCGTGGGTGTGGGGTCTGGCGCTGGCGGGGCAGGCCGGGGTCGAACAGGTCGTCAAGGGCCTGCTCGCCGACCTCGACCTCACGCTGGCGATGTGCGGTGTCAGCGACGTCGCCGACGTGGGACCCGAGCTGCTGGCCTGAGATGCTGGCCTGAGATGCCCTGCTGCCGCATCGCCCCGCCGAACCTGCTCGCCCGCCTCGAGCGCGAGGGCACCGATGCGCAGCGGGCGGCCGCGCGGCGGGCGCTGGCGGGCACGCTGCCGCTGCGAACGCGGCGCCTGGAGGGTGGGCTCGCGCCGCCGCTGGCGACGACGGCCAAGCGCACGGTGCACGACGTCGGCCATGGCGGCGCGTCGGCGCTCCCCGGGCGCCTCGTGTGGAGCGAAGGCGACGCGCCCGTCGCCGACGATGCGGTCAACGAGGCCGCCGAGGGCGCCGGGGACACGTGGACGTTCTACGAGCGTGTGCTCGCCCGCGACAGCATCGATGGCCAGGGTCAGACGATCGTCTCCTGTGTGCACTACGAACGCGACTTCGACAACGCGTTCTGGGACGGCAGCGAGATGGTCTACGGCGACGGCAGCGGCGAGCTGTTCGTCGTCGGCTCGTTGACCAAGGCGCTCGACGTCATCGGCCACGAGCTGACCCACGGCGTCACGCAGTACAGCGCGGGCCTCGCGTACTCCAAGCAGCCCGGCGCGCTGAACGAGCACATGAGCGACGTGTTCGGCTCGCTGGTCAAGCAGTACGCGCGGGGTCAGAGCGCCGAGCAGGCCGGCTGGCTGATCGGCGAGGGCATCCTCGTGGCGTCGCTCGGGCGGGCGCTGCGGTCGATGAGCGCGCCGGGCACGGCGTATGACGGCGACGACCAGCCGGCGCACATGGACGGCTACCGCGACCTTCCCGACGACGGCGACCCGCGCAACGACAACGGCGGCGTGCACATCAACTCCGGCATCCCCAACCATGCCTTCTATCTCGCTTCGACCGCGATCGGCGGCAACGCCTGGGAGGTCGCCGGGCACGTCTGGTACGAGGCGCTGACGACCCGACTGACGGCCGACTCGGACTTCGCGAAGGCGGCCCGGGAGACGATCGCCATCGCCGGCGAGCGCTACTCGAGCACAGAGCAGGATGCCGTTGCACAGGCATGGTCGGCAGTGGGCGCGACGGGATGAGGGTCACCGTCGTCCGCGGCGCGGGGCTGACGGGGATGGTGCGCTTGAGCGAGCTCGACGCCGACACGCTGCCCGCCGAGGAGCAGGAGACGCTGCGCGGGCTGGTCGATCACTCCGGTCTCGTTGCCGCGCCGGCCGAGGGGCCGCCGCCGCAGCACGCCGACGAGCAGGCCTACGAGATCCAGGTCGCGGCCGGCGAGGGCGAGCCGGTGGTCGCGCGCTTCGGCGAGAGCTCGCTGCCCGACGGCGCGCGCAAGCTCATGGCGTGGGTCGCCGAGCACCCGGCGACTCGGTCGCGCCTCGCGCCTCCAGGGCGCTGATCGCGTTCAGGAGATGTGCGCGCCGGCAGCGCGCACCTCGTCCAGTGCCGCCGCGGCATCGTCGCGGTCGACGCCCCGCACGGCGTCGGGGTCGACGCGGACCGCGAAGCCCTCGCGCAGCGCGTCGAGGGCGGTGTGGCGCACGCAGTAGTCCGTCGCGAGCCCGACGATCGTCACGTCGTCGATCCCGCGGTCGCGTAGCAGCACCGCCAGGTTCGTGGCGTCGAAGCCGGAGTAGCCCTGGGTATCGGGGGCCTGGCCCTTGTCGACGACGACGTCGATCGGAGTGCGGTCCAGCGATGGATGCAGCTCGGCGCCCGGGGTGCCCGCGACGCAGTGCACGGGCCAGGTTCCGCCCTGCTCGGTGAATGAGCCGTGGTCGGGCGGGTGCCAGTCGCGGGTGGCCACGACGACGTCGAAGTCGCCGGCGGCGGCCAGGGCGTTGATGCGCTCGGCGATCGTCTCGCCCTCGGGCACCGCGAGGGCGCCGTCGGGCGGCACGAAATCGTTCTGGTAGTCGACGATGACGAGCGCGCGGGCCATGACCGGTGACGGTAGCTACGGTCTCGGGTCATGAGCACCCGCGCCGACTACACCGACGAGGAATGGGACCGCCTGGGTCGCGCCCCCCTCGTCGCCGCCCTCGCGATCTCGATCGCCGACCCCGGCGGCCCGATCGAGGTGCTCAAGGAGTCGAGCGCTGCCCTGCGCACGATCGCCGAGGCCGCCGGCGATGGGCGCTACGGCGAGTTCGTGACCGCCGTTGCCGGCGGCGCCGCTGCGAAGGCCAAGCGCCGCGAGAACCCGCTCAGCGGCTTCCGCCCGAGCGGCCCCGAGGCGCGGCAGCAGGTGCTCGACGAGCTGCGCCGCGTCGAGGCGCTGCTGGTCGCCAAGGCCGACGAGCCCGAGGCCGACGAGTTCCGCGAGTGGCTGCGCACCAGCGCCCAGCGTTCCGCCATGGCCGCGCGCGAGGGCGGCTTCCTGGGCATCGGCAGCGAGCGCGTCAGCGAGCGCGAGCAGGAGATGCTCGGCGCGATCGGAGCGATCTTCGGCACGCCCGCGGAGTAGTCCCGCGGACGTGGCAGCATCTCGACCCGCATAGCGAGTCGACATGCTGTCACCCCCGGACCGGGGCGGCTACTGCAAGCACGCGTGCATGCCGTCGGTGCGCGGATCTAGCGTCGGCGCATGCTCCGTGAGGTCAAGAGCGCCGGCTTCGCCTGCCGCTGGACGGCGTTAGGGCGGCGGTGGTGCGTCGTCGAGGACGGCCGCGCCGGAAGCATGACATGGCGCCCGCGCGCGTACGCGGCGCTGCGGGCCGAGCAGGCGGTGGGGCCAATAGGGCTGTTCGCCCGCGGCGCGCGCACCTACTGGGCCTTCGAGGACGCGATCTGGTGGGAGGACGAGGGCCTGCACGCAAAGGACGTCCTCGCGCTGGTGCGCGAGCGTGAGCGTCGCGCCCGGCGCAAGCTCGAGCGCGCCCACGCCGCGCTGGCCGGCGAGCGGGCGAGCCGACGGCAGCCCGTCCCCCGCGAGGTGCGCCGGGCCGTCTTCGAGCGCGACGGCGGCCGCTGCGTCGACTGCGGCTCGTCGTTCGAGCTCCAGTACGACCACGTGATCCCGGTCGCGTTGGGCGGTGCCGGCACGGTGGAGAACGTGCAGCTGCTGTGCGCCCCGTGCAACCAGGGCAAGGGCGCGGCGGTGGGCTAGCGCCGCACCACCACCGTCATCCTCATCCCCGGCGCGTGCAGCGAGCAGACCAGCCGGTAGGTGCCCGGGCGGGTGAAGCGGTGCACGTAGGTGCCGTGGTTGCGGATGGGGGAGGCGAAGCGCGCCGGGCCCGAGCGGACCATGACGCTGTGGGACTGCTTCGAGCGCCAGCGCCAGGTCACCGCGGTGCCGGTGTGCACCCGCACCACGGGGCGCTGCGCCCCGCGCACGAAGGCGTTGTCGACGATCGATACTCCGACCCCGCCCACCCCGCCGCCCGACGACCCGAGCAGCAGCGACGCCGCGACGCCGACCGCTAGCACCGGGGCGGTCATCCGCCCACCGCGTAGGCCACGCCGACGTCGCTGATGAGCTTGGTCGACTGCGCAGCGATGTCGCGCACGAAGATCGCGCGGGTGTCGTCGCGCTTGGCGGCGTCGAGATCGGTCGCGCTCGACGCGAACGCCACGCGCCGTCCGTCGCCCGAGATCGACGGGCCCTCCGACCAGCCGTCTGCGACCGCGCCGCTCGCGCCGGCCGCTCGGCTGACGAGCTGCACGGTGCCGGTCGCCGCCGTCCACGCGCGGATCTCCGAGCGCCCCTCGCGCACCGCGGCGAACGCGACCACCGCTCCTCCGTCGGCCACCACCGGGTCCAGCGGCAGCGCGCCGCCGGTGGGGATCCGCGCCGTCCGGCCGCTCGCGACGTCGCGCAGCACGAGTCCGGCGGGCCCGCCGCGCGGGGTCGACGTGTAGACGACGAAGCGCCCGTCGGGCGACAGGCCCGGGTTGGCCGACGCGCCGCCGCGGTCGGCGGAGAGCAGGCGGCCGCTGCGCACGTCGCGCACCAGCACGGTCGAGCGGGCCGAGCGCGCGTCGCTCACGCGCCCGCCGGACTGCGTGTACGCCAGCCGGGAGCCGTCGGCCGACAGCACCGGCTCGTAGGGATCGGCGTAGCGGTCGCCGCCCGCGCGCAGCCCGCGGACCAACGGCCGTGTCGCCCCTCCGGCGTCGCGCGCCATGACCATCGTGTGTCCGCCGGCCACCGCCTGGAACGCGAGCAGCCCGCCGTCGGCCGCCAGCGCCGGGTTGTACGTGGACTGCGAGTCGCCCGACGATCGGTCGGGCCGGTCGACCTTCGTCGGGTCATGCTCGGAGAGGTCGCACAGCATCGTCCCGATGCGCCCGTAGCGCTTGGCGAAGTTCTGGTTGCCCGCCGAGGCCTCGTAGGCGACCAGCCCGCCGTCGCCGGAGATCGTGGGGTTGTAGGCGGAGTAGGGGTTCGGGCCGTTGCGGTCGCCCTTGCGCACGCGGCTGACCAGCGACGTCGTCCCTGCGTCGACGTCGGCGCGCAGCACGGCGATCTCTCCGAGTTTGACCGCGAGCGGCAGCTTCTGGCGGTAGGCCTCGTAGGCGACGACGCGCCCGTCGCGCGAGATCGCCGGGTTCGACGCGTAGTCGCGCGGCTTCTGGACCAGTGCGCCGCGGTGGGTCACGGGCGGCCCGTTGTAGCGCGCCTGGTCCAGCCAGCGCGGTAGTTGGGTGAGCTGGCGGCGCAGGAGGATGTGCGCCTGTGTCGCGCTCACGTCGCCACCGCCGACGCCGGCGGCGATGCGCTCGCGCAGCACCGCGATCGACTGGCCCTGGACGAACCCCGGCGTGCGCCCGTGGAGGCGCCCGACCGCGAGCGGGCTGAGCTCGCGCCGGCGCAGCTCGCGGAACGCCGCGTCGCTGACCCCGAAGATCTCCGGCGCTGCGCTGGGGATCGCGAACTGGTGCAGCGAGTGGAAGAACACGTGTTGGGCGAGATGGCCCTGGGTGATCACGCGCGCCGCGCGGCGTTCGAGCTCGGCCCGCGCCACGCCGCGCCCGAGGCCCGACCGCCCCGTCACGAGGCGCCTCGCCAGCACCCGCGGATTCGGGAAGCCGTGTCGCGCGGCGAGGCCGGCGAGCGAGCGGCGGTCGTCGCGCAACTGCGTCCAGAGCTGCACGCGCGTGATGTGCAGCACGCGGTACAGGCGCTGCTCGTCGAAGGGCAGCCAGTGGTTGTAGATCCACGGCTCGGGGGGTAGCCAGTGCGCCGGGGCGTCGGGTGGCGCGAGGTTGTCGGGGGAGTGCGGCGCGGCACCGAGAGCCGAGCTGGGCGTGCAGGCCAGCAGCGCTGCGACCAGCGCGCCCATCAGGCGCTCGCGGTTGGGCATCGTCGCGAACCTACCTCGCGCAGGGAACGCGCGCCGGGGTTTGGCGATGTCCCGTTCCAAAGGGGTGCATCGGTGGTGCGCGCAGCAGATGATGGCGCGATGACGCTCCGCCGCTTCGCCCTCGCGCTCGTCCTGACCGTCGTTGCCGGCGGCGCGATGGGCACCGCCTCAGCTCCGGCGGTCACCCGCCACTGCTCGGCGAGCGGCGACGTGTGCTTCGGGGCCTTCGGCACGGGCCACGCGACGAAGCTGCGCATCACGCTCGCCGCGAAGTACTTCAACCGCTACACGCTCTGCGTGCGCAGTCCGGGCGGCACGAGCGACTGCCACCAGTTCGGGATCTTCTCGATCGGCAACGGGCTGTTCGGCTCTACCGTGACCTGGGCGGCGCACTTCCCCGCGCGTGGGCGCGGCATCTACCGCGCCACCTGGAACTACGGCGGCGGCCCCGTCGCCCCGTCGATCGCGTTCCGCGTAGGCCCGTCGATCCGCGCCACGCCGTCGTCGGTGGCCGCCGGCGACATCGTGCGCGTTGCGGGCCTGGCGGGCGGTTGCCCGGCGGGCAGCCGCGTCACGCTGATCTCCCGCGCGTTCTCCCACGCCCACGACTTCGCCGGCGTGAGCGCCGTGTACGCGACGGTGCGCACGGGCGACACCTACGCGGTGCGCACGCGCATCCCCGCGGGCCGCAACCCGGGGACGTACTCGATCACCGCCCGCTGCGGGGGCGGGAACTTCGGCGTGAGCGCCCAGTTGCGCGTGCGCTGAGCCGTCTTCTTGCACGACCCTCACCGAAGGAGGATGGTGGTCTTATCGCCATCGAGAGCAGCATCCCCACCGTCGTGACCATTTCCAGCGCGACGCGTGAAGTGGTGCCGCTTCCGTCGCCCGCCGAGCTCGCCGTCGCCGACCTGCTGCCCGTGGGCGCCCCCGACCTCGCCGCCGTCCGGGCCCGCGACGCCGTGCCGATCTGGTTTCACACCTTCCAGCTCGCGCCCGGGCTGTACACGCCGGGCATCGCGCGCGACCATCGCTACCGCATCCCGGCGCTCGCGCCCGAGCGCTTCCGCGGCAAGCGCGTCCTCGACATCGGCGCCTTCGACGGCTTCTACTCGTTCCTCGCGGAGGCCCACGGCGCCGCGCGCGTCGTCGCGGTCGACAACGAGCAGTACGTCGACTGGGTGCAGGGGCGCTTCGGCGTCGACCTCGAGCCTGCCGCCGGATTCGACGCCGTGCACGAGCTCCTGGACTCCGGCGTCGAGTACCGGCGCCTGGACGCCTTCGACGTCGCCGGGCTCGGCGAGACCTTCGACGTCGTGCTCTGCTTCGGCATGCTGCACCGCGTCATCGACCCGGTCGGCATGCTGAGCGCGCTCGCGGCCGTGCTCGCGCCCGGGGGCGAGATCGTGCTCGAGACCTACGGCGCACGCCTGGATGACGGCGCGCCCGTCCTCGAAGTCCACGAGCCCGGCGACGTGTATCCGGGCGACGACTACGTGTTCTGGGGCTTCCCGGCGGAGGGGCTACGCCGCATCGCGGCGATCGTCGGCCTCGGCGACGTGGAGCTCGTCGACCGCACGGAAATCGACGGTCACCCGCGGATCATCGCCGTGCTGCGCGCCGGGGCCTGAGCCGCCCGCCTCTGCGCGCAGGCCTGCCGGTCGGTCGGTGGTGATCGCGTCGACGCCGAGGCGGGCGACGCGACGGGCGAGCGTGGCGTCGTTGACGGTGCCGGTCGTCACCGACAGGCCGCCGGCGCGCAGAACGCGCACCAGGTCGACGTGCAGCAGGAAGTGCTCGACGCAGACGCCGGTGATACCCGCGTTGCGTGCCCACGCGGTCAGCGCCTCGGGCTCGTAGTCGGCCCATACGATCAGCCGCGCCCGCAGGCCCAGCCGCGCCGCCCGCGCGCAGGCCGCGGCGTGGAAGGAGAGCACCTCGACCCGGTCGCGGTGGCCGGGCACGACGCGCGCGTCGATCGCATCGACCGTCGCGAGCGCCAGCTCGGGGTTGCCGTGCGTCTTGACGTCGAGCTGCAGCGAAAGGCCGGGCGGCGTCGCGTCGAGGAGATCGTCGAGGCGCATCGGGCGCTGGTCGGTCGCGACGCCGTGGCGGTCGCGCAGGCGCGCGTCGCGCAGCGCCTCCCAGGTCGTGCGGTGCGCCCAGCCCGACGCGGTCGTGCCGAGCTCGAGCAGCGGGTCGTGCAGCAGCGCCAGCTCCGCGTCGGCGGTGAGGCACACGTCGGTCTCCAGCCCGTCGGCGCCCGCGGCCAGCGTGACCGCGAGCGCCGCCGGCGAGGAGTCCGGGCCGGCGTCGCGGCCGAGCCTATGCGCGTACAGCGGAGGGAGGGTGCGCACAACCGCAGCATCCGCGGCAAGCAACGCGCGAATGTTGCGTGACTGTCACCAGTGTGTTTCGGTGTGGTGAACATGACTGCTCTCGACGTGACCGGCGTGGACTTCATCTGCGTGCCAACCCAGGACTTCGCCAAGGCCGACGCGTTCTACGTCGACGTCCTCGGCCTCGAGCGCGCCAAGCGCTGGGGCGACATGCCCGCCGGCGAGTTCGAGACCGGCTCACTGACGCTCGCGGTGATGCAGTCCGACGCGTTCGGCATCACCTTCTCGCCGCACAGCCACCCGATCGCCCTGCATGTCGAGGACGTCGCCGCGGCCCGTGCCGAGCTCGAAGCGGAAGGCGTGGAGTTCCACGGCGACATCATCGACAGCGGCGTGTGCCACATGGCCTACTTCCGCGACCCCGACGGCAACGCGCTCATGTTCCACTCGCGCTACGCGCCGAAGGAGTAGGGCTTCAGGCGCGCCGAACGTCGGTCTTCCCACCTCCACAGGGGCTAGGAGCGACGTTCGGCTCTCGGGCGAGCCAGGCTGCTAGTCCTCGAGGTACTCGGTGACGAACCGCGGGCTGGCGTGGATGTCGATCTGGTGCAGCGGCTCGTCGCCCGTCGCGGTGAAGCCGTGCGGGACGCCGGCGGGCGCAATGACGATCTCGCCCGCCCGCACGACCACCGTGTCGTCGCCGAGGCGGAACGTCGCCTCGCCCGCCTGGACGAAGAACAGCTCCGGGTAGTCGTGGCGGTGCAGGCGCACCGTCGTGCCCGGCGGCGCCGCCTCGATGACGATCATCGACAGCGGCAGGCCGCCGTGGTCGGCGCCGATCAGCTCGGCCGACGTGCGCCCGCGCGGCAGGTCGGTGAGGGCGATGATCGGGGAGATCGAGTCCATCCGCCGATGGTGACGCCGCGGCGGCCTTGACGCGAGCTGCGCCGCCCGAGAACGTGGCGGGCAGCCATCGCCTCGACCGTCAACCACCCGATCTTCGCTCGCGCCTACGCCGCGTTCAGCCACCGCGCGGAGGACAAGGGCGTGCGCGAGCACCGGATCGAGCTGCTCGCGGGCCTGAGCGGCCGCGTGATCGAGGTGGGGGCGGGCAACGGGCTGAACTTCGCCCACTACCCCGAAGGCGTGACCGAGGTCGTCGCGATCGAGCCTGAGCGCCACCTGCGCGAGCGCGCGCGCCGCGAGGCCCAGCGGGCCGGCGTGCCGGTGCACGTGGTCGACGGCGTCGCCGACGCGCTGGTCGAGCCCGACGGCTCCTTCGACGCGGCGGTCGCCTCGCTCGTGCTCTGCTCGGTGCCCGACCAGGGCGCCGCGTTGGCCGAGCTCGCGCGGGTGCTGCGCCCGGGCGGCGAGCTGCGCTTCTACGAGCACGTCGTCTCGCGTGGAGGACCCCGCAGGGCCGTGCAGCACCGCCTCGACGCGTGGCGGATCTGGCCGACTCTGGTGGGCGGCTGTCACGTGTCGCGCGACACGGGCGCGGCCATCGAGGCCGCCGGCTTCTACGTGGAGCGCTGCCGGCGGCTGCGCTTCCCGCCCGGCCTGCTCGGGCTCCCGCACGTGATCGGGAGCGCGCGGCTCAGTGGCGCGCGCCGCGCCTGACGCGGCGCGCCACGGTCGACACCATCGCCGCAGCGAGCGCGAAGCGGGCCACGCAGGCGACGCACAGCGTCCGCTGGGTCATCGGATCGGGTCGGGGTCGCGGGCCGGCGCGCAGCCGTCGATCAGCGGGTGGATCTCCCACGTGTTCTCGGGCCGTTGCTGCTCGCCGTGCACCGCGAGCTGCCCCGGCGTGAGCGCCCCGAGCTGCGGCGGTGTCAGGCCCTCAGGATGGCGCGGGTCGGGCGGCGGCGGCGCCTCGCTTACGAGGTGGCACCAGCGGTCGTGCGCCTCGATGATGTCGTCGATCACGGGCGCGGGCAGCGGCTTGCGAGGGTCGTAGTCAGGGCCCGCCGGACGGACCTCGGGCGGCACGACGAACGGCGGCGTCTCGAGCTTCTGGATCGTCTTGACCGGGTGCAGCTCGGTGTGGCCCGAGTGGCCTGCGTCCCAGGCCCAGCGCCCGGTCACGATGACGAGGTCGCCGGTGTGGATCTGCTTGGCCACCGGCCCCGTGACGAACAGGTCGTCGAAGGCCTGCGCGGTCTCCCATGCGGTCGCGAACGCGGCCGCCGCGGCGGGCGCCAGTGCGAGGGCGATCGGGATCGCGACGATGTCCTCGACGAAGCTGCACACCGCCTTGACCAGCTTGTTCAGCGGCCACGGCAGCCACTTCGCGACGGCGTGGCAGGCGGCGCTCGGGCTGAAATCCGTCCCGGGGATCTTGCCCTGCATCGCTTCCAGGAACGGCTTCATCGCCTGGCAGACGAAGCAGATCCGCGAGCCCTCGCACTCGCAATGGATGACCGGCAGCGCCACGTAGTCGCCGCTGGTGGGGAGGTCGGGCCAGTCCTTGTTGATCGGCCGGTCGTAGAGCTTGTGGAGGTTGTCGCCCTCGATCCGCTTGGCGTCGACGACATGGCCGTCCTTGAGCTCCCACAGCACGCCGTAGCCGTCGTTGGGCCACGTCGCGGTGCCCTGCGGCTGCGAGGAGCCCAGCGGCGGCCCGGGCGCGCCGCTCTGATCGACGGGCGCGGGCAGCGACGTGGGGCTGGCCGCGTCGAGCAGCAGGAAGCCCTGCGGCGAGTGGGCGGCGACGTCGTCTCGGACCTGGTGGGGCTCGACGATGTTGTGACCCGCGGCCGGCGGCCCGTAGACGCGGAAGTCCTCGGGGGTGTAGGGGGCGACGACCACGTTGAACGAGAAGTCGTTGTCGATCGCGTTGAAGCCCTCCTTGCCGGCGCCGACCTGCTCGACACTCGCCACCACGCCGATCGCGCAGCGGTCCGCGCCACCGGCCAGGCACACGAGCTTGCCCCCGAGCAGGTACTCGCACAGGATGAACTCGATCATCGTCGGGATGCCCTCGTCGAACAGCCCAGGCACGTCGCGGTAGTTCTTGCGGTCGACGCAGTGCGTGTACTGGCCGGGCGGCGAGATGATGGGGCCGGTCGGTGTGGCCATGGTCAGCCGCTCCCGTCCACGTAGAGGGTCACGCCGCCGAGCAGGTCGGGCTCGCTGACGGCGTTGACGTTGATGACCTGCCGCCCGGCGAATCCGTCGGGCGAGGTGATGTCGACGGTCACGTGCGCGGTCTCGCCCGGCGCCAGCGCCGCCTCGGCGGGGTCGACGGTGACGCGCCAGCCCTCGGGGACCGGCCAGGCGGCGCGGCGGTGGCGCGACACCCGGTCGCGGACGCGGTGCTCGCCGCAGGGCAGCTGGCCGGGGATCGCGTAGCTGTCGAGCTCGAGGGTCACGATGCGTCGCTCGGGGCGGTCGTTGCGCACCGGAAAGGTGAACGCCGCGTGCGGCGAGTTCAGCGGCTTCACGTCGGTGTTGTGCTGGCCCATGTTGTTCGCCGGGTTGGCGTCGTCGGTCCACAGCAGCTCGGTCTGCAGGCAGTAGTGCCCCGGCGTGGGGGGCGTGCGCCAGGGCACGCGCGCGATCGCCGGGCAGCCCGCGGCGCCCTTGACGGCGAGGTCGACCTTCGTCAGCCCGACGTCATGGCGGGTGGTGCCGATCCCGAACTCGAGGTAGGACACCTTCACCGGCAGGCCAGGCGCCGGCGCGGTGGTCGCGCCGTTCCAGACGCGCGACACGACGACGTAGTCGGTGTCGGGGACCAGGGCGTTGGAGTCGACCTCGACGCCCGGGGCGGAGGCGAGCTCGAGGTGGATGTCCGGGTTGTGCCAGGTGACCGCGAGCCCCTGGGCGAGCAGGGACTGCTGGCTGTAGATCAGCGGATCGGGCTGGCGGTAGGCCCACGGCGGCACCGTGCCGTCCTGCGGTCGCCCGCGGTCGCGGTTGGCGGCGCGGCACAGGCGGATCAGCCCCTTGAGCAGCCAGAGCTTCCACAGGATCAGCAGCAGGAGCCACAGCCACCGCGGCACGCGCAGCCGGGGGCGGCAGCGGCTCATGTGGCGTGCCGTGCGCGCCAGTCGCGGCGCGCAAGGAGCAGGAAGGCCGTGGTCGACGCGGCGGCTGCCAGCACCACGCCCCACTCCAGGGCGCCGCTGGAGCGGTCGGGGTCGAAGCCGAAAACGAGCTCGATCCAGTCGGGCCACGCGACGGTGAGAAGGAAGACGAGGCCGCTGAGGGCGCACGCGCCCGTTTCGATCCAGAGTCGGCGCCCAGCTGTCCGCATCCCTGCCCCCTCGGCCACGGAGGGAGCGCGGGACCGGTCGCGCCCTCCGTCGTCCGACGCTAGAACGGTGCGGCTGGGAGGGTCAATGCTTTCTCCCGATGAGGCGTTTTATCCCTTGTGTGGGTACTCCGCGGCGCGGCCCTGAAACGACAGGATCTTCGGGTTGACGATGTGCCCGTCGCGGATCTCGATCGCGCGGCGGATCGTCTCGTCGGCCTCCCACGCGCCGGGGCCGGCCATGACGACGGGCAGGTAGTCCAGCAGCGCCTCGCTGTTCTCCCACGTCGTCGAGTTCCACAGGTACGACGGACTGTGGTCGACGGCGTAGTAGTGCAGGCCGCCACCGACGCCGAACATCGGGTCGGCGAACGTCGTCGGCGTGGCCCACTCGAAGCCCATGCCCTCGTCGCAGGAGACGTCGACGAACAGCGTGCCGGGCCGGAAGCGGGGGAGGTCGTCGTTCGTGACGAACAGCAGCGGCTCGTCGGGGTCCTGCAGGACGCAGTTGACGACGATGTCGAACGCGGAGAGGACCTCGGCCATCGGTCCCGGCAGCGCGCCCTCGAGGTCGAGCGTGCGGCTGCGGTCGACGGGGTCGCGGTCGAAGCGGCGCATCCGCACCGACGCGAACGGCGAGGCGACGGCGGAGACCGGGCGCTGGGTGAGCACGGTGACGTCGCTGATGCCCAGCGCCGACAGGCCGCGCACCGCGCCGCGGCCGGTGGCGCCGAAGCTGATGACCGCGCCGCGCAGGCGGCGGCCGTAATCGCCGGTGGACCCGAGCAGCGAGAGCGCGTGCATGACCGAGCAGTAGCCGGCCAGTTCGTTGTTCTTGTGGAAGACGTGCAGGTCGAACGCGCCCGCGGAGTTCCAGTGGTTCATGGCCTCGAAGGCGACGAGGGTCAGCTCACGGTCGATCGCCGCCTGGGTCATCGCGCGGTCCTGCACGCAGTGCGGCCAGCCCCAGACGACCTGGTGAGGGCGCAGCGGCGCGAGGTCCTCGGGCAGCGGCTTTCCCAGCAGGACGATGTCGGTCTTCGTCAGCAGCTCGCCGCGGGGCAGCAGGCCGGCGACGAGTGGTTCGAGCGTGGCGTCCGCGACGCCGAAGCGCTCGCCGTAGCCGCGCTCGAGCCAGATCCCCTGGCGCAGGTCGGGGCGGATGCGCTCGACGTGGGCCGGGTGGATCGCCAGGCGGCGCTCATCGGGCTTGCGCGAGGTGGCGACGACGCCGAGGGTCAGAGCGGGCACGGGGCGAGTCTAGGGGCGCCTCGGCGGACCCGCCGCCACGGCGAAGCGCTGCGCGCGTTTCCTATCCACGGGTATAAAGCCCGCCTGCGCCACCCCAGGCAGACTCGCGCCCGGGAAGGGGTTGCCGGGCAACGAGGGAGCGCAGGAGCTTGTGAAGCTGATCATCGGAATCGTCCGTCCCGAGAAGGCCAACGACGTGCTGGAGGCGCTCTACCGCGCGGACGTGCGGGGGGTGTCGATGAGCCGCGTGCAGGGTCACGGCGGCGAGCTCGACCGCGTCGAGACCTATCGCGGCGTGCGCGTGAAGATGGAGCTGGCCGAGAAGGTGCGCTTCGAGATCGCGGTCTCCGACGACTTCGTGGAGCCGACGATCCAGGCGCTCTGCGAGGGTGGGCAGACCGGCGAGGTCGGCGACGGCAAGATCTTCGTCGTCGGGCTCGAGCAGGCGGTGCGCATCCGAACGGGGGAGACCGACCACCAGGCCGTCACCCCGCTTGACCGATGAGCCCGATGCTCGCCGCGGCCCCCGCCGTCGACCCGGGCGACACCGCCTGGATGCTGGTCGCCACCGCGCTCGTGCTGATGATGACCCCGGCGCTGGGCCTCTTCTACGCCGGCCTTGTGCGCTCGAAGAACGTGCTGAACACGTTCATGATGAGCGTCGGCGCCCTCGGGGTGGTCACGGTCGCCTGGGCGCTCATCGGCTACTCCCTGGCCTTCGACACGGGCAACGGGTTCATCGGCGGCCTGCACTACGCGTTCCTGCGCCACGTCGGGTTCGCGCCGCGGGCGGGGACCGCGATTCCGCACCTGCTGTTCATGGCCTACGGCGCGACGTTCTGCATCATCACCGCGGCGCTCGTCTCCGGGGCAGTCGTCGAGCGGATGCGCTACGGCACGTTCCTGATCTTCATGGTCCTGTGGTCGGTGCTCATCTACCCGGTGCTCGCCCACCAGGTCTGGGGCGGCGGCTGGCTGAACCAGCTCGGCACGCTCGACTTCGCCGGCGGCGTGCCCGTCGAGATGGCGTCGGGCTTCTCCGCGCTGGCGGCGGCCATGGTCGTCCGGGCGCGCAAGGACTACGGCCGCTACGCGCTGCTGCCCCACAACGCCGTGTACGTGCTCCTCGGTGCGGGGCTGCTCTGGTTCGGCTGGTTCGGCTTCAACGGGGGCAGCGCGTACGGGATCGGCAAGCCCGGAATCCTCGCCTTCGTCAACACCCTGCTGGCGCCCGCCTGCACGCTCGTGGTCTGGATCCTGCTCGACCTCATGCGCGACCGCCGCGCGACGGCGATCGGTGCGGCGACGGCGATCGTCGTCGGCTGCGTGGGCATCACGCCGGCCGGCGGGTACGTCAGCCCGATCTGGGCCATGGTGCTGGGCGCCCTGGCGGCGCTGCCGAGCTACGCGATCATCGTCTGGCGCCCGCGGACGCGCTTGGACGAGACGCTCGACGTGCTCGCCGCGCACGGGGCGGCGGGGCTCACGGGCATCGTCTTCATCGGCCTGGTCGCGCAGAGGTCGTGGAACGGGGTGGCCGACGGCCTGCTCTACGGGGACGCCGCACAGCTGCTCTGGCAGGTGGTGGCAGTGCTCGCCGCGCCGGCGTACGCGTTCGCCGGGACGTTCGTGATCCTGAAGGTGCTCGGGCTCGCGCTTCCGCTGCGCGCCACGGAGCGCGAGGAGGCGCTCGGGATGGATGTCGTCGAGCACGGGGAGGAGGCCTACACGACGGGTGAGGGCGCGATCCTCGTGGCCCCCGACGCGCCCGCCGGCGCCGACGCCCAGTTCGCGCGGTTGTAGGGCAGCTAGCGGCGGCGCCGGCCGTTGTGCGTCGTGCCGCCCCACTCCTCGGGGGCGACGTCGCGCAGGGTCTGCGAGAACGTCCAGCGATGGCCGGCCGGGTCCTGCGCCTCGTATTGGCGCTCGCCGTACTCGAAGTCCGTCGGCTCCATGAGGATCCGCGCGCCGGCGGCCCGCGCCCGCTCGCAGTGGGCCTGCGCGTCGTCCACGCGCACCATCACCGAGTGGCTGGCGCCGTCGTCGTGCGGCGGCCGGCGCTCGCCGCGGACGTCGCCGACGATGAGGTCGCCGTCGCCGAGGCTCAGCTGCGACCGGTGGTCCTCGCCGATCTGCACGCGCTCGGCGAACCCGAACGCGCGCTCCAGCCAGGCCACCGCCTCGCGCACGTCGGGGTAGATGAGCACCGGGATCACCGACGACGCCGGCATCGACCGGTTGATCTCCACGGTCGCGACCTAGCCCGCCAGCGCGACCCGCGTGCGCGCGTCGGCGGGCACGAACTGCACGAGGCGCAGGTCGGGGTGGCTGGTGGGGATCGACTGCAGGTGGTGGGCCGACAACGGGCCGAGCTCGGGGTGCTCGAAGGACTTCGTGCCCAGCTGCGCGGCGGTCACCTCGTGGCGCGGCCACAGCTCGCGGAAGCGAGGGCTGGCGTCCAGCAGGGCGGTGATGAGCGACGTGAACGCCGGGTCGCCGTAGCGGCGGGCGTGCTCGGCGCGGAAGCGCGCCAGTGTCAGGCGGCCCGTCTCCTCCCAGGTGGCCGAGCTCGTGCCGGTGCCCGTGAACATCCACCACAACAGGTTCGTCGCGCCGTCGCGCGCCTGCGTCGGGGAGCCCAGCAGCCGGGTGGCTGCGTCGTTCCAGGCCAGCACGTCGGTGCGCGGGCCGAACAGGTAGGCGGGGTTCGGGTGCAGGCCGTCGACGATGACGCGCAGCTCCTCGGGAGCCTCGGTGGGGTAGTCGCCCGACGCGGTCGGTACCGCCAGGCCGGCGAGGTCGAACAGGTGCCCGCGCTCGGGCGAGTCGAGGTCGAGCACGCGCGCGAGGGCGTCGAGCACCGAGGCCGACGGCGTGATGTCGCGCCCCTGCTCGAGCCACGTGTACCAGGACAGCCCGACCCCGGCGAGCATCGCGATCTCTTCGCGGCGCAGGCCGGGCGTGCGCCGGTTGCCGTTGGATGTGAGCCCGACCGATTCGGGGCTCGTCTGCTCGCGGCGCAGTCGCAGGAACTCGGCGAGCTCCTCACGGCGGGTGGGTGGTGGTGCGAGTCCCAGGATCAATCCCCTTCTTGTCCGAGGGGCGACGCTAGCGCATGGTGTCGGCCATGACCCAGACAGCAAAGCTTGGAAACAAGACCGTCAACCGCATCGGCTTCGGTGCCATGCAGCTCGCCGGGCCCGGCGTTTTCGGCCCGCCCCGCGACGTCGACGCTGCCCGCGCCGTCCTGCGCCGCGCGATCGAGCTCGGCGTCGACCACATCGACACCTCGCAGTTCTACGGCCCCGACGTCGTGAATCAGCTGATCCACGACACCCTGCACCCCTACCCGGAAGGCCTGAAGCTGGTGACGAAGGTCGGCGCCCGCCGCGACGAGAAGGGCGGATGGCTGGGCGCCCAGAGTCCGGCGGAGCTGCGCGCCGGCGTCGAAGAGAACTTGAAGACCCTCGAGGTCGAGCGCATGGACCTCGTGAACCTGCGCCGCATGCCGGCGGGCGAGTCCGACGTCCCGCTGGCCGAGCAGCTCGGCGAACTGGAGGACCTGCGCGGCGAGGGCAAGCTCGACCTCATCGGCGTCAGCAACGTCACCCGCGACGAGGTCGAACGGGCCCTGGAGCTGACCGACATCGCCGGCGTCCAGAACCCGTTCAGCATCCTCGACCGCTCCGGCGAGGACGTCCTCGACCTGTGCATCGCGCGCGACCTGGCGTTCGTCCCGTTCTTCCCGCTCGGCTCGGCGTTCACGGGCGGTCCGGCGAAGCTCGCGGCCGACCCGGCGATCGCGGCGGTGGCGGAGAAGCACGGCGTGCTGGCGACGCAGGTCGCGCTGGCATGGCTGCTGGCAAGGGACGAGCGGATCCTGCTCATTCCGGGGACGACGTCGGTGAGCCACCTCGAGGAGAACGTGGCCGCCGGCGACACCGCCCTCGACGACGAGGATATGGACCGCCTGGCGACCGTCGAGGCCCAGAAGGTGGGCGTGGGCTAGCTGTAGGTCCTGAGCAGGTTGTTGGCGTCGTTGCGCGGCCGCCCACGAGCCGCCTTGACGTCATCGAACCCCACCTTTTCCCCCGTGTCGGGGGAAACGGTGCGGTTCGATCTCGCCCGTCCCGAACAACGTCCTGTCCGTGTCCCTCAGGCCAGCGACTGGCCCCCGCGCCCCGTGGCGGCTTCTAAGCAGCGGAAGTGCCCCAGCTGAGGGACCTCCCACCACGGCCATCTCGATCTAGCGGTCGTCGCCAGCACGACGGCGGCGATCGCCCACACGAGCTTGGTCAGTCCGTTGGCGGCGGAGATGCCGAACACGTCGGTCTTGTCGTAGGCGGCGATGATCGCGCATGCGCCGAGCACTAATCCGACGACCAGCGCGAGGCCCTTTGCGCCCCAGTGCAGCGGCGCTCCGAACAGCAGCAGCAGACCCGAGCCCGCGAACAGCAGGCTCGTCCACGCGTTGACCTCCAGGCCCATCCACGTCTTGCCGTTGACCGTCCCGCTGAGCGGGCTGGCCTTGAACGAGTGCCCGCCGAAGATGAAGGCGGTGATGCCGTAGGCCAGCAGGACCAGCCCGACCAAGGCGACCGGGCCCTTAGCCAGCGAGTCGAGGGGGTCAGGCGAGCCGGCGGCGGCCCTGATCGACGGCAGCGGCGGCCGAAGCGACGGCCGAGGCGACCCACACCGGGCTGTTGGAACGCCCTGAGAACGAGCGCAGGGTCCGGCGGATGGCCGGGTGGCTGTGGTTGGTGCCGGTGAGCACCGCCGCGGCCATGAGGCCGTCCTTTGCCGTCGAGAGTGTGCGC
>JBDTYI010000010.1:0-1885 GCA_040005775.1 Solirubrobacteraceae bacterium
GGTCGCGCTCGATGCGCTGGAGCTCGCCGGCGGCGACGTCGACCGCGTCGGCGCGCGTGCTCTGCAGCGTCTCCACGCGCTCCTCGAGCTCCTGGCGCCCGGGGCCGAGCAACACGGCGGCGAGGGTCGCGCTGCCCGCCGCCGCGCCCCGGCACAGTGCCGCGGCGACGGGCACGGCGAGCACGCCGAGGCCCATCGCAAGGAACGCCTTCCCCGTCGAGTCGACGTGAAACAGGCCGAGGTCCTGCGACTGGCCGGCTCCGAACGGGATCGCCCAGTACCAGAGCGGCTCGGTGAGCAGCCCGAGCGCCGTGCCCCAGCCCACCACGGCGACGGTGAAGGTCGCGATGCCCAGCGGCAGGAACAGCAGGTGATGCGCGAGGTCCTTCCAGGTCGCGGTGTCGGCGAACAGGGCCTTGAGCCGGTCCCAGAAGCGGCCGCTGGCCGGCTCGCGGTAGGGGCGGGGGATCGGCTCTCCGAGCACGAGGGCGGCGCGGTGACGCTCGAGGTCGGCGAGGCCGCGCGAGACGTAGATCGTGAGCATCGCGACCGGCAGCCCGATCAGCGTGATGAGCAGCCCGAGCGCGAGCGACCAGCCCGTCACCACGACCGTGAAGGCGAGGATCCCGAGCGGGAGCCCGGGGATGAGGTAGAGGACGTCGAGGCCGAGGCGCTTCGCGAGCTGCACGCCTGCATCGTCGCGGGCCGGGCGGCGCGGCGCCATGGTGGCACCTCGCCTTTCTTCTGCTGGGGCCAGCCGCAGCAACTACGGGGCCGCGGCCGCCGCCATCGCGGCCTCGCCCTCGCCGGGCGCGGTCGGGCGACTGCCGGCGACCAGCGCCACCAGCCCGCCGGCGACCGCCCACGCGAGCAGCACGAGCAGCGCCCCGCCGATCGACGCGGCCGGGAAGTAGGCGACGTCACGAACCGCGGTCACCGATGCCCCGGTGGGTAGGGCGCCCCCGATCGTCCGCCAGAAGACGGGCAGCAGCTCGGGCGCGAACGGCCCGCCCGACGACGGGTTGGCGAGCACGACGAAGATCAGGATCGCGATGGCGGTGCCGAGGACACCGAACACCGCCTGCAGGCCGACCGTCACCCAGCCGACGGCCATCACCGTGAGCATCCCGACCGCCGCGAGGCCCAGCAGCGAGCCTCCGAGCCCGCCGATACCCTGCGCCAGCACCGCGCCCCCCAACCCCATCAGCAGGCCGAGCAGCGCGACACCGCCGAGCCTCCAGGCGACGCGCAGGCGCACGGGGCGCGTGCCGAAGGCGAGCCCGAGCAGCGTGGCTCCCAGGTAGCCGGCCACGACCCAGCCGACGACGACGTAGAAGCCGACGATCCCACGCGCGTCGTCGGCCGGCAGCCGGTGCACGACCGTCACCCGCACGGGACCCGCCTGCTTCAGGCGCGCGGCGAGGTCGCCGCGCAGCGCCTCGGCGATCGGCAGCGACGCCGCGGGCGCGACCACGACTTCGATGGTCGCCTCGCCGGCGATGACCGCGCCGTACGCGCGACGCTCCTCGACCGCGGCGCGGGCCGATGCCTCGTACCGCTCACGCACGACCTTCAGCCCGCCCGCGCCGCGCACGGCCTCGGCCAGCCGGTCGGGCCCGAAGACGGCGACCGGGATGTCGTGCGCGCGCGGCCGGTGCAGCGCGCCCGCGTAGGAGGCGATGAACGCTAGGCCTATGAGCGTGACCGCGAGGATGGCGGCGCCGGCGCGCAGGAGGGTGGGACGGTCGATGGCGACCGCGCGAACCCTAAGGGTGGGCTCGGAAGGGACTGTTGTCCATCGCGTGCGAGCACACGGGGCTACCGCTTTGCGTCCGGAGCGGGAGTGGCGTCGAAGGGTCGCTTGCGGTGACGCGTAGCGCGTGGG
>JBDTYI010000011.1:0-2813 GCA_040005775.1 Solirubrobacteraceae bacterium
GGCGTCGTCGGCCAGGCCGTGATGGGCGGGCTGACGGTGCTCTACGGCCTCGCGCCCGGGTGGGTCATGGGCCACTACCTGCTGTCGATGGCGATCCTCGTGGCGGCGTGCGCGCTGGCCTGGCGGGCGCGCCCCGCCTTCGGGGTGCAGGAGCCGGCCGCCGACCGGGTCACGGCCTGGGGGGTGTGGGCGCTGTTCGGCCTCGGCGCGTTGGCCATCTTCGTGGGCACGGCGGCGACGGCGGCCGGCCCGCACGCCGGCGCGTCGGGCACGGGCGAGTTCGTGTCGCGCTTCTCCTTCCGCGGCGCGGCGACGGTCAACTGGCTGATCAACCGCCACGGCGCGATCGCGGCGCTGCTGGGTGTGCTCGCCGTGGGGGTCTGGTTCGTCGCCCGTCGCCGCGGCGCGGACCGCGAGCTGCGCACCCGCCTGACGCGCATCTGCCTCCTGCTCGCCGCCCAAGGCGTCATCGGGATCACCCAGTTCCAGCTCGAGCTCCCCTCCGAGATGGTCTGGGTGCACGTGGCGCTGGCGACGCTGCTCTGGGTCGGGATCGCGCTCGCCGCGGTCCAGGTCGGCGCGCCGTGGCGCGCGCCACGCGAGGCGGCCCGCCGCGAGCCCCCGGCCGCGGTGATGTCATCCGCGCGGAGCTGAGGGCTCGGCCGCCATCCAGCGATCGGCGTTGGCGTCGTGGATGTCGCGCAGGACGCCCTCGATGCCGAAGGTCAGGCGCCACTGCGGATGGTCGGCGCGGAACGCCGCGAGGTCGCTGATCCACCAGCGGTGGTCGCCGATCCGCGCCTCGTCTGACAGCGAGTAGTCCAACGGACGCCCGGCGATCTGCTCGCACAGCTCGATGGCCTCCAGCATCGAGACGTTGCTGTCGCGTCCGCCGCCGAGGTTGTAGACGGCCGCCGGCCGTGGATTGCGGTGGAAGGCATCGAAGGCGCGGACGACGTCGTAGGCATGGATGTTGTCGCGCACCTGCTTGCCGCCGTAGCCGAACACGGTGTAGGGCTCGCCGCGGACCGTGCAGCGCATCAGGTACGCGAGAAACCCGTGCAGCTGGGCGCCCGCGTGCTGTGGCCCGGTCAGGCAGCCCCCGCGGAAGCAGACGGTCGGCATCCCGAAGTAGCGGCCGTACTCCTGCACCATCAGGTCGGCGGCGACCTTCGAGACGCCGAAGATGGAGTGCGTGGAGAGGTCGATCGACATGCGCAGATCGATGCCCTCGTACCACTGGTGATCCTCGGGCAGCTCGAGCCGGGTCGCGTGCTCGACGAGCGGGAGGCCGTTAGCCCGGTCGCCGTAGACCTTGTTGGTCGAGGTGAAGATGAAAGTCGCATCCGGCGTATGCGCCCGGGCCGCCTCGAGCAGGTTCAGCGTGCCGTTCGCGTTGACGGCGAAGTCCGTCTGAGGGTCGTTGGCGGCCCAGTCGTGCGACGGCTGTGCGGCGGCGTGCACGACGAGCTCGATCGCGCGGGCGTGCTTGGCGAAGAGGCTGCTGATGGCCTCGGCGTCGCGGATGTCGACGTCGAGCGGGCGGAACTCCGGCAGCTCGGCGGCGATCGCGTTGGTCACTGGCAGCGTCGACGCCGACGGCCCGAAGAACGTCGCCCGCATGTCGTTGTCGACGCCGAGGACGTCGTAGCCCTGGGCGACGAAGTGACGAACGGCCTCCGAGCCGATCAGGCCACCGGAGCCGGTGATGAGGGCGACGGGCACAGCCCAGGACGTTAGCTGGGCCACCGCGCGGCGCGCTACGCTGGACACATGGCACGCGCTCTTGGACGCACCGCCGGGTCACTTGCCTGCAGCGAGCGCACCCTGCGTCGGTATATCAACGACGGCCTGCTTCGCGGCCGGGCGCTGAAGCGCCGGCGCCTCGAGTTGCCCGCGTCCGAGGAGCGCTACCTGCGCGAGCACTGGCCCCTGCTGCGCACTCTGCGGGCCGCGCTGCGCACCGAGCGCGACGTGCGCATGGCGGTGCTGTTCGGATCGACCGCCATCGGTGTGGATACGGAGCGCTCCGACGTGGACCTGCTCGTCTGGCCGCGACGCGAGGCCGGGTTGTCGCTCGCGCCGCTGCGCGCGCGCCTCGAGGATGCGCTTGACCGCCGCGTGCATCTCGTGAACATCGACGACGCGCGGCGCTCCCCTGCGCTGATGGCGGACGTGCTGGCCGAGGGGCGCGTCGTCGTCGACCGCGACCACTGCTGGCCGGTCCTGGTGGCCGAGCGTGAGGATGTTCTCGCGCATGCGGCGCGCCAGGACGCCGAGACTCTGGCTGAGGCGCGCGCGGTCCTCGTCGGCGCCCAAGCGCGAACCGAGCGGTAGGTGGCCCCACGGCTGACCAAGAATCAGCGCCGCATCACGACGATCCTGCGTCGCATCCCTGCTGCGCGTGAGCAGCTCCTGGCTGCGATGGAGGAGTTCTCGCCGGAGTTCGCGCTCGACCGCCTCGTCGCCGCCGCCGAGTCGCCTGACGCGCGCGAGCGCAACAAGGTCGCGGTCATCGAACGCGAGCTCGACGTGCTCGTCAACTGGCTCGAGGAGCTCGCCGCGCGGGGCCTCGACGAGGGCATCCGCATCGGGACCGTTCCGAGCGCACCCGGGCTGCCCTGGCCGCGACTGGCTGACCTCCGCGTCATCTCGGCCGCGGCGGCAGCGCGTCTGCGCGAGATCAAGGACACGCGCAACGACCTCGGCCACGCCTACCCGCCGCAGTCGTGGCGAGCCGTGCATGACGCCGCCAACATGACGCTGCGCGAGCTCGACGGCTACCTGAGCCGCTACGGCGATTGGGCGACCAG
>JBDTYI010000012.1:0-1689 GCA_040005775.1 Solirubrobacteraceae bacterium
CGGGTCGCGGGCGGCGAGGAGCGCGCCGTGGAGGACCTGATGTGGCTGATGCGCGAGCACCTCGGCGAGGAGGTCGAGCTGCTCGGGCGCGACTCGGCGGCGCTGGGGCGCTCGCGCGCGGCGGTGGCGCTGCTGCGCGGCGGCCTCGCGCCGGAGGACGTGGCGGCGGCGGTGCGCCGGACGGGCGCGCGGGCGGTGAGCGCGCACAACCTCACGCCGGCGTTCGGCTGGCGTGGGCTGAAAGCGGCGCGCGCGGCGGGGGCGCGGACGGTGCTGCACCTGCACAACTACCGGCTCGTGTGCGCCGTCGGGACGTGCTTCGACGCGCGGGGCGAGGACTGCACGCGCTGCCACGGCGCCAACACCGCGCCGGGGGTGGTGCTCGGGTGCCGCGGGTCGCGGGTCGAGGGCACGGCGTATGCGGCGTCGCTGGCGTTGTGGCAGCGACGGATCGTGCAGGGCGCCGATGCGATCGTCGTCCCGAGTGAGGCGGCGGCGGTGCGACTGCGGGCATTGAGGGCACCGGTCCAGGCGCTCGAGGTCGTTCCGCATGCGCTGCGGTCGTTCGCGGCGTCCTCAGCGGCGGCCACGGGGGAGTTCGCGCTGGTGGCCTCGCGCATCGCGCCCGAGAAGGGCGTCGAGATCGCCGTCGAGGCGTGCGCGCGAGCGGGGCTGGCGCTCGTCGTGGCCGGAGACGGCGCCGTCCGCTCCGAGGGCGACGCGCGCTTCGTGGGGCGCGTGGGCGCCGAGGAGCTGGCGGCGCTGCGCGCGCGGGCGGCGCTGGCGATCGTGCCGTCGCGCTCGGCGGAGACGTTCGGGCTCGCCGCCGCCGAGGCGATGGCCGCGGGCGTGCCGGTGGTGGCCTCGCGCGTCGGCGCGCTGGCGGACCTCGTCGATCCGGACGGGCTCGTCGCGCCCGGCGACGTGGGCGCCCTGGCCGAGCGCGCGGAGGCGCGATTCGGCGACGCAGATGCGGGCGCGGCGGGGCTGGCTCGCGTGCGCTCGTTGTGCGACCCCTCGGCGGTCGCTGAGCGCCTGTCCAGGATCTACGCGTAGCATCGCCGCCCATGCGTGCACTCGTGACCGGCGGCGCCGGCTTCATCGGATCGAACCTCGTCGACGCCCTCCTCGACCGCGGCGACGAGGTCGTCGTGGTCGACAACCTCTCCTCCGGCAAGCGCGGGAACCTGAGCGCGGCACTGGAGCGCGGCGCCTCGCTGGTTGAGGGCGACATTCGCGAGGGCGCCAAGCTCAAGGAGACCTTCGCGGCCGCGCGGCCCGACATCGTCTTCCACCTCGCCGCGCAGATCGACGTGCGCGTGTCGATCGAGGACCCGGCCTACGACGCGTCGATCAACGTCGCGGGCACGATCAACGTGCTCGAGGCCGCGCGGCTGGCCGGCGCCAGCCGGGTCGTGAACACGTCGACGGGCGGGGCGATCTACGGCGAGGTCGACGAGATCCCGACCCCGGAGAGCACGCCGGCGCGGCCGATGGCCGCCTACGGGCAGAGCAAGTTCTGCGCCGAGGCCTACTGCGGGTGGTACGAGCGCCTCTACGGACTCTCGACCGTGACGCTGCGCTACGGCAACGTGTACGGCCCCCGCCAGGACCCCCACGGCGACGCGGGCGTGATCGCGATCTTCGCCGGCAAGCTGCTCGCGGGCGAGGCCCCGAAGATCTTCGGCG
>JBDTYI010000013.1:0-13599 GCA_040005775.1 Solirubrobacteraceae bacterium
CTGCGCAAGATCGTCGGATGACCGACCTCGGCGCCCTCGTGCGCGACATCCCCGACTTTCCGAAGCCGGGGATCGTCTTCAAGGACATCACGCCCGTCCTCGCCTCCCCGGAGGGGCTCGAGGCCGCCGTCGCCGGCCTGGCCGAGTACGGCCGCGAGCGCGGGGCACAGGTCGTCATCGGCGCGGAGGCCCGCGGGTTCCTGCTCGGCCCCGCCATCGCCCGCCAGCTCGACGCGGGTTTCGTCCTCGCGCGCAAGCCGGGCAAGCTGCCCCACGACACGGTCCGCGCCGAGTACCAGCTCGAGTACGGCACCGACGCGCTGGAGATCCACTCCGACGCGATCGACTCCGGCTCGCGCGTGCTCGTCCACGACGACCTCCTGGCCACCGGCGGTACGGCGGCAGCCCTGTGCGAGCTCGTCGAGCAGCTGGGCGGGGTCGTCGTCGGCTGCGCCTTCCTCATCGAGCTGGCCTTCCTGGACGGCCGGTCGGCGCTCGGTGACCACGACGTGCGCTCGCTGCTCAGCTACGCCTCCGAGTAGGTCGTCTGGCCGTGCCCACCGCCCGCCGCAGCCGCGTGATCGCCGCGCCCGTCGACCGCGTGTGGGACACCGTCGGCGACCCGCACCACCTGCCGCGCTGGTGGCCGCGCGTGGCCCGCGTCGAGGGGGTCACCCGCGACGCGTTCACGCAGGTGCTCCAGACCGAGGGCGGCAAGGTCGTGCGCGCGGACTTCCGCGTGCTGCGCTCCAAGGGGCCCGAGGGCCGGGCGTGGGCCCACGAGGTTGCCGGCACGCCGTTCGCCCGCGTCTTCCGCGAGTCGGTGACCGAGCTGGCGCTCGCGCCCGCCGGCGACGGCGGCACGCGGGTGACGCTCACCGTGCGCCAGAAGTTGCAGGGCAGCGCGCGCTTCGGCGGCTTCATGGTGCGCCGCGCCACCGCGAAGGTGCTCGACGAGGCGCTCGACACGCTCGCGGGGCTGCATGGGTCGTGACATGCGCTTCTGGGGCTGGGGCGAGGACGCATTCGCCGGCGAGGCGCCCGCCGCCGCACTGGCCTGGCTGACGCGCGAGCTCGGCGGGCTGGGCGATCCGGCGCCGCACGTCGCACTCCAGGACGTGTGCGTCGGCGAGTCAGCGCTGCCCGGCGCGCTGCGCGAGCGCTTCGGCGAGATCCTGCGCGACGACCACGCGGCGCGCGTGCGCCACGCCCGCGGCAAGTCCTACCCCGACCTCGTGCGCCAGCGCGCCGGCGACGCGCTCGACGCGCCCGACGCCGTCCTGACGCCGCGCGGCCACGACGAGGTGCGGGCGGTGCTGCAGGCATGCGTCGCGGCGGGCGTCGCCGTCGTGCCCTTCGGCGGCGGCACAAGCGTCGTCGGCGGCCTCGAGCCGCTGCGCGGCGCCCACGCCGCCGTGATCTCCCTGGACCTCGGCGCGCTGGACGCCGTCGAGCTCCTCGACGAGCGCTCACGGCTCGTGGTCGCCGGCGCCGGGCTGCGCGTCGCCGAGCTCGAGGCCCGCGTCCGCGAGCGCGGGCTGACCCTCGGCCATTTCCCCCAGAGCTTCGAGTACGTGTCCGTCGGCGGCTGCGCGGCGACGCGCTCGGCCGGCCAGGCGTCGACCGGCTACGGGCGCTTCGAGGAGCTCGTGCAGGGCGTGCGCCTCGCGGCCCCCGCGGGCGACCTCGACCTCGCTCCGCGCCCGGCCAGCGCGGCGGGCCCCGAGCTGCGCCGCATGGTGGTCGGCTCGGAGGGCGTTCTCGGGGCGATCACGCAGGTCGCACTGCGGCTGCGCACGGCCCCGGAGTACGAGCGCTACGAGGGCTGGATGTTCAGCTCCTTCGAGGCCGGCGCCGAAGCGCTGCGCGACGTGGTGCAGAGCGGCGTCGCGCCGGACGTCGCCCGCCTGTCCGACGAGGCCGAGACGCGCTCGAACCTCGGCATGGCCGGGCTCGGCAGCGTGGCGGGCGCGGCCCTCCGGGGCTACGTGAAGGCGCGCCGCGTCGGCGGCGGCTGCCTGGCCGTCGTGGGGTGGGACGGCACCGAGGAGGTCGTGCGCGCGCGCCGCGCCGGCACCACCGAGCGCCTGCGCGCCGGGGGCGGCGCACAGCTCGGCCAGCAGTTCGGCCGCGCGTGGCAGCGCTCGCGCTTCCACGGCCCGTACCTGCGCGACCATGTCATGGACCACGGCCTGTTCGTGGAGACGCTCGAGACGGCCACGACATGGGCGAACCTCCACCACCTCTATCGCGTGGTCGCCTCCGCCCTGGCCGGCCACGCGCAGATCGTCGGCTGCCACGTGTCGCACCTCTACCCGACGGGCGCCTCGCTCTACTTCATGTTCCTGGACCGCGCCCGGCGCGGCGAGGAGATCGAGCAGTGGCGCGCGGCCAAGCGCGCCGCGTGCGACGCGATCGTCGCCGGCGGCGGCACGATCACCCACCACCACGCGGTCGGCGTCGACCACGTGCCCTGGATGGCCGCGGAGGCCGGCGACACCGGCCTCGACGCCCTTCGCGCGCTCAAGGCGCAGCTCGACCCGGCGAGCGTGATGAACCCGGGGAAGCTGCTGCCGGCGGGCTGAGGGCACGCGGGAGACGGGGCCGCGTGGGCCGTCTCGCCCGGGACTATCCGGGGTTAGACGGCCCACCCCCGGCGGATCGCCCGAGGCTTGCCGGTGCGCCGCTGCCGCGCTGCCGGGCGAGCTATGGAGTCGTCGTCGTGGTGCCCGTGCCCGTCGAAGGCGCGGTCGCGCTGGCGACGGCCCCCTGGAGGACGATCGGTCCCGGCGTCTTGGGCTGACCGCCCTGCTCGCTGGTGACGATGACGTCCTTGTACTTCGTCGGGTCGGCCGAGAGGGCGCCCGAGGCGAGGACGCGGCCCTGCTTGTCGTACTGGTCGAATCCGCCGATGAGCTTGGCCTGCGACTTGCTCGTGTACAGCCAGATCCCGTACGCCTTCCCCTTCGTGGTGGGCAGGCCCTGGGCCGCGGCGGTGAACGCGGGCCGGCCGTTGGCGTCGAGGATCCAGAGGATGCCGGCGCGCTTGGTGCTCGACCCGCCGCCCGGGGCGGTGAGGTTGATCTGCGCCTTGACCGTCGGCTGCGCGGCGTTCGTGGACGTCGTCGCTGTCGTGGCCGAGGCCTTGGCGGTGTTCTTCTTGTCGTCGCCGCCGGTCAGGACGAGCACGAGGACGAGGATGATCGCCGCGGCCGCGAGGACGCCGCCGATCAGGAACGCGCCGCCGCGGCGCGAGACGCGGTGGGTGCCGGGGGTCATCGCCGCGGGCGCGGCGGCCTCCGAGGCCGCTGCGGCGGGCGCGGGCGCGGTTTCCGCGGTGCGGCCCTCGGCGGGGACCTCGGGGATGCGCTCGCCTCCGACGGGGCGCAGCTGGTCGCCGACGGTGCGTGCCCACGCGCGGCCCGAGCCCGAGCCGGCCAGGTAGGCCGAGGTCTCCTCGGCCTCGGCGCCGGCGCGCTGTCCGAGCAGCCAGTCGGAGAGCTCGCCGCGGCGCTCGTCGCTCAGCGACGCGCCGTCATCCGGCCCCAGCGCGTCGAGCGCGCGGTGCGCACGCTCGCGCACCGCGGCGGGCTCGAGCTTGAGCAGCTCGGAGAGCTCGTCGTAGCTGCGGCGCTGGCGCAGCAGCAGCTGCAGGACGGCCTTCTGGTCGGCGGGAAGCGAGTCGAACTGGCTCATTCAACGAGCCAGGCTATCGGCGAGGCTCGCTATCGTGCCGCACCCGATGGCCGCCTTCCAGCCCCGCGTCCCACTCGATCGCACCTTCGACGCGCTCTACGGGCTCGAGGTGCTCGAGTCCAGCGACGAGCTCGTGCGGGCCCAGGTGGCGGTGCGCGACGAGGTCAAACAGCCGATGGGCCTCGTGCACGGCGGGGTCTTCGCGTCGATCGCGGAGTCGATCACGTCGATGGCCACCGCGATGGCCGTCTTCGACGAGGGCAAGGCCGCGCAGGGCCTGTCGAACCAGACGTCGTTCCTGCGGCCGATCACCAGCGGCACGATCCACGCCCAGGCCAAGCGCCGCCATCGCGGCCGCACGACGTGGGTGTGGGAGGTCGAGATCACCGACGACGACGGCCGCCTGTGCGCCCTGGTGCGGATGACGATCGCCGTCCGCGAACTGCCGCCCAGCTGAGCCCGGGAGGGCGCGAGGCTGCCGCCGGCGCGCGCGGACTTCCGTCAGCGCCGGCAGCGGGTCGAACGTCGGTCCTACCCCCTGTGGAGGGGGTAGGACCGACGTTCGACGTTCCTGTTGGCTCCGTCGGCCCGCCTAGCGCCGCGCGAAGCCGCCCTCGGCGTGGATGACCTGCCCGGTGACCCACGCGGCCTCGTCGGAGCACAGCCACGCGACGAGCGGGGCGACGTCGGCCGGCGTGCCGACCCGGCCAGCTGGGAACCTGGGCGCGAGCTGCGCGCGCATCGCGTCGTCGATCCAGCCGGTGTCGTTGGGCCCGGGGCCGACGGCGTTGACCGTGATCCCGAGGTGCGCCACTTCCGCAGCGAGCTGGCGGGTGAAGGCCTCCAGCGCTCCCTTGGACGCGGTGTAGGCGAGCTCGCCGGGCATCGGCCCGAGGAACTGGCCGCTGACGAGGTTGACGATGTGACCAGACCCACCCACCCCTCCGCCCCGCGCGACGAGGGTGCTCAGCAGCATCGGTGCGCGCACGTTGACCGCGAGGTGCGCGTCGATCGTCTCCGCGTCGAGGTCCGCGTAGCCGTCGCTCGCCGAGTGCGCGGCGTTGTTGACCAGCACCGTCACCGGCCCGAGCTCGGCCACGACGCGCTCGAGCAGCTGGGCGGGCGCGCCGGGGTCGGCCAGGTCGGCGGCGAAGCAGGGATCCGGCGCCGCCTGTCCGGGCTCGACGTGCCGGGCTACGGTGTGCCCGCGCTCCTGCAGCGCGGCGGCGATCGCGAGCCCGAGGCCACCCGGGTTGCCACAGCCCGTGACGAGCGCGCTCATCCGCCGAAGCGGTTGGTGATCGGCATGCGCCGGTCACGCCCGAAGGCGCGCGAGGTGACCTTGATCCCCGGTGGGTTCTGGCGACGCTTGTACTCACTGAGGTCGACCAGGCGAATCACCCGGTCGACGTCGTCGGCCGGCAGCCCGCGGGCAATGAGCTGGTCGCGACCGAGGTCCTGCTCGACGTAGCCCTCGAGGATCGCGTCGAGCACGTCGTAGGGCGGAAGCGAGTCGTCGTCGCGCTGATCGGGGCGCAGCTCGGCCGACGGCGGCCGCGTCACGATCGACTCGGGCACGGGGGAGTCCGCGTCGCGGCGCGAGCGCTGGTCGACGAGCCGGTAGACGAGCGTCTTGGGCACGTCCTTGATCACCGCGAAGCCGCCCGCGCTGTCGCCGTACAGCGTCGAGTAGCCCACCGACATCTCAGACTTGTTGCCGGTCGTCAGCACCAGCCAGCCGAACTTGTTCGACAGCGCCATCAGCAGGTTGCCGCGGATGCGCGCCTGGAGGTTCTCCTCGGTGATGTCGGCCTCACGCCCGGCGAACACCGCACCCAGCAGCTCGTCGTAGCCGGCCATCGCGTCGCCGATCGGCAGCTCTTGCAGCTCCACCCCGAGGTTCTCCGCGAGCACCTCGGCGTCGCCGCGCGTGCCGCTGGAGGAGTAGGGCGAGGGCATCGTCACGCACGTCACGCGCTCGGGTCCCAGCGCGTCGACGGCGATCAGCGCGACGAGCGTCGAGTCGATCCCACCCGAGAGGCCCAGCACGACGTGCTCGAAGCCGTTCTTCCCCGCGTAGTCGCGGGTGCCGAGCACGAGCGCGGCGTACACCTCGGCGTCGCGGTCGAGAAGCTCGGCAAGCGTGCCGCCGGCCTGGTGCTCGGTCCCGGTCGCCGCACCGGTGGTGAACGTCCCGAGCGACGGTACGGCGGTCTGGTAGGAGCGGGCGGCGGGGCGCTGGCGGGTGTCGCGCAGGCGGGCGGCGCCGACCGCGCGCTCGTCGACGTCGCACACGAGCAGGTCGGTGGCGAACTGGGGCGCACGGGCGATGACCGTGCCGTTGTGGTCGACGACGAACGAGTGGCCGTCGAAGACGAGCTCGTCCTGGCCGCCGACGAGCGCGCAGAACGCGACGGCAACCTGGTTGTCCCGGGCGCGCTGGGCGACCATCCGCTCACGCTCGAGCCCCTTGCCCGCCTGATACGGCGACGCCGACACGTTGACGACGACCTGCGCCCCGGCCAGGGCCTCGCTCATCAGCGGACGGCCGGGCACCCAGATGTCCTCGCAGATCGTGAGGCCGACGCGCACGCCGTCGACCTCGATGATGGCGCCGTCGGGTGGGCCCTCCTGGAAGTAGCGGACCTCGTCGAAGACCCCGTAGTTGGGGAGGTTGACCTTGCGGTAGATGCCCTGCACGGCGCCGTCGGCGAGGATCGCCGCCGCGTTGTAGGCGTCCTCGGCGCGCTCGGGGAAGCCGACGACCGCCACGATCCCCTGCGTCTCGGCGGCGATGCGCTCCACCGCGGCGCGCGCCTGCGCCAGGAAGTGCTCCTTGAGCAGCAGGTCCTCGGGCGGGTAACCAGTGACGACCAGCTCTCCGAAGAGCACCAGCTGGGCGCCCTCGGCGCGGGCGCGCGCGAGCTGTTCGATCACGAGACGCTCGTTGCCGGCGATGTCACCGACGGTGGGGTTCAGCTGGGCCAGCGCGATCCGCATCCGCCCTTAGTATGCGGAATGCCGGCGCGCTCAGCCCGCCGCGGGCGCGGCCTTGCGCGCTCGCGTCGCGCGGCGCTTGCGGGGCGCCGGCCCGGCCCCGGCCGCGGCCGCGCGGGCGAGGTCGGCGATCGCGCGCTCGAGGTGGCGGGCCATCTCCTCGAGGTCTCCCATCGCGTCGAAGTCGCCCAGCAGTCCGAAGCCGAGCTTGCCGTCGTAGCTCATGATCGCGATGCCCAGCGCCTGGCCGTGGGCGAGCGGCACCACGGGGTAGAAGCGCTGCATGCGGCGGCCGAGCAGGTAGAGCGGGAACTGCGGCCCCGGGACGTTCGTGACCACGAGGTTGAAGTAACGCTGGCGCGCCTGCACGCGCGCGGCCTGGCTGAGGATCGTCGGCGGCGCGAAGTCGGCCAGCGCAGTGAGCACCTGCGCCCCGACGGCCTGGCCGGACTCCTTGAGGTCGGCCATCGCGGCGTGGACCTCGGCGAAGACGGCCTTCGGGTCCTCGAGGCCGATCGGCAGCGGCGCCCACATCGCCGCGACCTGGTTGCCCAGCGCGCCGCGCGCCCCGTCGGCGCGTACCGACACCGGCACCATTGCCTTGAGCACCACGCCGTCGGTCGCCTCGCCGCGGGCGCGCAGGAAGCGCCCGAGGGCAATCGCCACCGCGGAGAGGATCGCGTCGTTGAGCGTGCCGCCGAAGGCGTTCTTGACCGTCTTGAGCGTGTCGAGGTCCGCGTCGACCCACGTGTAGCGGCGGTGCGGGCCGATCGGCACGTTCAGCGACGTGCGCGGCGCCGGGCTCGTGCCCGCCCACGCCATCGCGCCGATGCCGACGAGGCGCTCGCGGACCTTGGCGAGCGACTGGCGCGGCCCGCGGGTGAGTGCGCGCACGCCGCGGACGGCCTCGCCCGGCATCGTCGCGCGCTCCAGCAGCGCCCGCGTCAGGTGCTCGGCGGGAGAGGGCTCGGGCCGCGGCGCCCACACACCGTGCTCGCGCGCGGCCGGCACCGGGTCGGGGGAGGTGTCGAAGAGCACGGAGGTGATGTCCACGCCGCTGACGCCATCGACGAGCGCGTGGTGGGTCTTGGAGATCAGGGCGAAGCGGTCGTCGCCCTCGAGGCCTTCGACGAGGTTTATCTCCCACAGCGGCTTGGCGCGGTCCAGCGGCTGGGCGAAGAGCCGCCCGGCGAGGTTGCGCAGCTGCTCGTCGCTGCCCGGGGTGGGCAGCGCGCTGTGGCGCACGTGGTAGCGCGCGTTGAAGTGCGGGTCGTCGACCCACGACGGGCGGCCCTGGCCCAGGGGCACCGCCGCGAGCTTCTGGCGGTAGCGCGGCACGAGGTGCAGGCGGCCTTCGATGAACGACACGAAGTCCTCGTACTCCGGTGCCGCCCCTTCGAAGATCAGCACGGAGGCGACGTGCATGTGCGCCCCTGCGGTCTCGAGGTGGAGGAAGGTCGCGTCGAGGGCGGTCAGGCGGTCGCGGTTGGCCACGCGGCGATTCTCTCATCGCAGGGAAGTTCGACAAACCTTCAACAACATGTGTAAAGTTTGCGAACATGAGGTACACCCCACACATGAACCTGTCCGACCCAGTCGTCTTCGCCCGCGTGTACGACGAGCACATCCGGGGCGTCCGCGGCGCCGCGTTCCGCATCCTCAACAACGCGACCCTGGCCCAGGACGTGGCGCAGGACGTGTTCATCAAGGTGTGGCGCACGCCGCAGAAGTTCGACTCCCGCCGCGGCGAGCTGGGCAGCTACCTGCGCCTGATGGCCCGCAGTCGTGCGCTGGACCTCTGGCGCGAAGGCCAGGCCGCCGGGCGCGCCTCGGACCGGCTGAAGGTCGTCGTCGCCCGCGACGAAGGTCGCATCGAGGAGCGCCCCGACGTGATGGCCGAGCTCACCGACGAGCGCGCGCACGTCCGCGAAGCGCTCGTCTCGCTGCCCGACAGCCAGCGCGAGGCCGTCGTGCTCGCCTACTGGGGCGGCATGACCGCCGACGAGATCGCACGTCGCTCCAACGTGCCGCTGGGCACCGCCAAGAGCCGCATCCGCCTCGGCCTGGCCAAGCTGCGCGACGAGTACGAGGCCGCCCAGGGCCCCCGGGCGACCGCTGTCGCCGCGTAGCGGCATCGCCGCGATCCATTAGATTCGCCGCCGTGCCCATCAACGGCAGCGTCATCGACCCCCGGCTGAAGCCCGTGTACTCCACGGGCTACGACGAGCTCGCCGCGCCGCTGTGGTTCGACGCGCACACCCACATCGGCCACAACGACCCCGACGGGCGCACGGCAACGGCGGAGGAGGTCGTGGAGGGCCTCGACGCGGCGGGCCACGACCGCGCGCTGCTGTTCGCGATGCACGAGCCCGACGGCTACCCGCGGGCCAACGACGCGGTGCTGGAGGCGTGCGCGGCGTCCGGGGGGCGACTGCTGCCGCTGTCGCGCATCGCGCCGAACGCCGAGGGTGCGCTGGCCGAGGCCGAGCGCTGCCTGGCGGCCGGCACGCGGGGCTTCAAGCTGCACCCGCGCTCAGACGCGTTCGGGTTGCCCCATCCTGTCGTGGAACAGGTCGTCGCGCTGGCCCACGAGGCGCGCGCCCCAGTGCTCTTCCACGCCGGGCGCGGCATCCCGCACCTGGGGGAGGCTGTCGTCGACCTTGCGCGCGACTATCCGGGCGCGCGGCTGATCCTCGCCCACGCGGGCATCAGCGACCTCGGGTGGATCGCCGACGCGGCGGCGCAGCTGGGAAACCTGTACTTCGACACCGCCTGGTGGCAGGTCGCCGACCAGCTCCAGCTCTACGCCACGATCCCGCCCGGGCAGATCCTCTACGCCAGCGACATGCCCTATGGACCGGGGACGTTCGCGGGCCTCATGTTCCGCCGGGTGTCGGCCGCGGTCGGGCTGGGCGCCGAGCAGCGCCACGCGATCGCCGGCGGTCAGCTCGAGCGCGTGGTGGCCGGGGAGGACCCGGCCGACCTGGGCCCGGCGCCGGGGCTGCACGCCGTCGGCGAGCGGGTCATCGAGGCCGAGCGCGTCGTGACCTACTGCTCCACCGCCCTGCAGCTCGGCTTCCGCGGTCTGGATCCGTCGGAGGCCGTCGCGCTGGCGCGCGTCGCCTGTCGCACCTGCCGCGAGGCCGGGCCCGTCCGCGACCTGCTGGCCTACGCCGACCGCCTGCTGGCGATCGGCCAGGATGCCGCGGCCGCCGATCCGGAGAAGCCGTTCGCCGCGGTCCCGGCCGCGCTGCTGGCGCTGACGCTCGCCGGCACGCCCGAGGCCGGCGTGCCCGATGTGCCTGTGTGACGCACCGCACAGGAGCTCGTCCGACACCTTGTAACGTGTTGTCACGAACTTCTGTTCGTACCGCCCGTCGCCCCGCGCCGAAGCCGAGCGCGGGATCGCGGAGTCTCGACCGCCGGCCCGTCCGAAACACCCCAGGGCCGTCCGCCAGAGACAGAGCGCCGTCGCACGGCGCGTCCGCATGGGCATTCCCCACACGCAAGGAGGACGACCTCACGATGAGGCCGCAACCGAATCCGCGCGTCCTGGGCGCCATGATGGCGCTCGCCGCGCTCACCGCCATAACGATCCTGTCCGTCTCGGCCGCCACGGCCCATTCTCAGGCCGCTCGCCCCGCATCCGTCGCCGACATCCAGCCGCGCAGGTCGGTGCTGAACGTCCTGGCCGGTCGCCGCGCCTCGGTCGCGGGCACCGTCGCCCCCGGCAACCCGGGCGCGCGCGTGTCGCTGCAGAAGCGCCACGGCAGCCGCTGGACCACGGTTGCCCGCACGGCCACGCGCGCCGGCGGCGCGTTCCGCGTCAGCTACCGCCCGCCGCGCCCCCAGAGCGCGTCGCTGCGCATCGTCGCCGGCGGCCACCCCGAAAGCGTCGGCCGCCTGAACGCCTACCGCCACGCGACCGTGTCGTGGTACGGCCCCGGCCTGTACGGCAACAAGCTCGGCTGCGGCGGTCGTCTCACGCCGAGCACGATCGGCGTCGCGAACAAGTCGCTGCCCTGCGGCACCCGGCTGACCCTGCGCAAGGGCTCGCACATCGTCCGCGCGCGCGTCGTCGACCGCGGCCCCTACGTGGGCGGCCGCGAGTTCGATCTCACGAGCGCGACGCGCCGGCGCCTGCACTTCAGCGGCGTCGGAACCATCGGCGTCACGCGCTAGTCCCGTCATGACCCCGGCGTAGGCTCGGGAGGTTGTCGTCACCGCCCCCCGAGCCCCCGCGCCGTGTCATCGCGCACTGCGACATCGACGCCTTCTACGCGTCGGTCGAGCTGCTGCGCCGCCCCGAGCTCAAGGGGCTCCCGCTCGTCGTCGCGGGCACCGGCCCGCGCGCGGTCGTCACCACCGCCAGCTACGAGGCGCGCAAGTTCGGCATCGACTCCGCGATGCCCGCCGCCCGCGCGCGGTCGCTGTGCCCGCAGGCGGTCTTCATCGCCCCCGACCACGACGCCTACCGCGTCAAGAGCCGCGAGGTGTGGGACATCGTGCGCGCGCGCATCGAGCGTGTGCAGCAGGTCGGCATCGACGAGGCCTACCTCGACGTCACCGAGCACGACAAGCCCCTGCGGGTGCTGCGGGCGCTGGTCGCCGAGGTCCACGAGCAGACGGGCATGGTCGTGTCGGTCGGCATCGGCCCCTCGCGCCTGGTCGCCAAGACGGTCAGCGGCTCGTTCAAGCCGCGGGCGTTCGTGGCGATGTCGCGCCAGCACGCGTGCGAGCGCTTCGCGGCCAAGTCGGTGCGCATCCTCCAGGGGGTGGGGCCCAAGACGGCCGAGCGGCTCGCGGAGCTGGACATCGTCACGGTCGGCGACCTGCAGGGCCATGACGAGGACCGGCTCGTCCAGCGCTTCGGCGAGCGCATGGGCCGCTACCTGAAGACCCGCGCGTTCTTCTATGACTCCTCGCCGGTGGAGAAGCCCGGCGCCGCGAAGTCGCGCTCCAACGAGACGACGTTCCCCTTCGACGTCAGCGATGCCGAGGAGCTGGAGGCGACGATCGTGCGGCTCGCCGAGGGGCTCTGCGGGCACCTCCAGCGCAAGGAGGTCGCGGGACGCACGATCGCGATCAAGGTCCGCCTGGACGACTGGACCACCGTGACGCGCGCCCGGACGCTCGACGCCCGCACCAACGACACCGAGACGGTCACCTCGGTCGCGCTGGACCTGCTGCGCGCTTACGCGCCGGCGCGGCCCGTGCGCCTGCTGGGCGTGCGCGTGGCGGCGTTCGAGGAGCCCGCGCTGCCCGTGGTCAGCGCGTCGCCTCAGCTGTCGCTGGAAGTCTGAGGTTGGCCACCGCGCTCAGCAGCCGGTCGACGTCCCCGGCGTCGTTGTAGGCCACGCAGCCCGCGCGCACGGCCCCGTGCTCCGCGAGCCCGAGATGGCGGCTGAGCTCGAGCGCGTAGTAGTCGCCGTCCCACACGGCGACGCCCTTGGCGGCCAGCGCCGCGGCGACCTCCGCCGACGACAGCCCCGCGACGGTGAACATGACTGTCGGGGTCCGGTCGAGCGCGGCGCCGTGCAGCGTCACGCCCTCAATCGCCTGCAGGCCGCCGGTCATGCGTCCGAGCAGGTGCTCCTCATGGTGGGAGAGCGCTTCGCGGTCCAGCTCGTTCATGAAGTCCGCGGCGGCCGCGACGCCGGCCAGCGACTCGAACGGCAGGGTTCCCAGCTCCCAGCGGTCGGGGGCCTCGTCGGAGGACGGGCGCAGCTTGTCCGGGGTCAGCTCTTCCAGCAGCCCGCGGCGGGCCCAAAGCACGCCGACGTGCGGGCCGAACCACTTGTAGGCCGAGCAGGCCAGGGCGTCGCAGTCCAGCGCGGCGACGTCGATCGCCCGGTGCGGCGTGGCGTGCACGGCGTCGACGAACACGCGCGCGCCCGCGGCGTGGGCGGCGGCGATGATGCCGGGCAGGTCGGGGATCGTCCCGACGGCGTTCGACGCCGCCGTCACGGCCACCCACCGGGTCCGCTGGCTCAGCAGTGCCTCCACGTTGGCGACCGGCAGCTCGAGCGTCTCCGGCTCGGGGTCGGCGAAGCGCACGACGGCGCCGGCGCGGCCGGCGGCGATGAGCCATGGCGCCACGTTGGCGTCGTGGTCCAGCCGCGTGCAGACGATCTCGTCGCCGGCCTGGAGCGTGCGTCCGACGGCGGCCGAGAAGCGCATCGTCAGCGCGGTCATGGAGGGTCCGAAGGCGATCTCGCCCGGGGCGCCGCCGAGGAGGCGGGCGACGCTCATGCGCGTGCGCTCCAGGAGCGCGTCGGTGCGGTGGGCGGCTTGAAAGGCGCCGCCGTGGTTCGCCCCGTCGCCGGAGCGCATCCAGTCGCTCATGGCCTCGATGGCCGTGTCGAGCATCTGGGTGCCGGCGGGTCCGTCGAGGCGGGCCCAGCCGTCGGCGAGGCCGGGGAAGCGATCGCGGTGCATGGCCCGGCACGCTAGCGCCGGGCCATGCGATCGCGACGTGTGCTGCTAGCGGGCGGGGGTGGGGGGCAGGAGCGCGAAGATGCTGTTGAGCACCGCGGCGAGCTGGTTGCCCAGCAGGCCGGTCGGGTTCAGCAGGTTCGTGATGCCGCACAGCAGGTCGCCGAGCAGGCCGCCGCCGGGCAGGGTGCTGGGGACGGCGGTGATGCGCAGTTGGACCTGGTTGAGCTGGATACGGAGGCCGAGCAGGTTCAGGTCGAGCGGCCCGAGCACCAGGTTCAGGACCCGGCAGGTACCGGGCTGCTGGGGGGCAGCTGCGCGGCGCGGGCGCCGCTGGCGGCCGGATCGCCCGCGAGGGTGGCCGGGATCGACAGGTTCTCGCGCGTGACCTTGCGGTTCTTGACCGTGCCCTTGAGCGTGCCCACGGCGTAGACCTTGTTCCCGACGGCGCGGAAGTGGTCGATCGCGTAG
>JBDTYI010000014.1:0-9942 GCA_040005775.1 Solirubrobacteraceae bacterium
AGGTGATCGTGCCCTCCAACACGTTCATGGCCACGCCGCTGGCGATCATCGAGGCGGGGGCAACGCCGGTCTTCGCCGACTGCCGCCGCGACGATCTGTGCCTGTCGCTGACCGAGGTCGAGCGGCTGCTCGACGCCCACGACGACGTGCGCGCGGTGTTCCTCGTCCACATCGGCGGCCACATCGCCTTCGACAGCGAGGCCATCGCCGCGCTCTGCCGCACGCGGGGCGTCACGCTGCTCGAGGATTGCGCGCACGCCCACGGCGCCGCCTGGAACGGCCGGCGCGCCGGGGGCTACGGCGACGCGGGCATCTACTCGCTGTACGCCACGAAGACGATCTCGACCGGCGAGGGTGGTGTCCTTGTCTCTCGTGACCCCGAACTGCTCGCCTTCGCCCGTGCCTTTCGCAACTACGGAAAGCCCGATCACGCCGTCCACGGGCTGAATTTCCGTATGTCCGAGTTCACCGCCGCGCTCGGCCTCGTCCAGGTGGAGCGGTTGGCCGACGTCGTCGCGTGGAAGAACGCAATGGCGCGGGCCGAGCTCGACCGCCAGCACCCGAACCGCCTCGAGCTGCCCGCCGGCATGACCTCCGGTCTCTACAAGTACATCGTCTTCGACCCGATCGAACGCTCCACCGGGCGCGTCTACGAGGACCCCTGCCACCGCATCATGGGCACCGGCGACGACCTGCCCAACACCGATTGGGTCGCCGGGCACCACTGGTGCGTTCCGCTCTACTACCGGCCGGAGGCCGCATGAGGATCCTCGTCACCGGAGGTGCCGGGTTCATCGGCTCCCACGTCGTCGATCGGCTCGCCGCCGCGGGCCACGACCCGCGGATCTTCGACGCCCGCCCGTCGTCCTACCCCGGCCACGACGACCATGAAGCCGTCCAGGGCGACCTCCTCGACGCCGCCGCGGTGCGCACGGCCGCCGAGGGCTGCGACGCGATCGTGCATCTCGCCGCGGCCGCCGACGTCGGCGAGGTCGCGGCCGACCCGCAGGGCGCCGAAGCGCTCAACGCCCGCGGCACGCTCAACGTGCTCGAGGCGGCCCGGGCCACCGGCGCGCGCGTGCTCTACGCCTCCACGATCTGGGCCTACTCCGACGTCGTCGCCGACGAGGTCGACGAGGACACCGGCCTCGCGCTCCCCAGCCACTTCTACACCGCGACGAAGGTCGCGGGCGAGATGTACTGCCGCTCCTATCAGGAGCTCTACGGCGTGCCGTCGACGATCCTGCGCTTCGGCATCCCCTACGGCCCGCGCGCCCGTCCCGCCGCGGTGCTGCCGATCTTCGTGAACAAGGCCCTCGCGGGGGAGCCGCTGACGATCGCCGGTGACGGCTTGCAGTCGCGGCGCTTCGTCTACGTCGAGGACCTCGCCGAAGGTGTCGTAGCGGCGCTCGCGCCGTGCGCGGCGGGCCGCGTCTACAACCTCGTCGGCGGCGAGGACGTCTCGGTGCGCCAGATCGCCGAGAGCGTCTCGGCCGCCGTCGGCGCCGTGGAGATCGTCCACACCGAGGGCCGTGCAGGCGACTTCGCCGGGGCGCGCGTGTCCGGTGCGCGGGCCACGAAGGAGCTCGGCTGGACGGCGACGACCTCGTTCGGCGAGGGCGTGCGCCGCTACGTCGACTGGCACCGCGCCGGCGACGCCGCCGCCGTGCCCGCCGCCGCGCCCGTGCGCTCCGCGCGCCACGTGCCCGCGCTGCGCACGGCGCTGTGGACGGTGCTGCTGGCCGCGGTGGCCGTCTTCGCCGTGCTCGGCTACGTCGAGGCGATCGACTCGATGGGCCTGTCCGGGGAGCAGGCGCGCACGGTCGGGATCGTCGCCGCGCTCGCGGTCATCTGCACCACGGCCGCCAACCGCGCGCTGTCGAGTCGGCTGTCGTGGACGCTCGGCGCGATCGTGATGCTGCCCCTGCTCGCGCCGCCCGTGACCCACGCGCTGGACATGGCGCGCCTCGACGTGACGCTGCTCGTGCTCGGTGCCGCGGGCGCGGGCCTGGTGCTCTCGATCCTCAGCGGCGGCGCGCGCGCCGTCCGCTCGCTCGAGCCCGCGCGCGATCTCGCCTAGCGGCCACAGGCCGTGACCACTGCCGCCGGGCTCGCGCTGGCTGGGGCGGCCGCCGTCGCCTTCGAGGTCTCCTATGTCCTCCAGGCGGTCGAGGCGCGCCGGGCCGACGACGGCGGCGCCCCGTCGGCGCGGCTGCTCGCCCGCCTGCTGCGGCGCCCGCTGTGGCTCGCGGCGATGGCGCTGAGCGTCGCCGGGTTCGGCCTCCAGGTGCTCGCGCTGCGCGGCGCGCCGCTGTCGCTCGTGCAGCCGGTGCTCGCGCTCGGGCTCGTCCTGCTGCTCGTGCTCGGCCACACGGTCCTCGGCGAGCGCGCCGGCCGGCGCGAGATGCTCGGCGCGGCCGGGGTGATCCTCGGCGTGTCGCTGCTCGTGCTCGCCGCTCCCGAGCGCGGCGGCGGCGGCAACTCGACGGCGCTCGCCGTCGCCTGCGTCGTGCTGGGCGCCCTCGCCGTCGCGCCCTTCGCGCTGCGGGCGCAGCGGGCGCCGGCGCTGATCGCCGCCACCGCGTGCGCCGACGCGCTCGCCGCGCTGGCCATCAACGAGGTCTCCGGGGCGCTCTCGCCGTTGCAGGCCGTGGCGCTCGCTTGGGCGGCGCTGGCCGCCGCCGCCGGGATCGCGGCGCTGGCGAGCGAGGCCGCCGCGCTCCAGCGGGCGACCGTGGCCACCGTCGGCCCGGCGGTGCTCGCCGGGCAGGTCGCGATCCCGGTCGTGCTCGCCCCGCTGGTCGCCGGCGACCGCTGGGACCGAGCCTGGCTCGTCGTGCTCGGCCTCCTCGTCACGCTGGCGGCCACGACGGCGCTGGCGGGCTCGGCGGCCGTCGGGCGAATCCGTCACGCGGGATGATGAGCCTCCGCGAGCACGAGGTCGGCGGCCTCGGGCAGGTCGGGCGCCCAGGGCGCGGCCCGCGGCGCCGCCAGCGCGCGCGCCAGCGCCGCGCGGAGATCCGCGGGCGTGGCGGCGACCTCGGCCAGCCCGAAGCGGGCATAGGCACGGTTGTTGGCCCGGATGTGGCCGCGGCCCCACCCGAACGAGATCGGCCGGCAGCCGCTCATCAGCGCCTCGAGCACCGTGAGCCCGGCCGTGGAGTGCACCAGCACGCCGGCCGCCGCGAGCACGGCGGGCATCTGCTCCGTGAAGCCCCAGACCGCGACGTCGTCGCGCTCGGCATACCGCGCCGCGAGCCGGGCGCGGGCCCCCTCGTTGCGACCCGCGAGCACCAGCACGCGGGCCTGGGCCCGCAGCGCCTCGTCGACCGCGGTGCCCAGGTCGCCGACCGCCCAGCCGCCGCCGGACACGACGACCAGCGGGCCACCGAGCGGCAGGCCGATCGCACGACGGGCGGCCTCCGGCGCGGGCGGGTGGCGGAACGCCGGGTCGCTGAACCCGTAGGCGGCCTGCACGCGTGCTGTGGGCCCGGCGATCGACCGCACCTCCGCCTCGGACTCGGGGTGGATGAGGAGGTGAAGGTCCACGCCGGGGTGCGCCCAGTAGCGCAGCGAGGCGAGATCTGTGACCGCCGACACGACCGGCACGCCGAGGGCGCCCGCGAGCCGCAGGCGCCCGAGGATCTCGCTCGCGCCCGGGTAGGTCGACACCACCACGTCGGGCGCGAACGCGGTGACGGCGCGCAGCAGCCCCCGGCGCCCGACGGCATGGATCGTTCGTGCGCTGAAGCGCCGCGTCGGCCGCCACTCCGAGACGAAGCGATGGCCGATGTCGAAGGCGACGTTGCCGGCGCGCGACTCGAGCTGCGTCGCCCCGCCCGCCAGCGCGCGCGCCACCGGCCCCGCCGCGTCGAGCCCGTCGATGATCGCGGCGTCGGTGCCGCGCTCGCGCAGCGCGGTGGCCAGCCGCCGCGCGGGGAGGTCGTGCCCCTCGCCGATCGACGCCGAGACAACGAGGACGCGCGTCAAAAGACGACGGTCGTGCTGCCGTTGAGCAGCACGCGGTCCTCGCAGTGGCGGCGCACCGCGCGCATGAGCACGGTCCGCTCGATGTCGGCTCCGAGCCGCGCCATGGACCCGGTGTCGTCGCGGTGCGTGACGCGGATGACGTCCTGCTCGATGATCGGCCCGGCGTCGAGCTCCTCGGTGACGTAGTGGGCCGTCGCCCCGATGAGCTTGACCCCGCGCTCACGCGCCCGCTCGTACGGGCCGGCGCCCGCGAAGGCGGGCAGGAAGGAGTGGTGGATGTTGATCACCGGCGCCCCGACGCGCTCCAGGAAGGCTCCGGAGAGGATCTGCATGTAGCGCGCGAGGACCACGAGGTCGAAGCGGCCCGCGAGCAGCGCGAGCTGGCGCTGCTCGGCCTCCGTGCGCGTCTCCGGAGTGACCGGGACGTGCTCGAACGGCGCACCCAGGCGGCGGACGTCCTCGCCGAGGTCGGCGTGGTTCGAGATCACGAGCCCGATCTCGACGGGCAGCTCGCTGCGGCGCCAGCGCCACAGGAGGTCGAGCAGGCAGTGGTCCTCGCGCGAGACGAGGATGGCGACGCGCTTGGGCAGCGCGGCATCGGTCAGGCGCCATTCCATTCCCAGCGGCCCGGCGACTGCGGCGGCGAACGCCTCGGCCAGCCCGGCCCGGCGATCCGCGAGGCCGGCCAGATGGAACTCCATGCGCAGGAAGAAGCGCCCGCCCTCGTGGTCGGTGGAGTACTGGTCGGACTGGGCGATGTTCGCGCCCTGTTCGAACAGGAAGCGCGACACGGCCGCGACGATGCCGGGGCAGTCGGGGCAGACGGCCACCAGGCGCCCCATGTCGGCGGCGCCGCTCACGCGGGCGCGAGCGTCGCGTCGAGCCAGCGGCGCACCGTGGCGTGGTGGGGCGACCATGCGTGCCACGCCGCGCGGCCCCAGGCGTCCGCGCGGACGAGGTGCTCGTCGGGGCTGCCGGCCGCTGCGACGTCCGCCACCGTGACCGCGCCGCGATCGGCGGGCGGCTCGAGCCAGGCCACGTCCGACGGCTGGGCGATCAGGCGCGGCGCCATCCCCCGGCCCTCCGCCGGCGGCATCCCGCGCTCGTAGACGAGGCACAGGCGCATGAGGTGCATGGCCACCGAGCGCATCGCCTGTGGCCCGTCGACGCCCGGGTGCTGCACGGCGTAGGCGTCGACCGACACGCGGTGGTTGGCGTGCGTGGCGTAGGCGCCGTACTCGCGGGCGAGCACCCGGCCGTAGAGCTCCCAGCACGCGGCGGAGGCGCCGATGTAGCCGTGGGTGATCCGGGCGGCCGACGCGCGGACGAGCCCGCAGCCGGGGCACGTGGTGGGCTCTGGCTCGGGCGCACGGATGGCCGGGAGGCTACGCGGGCTCACGCGGGCGCGCCAGCAGCAGAGCCCAGCCCGCCGCGCCCGCCGCGAGCACGGCGGGCATCAGCCGGAACGCGTGGCGCGCCTCGGCCACGAACGCGACGTTTACCGCGGCGATCACCAGCAGCCCGAGCGCCACGAGGACGAGGGGCGCGCTCCGTCGTCGCCACAGGCCGCACAGCAGCCCGAGGAGCGCCAGCGCCAGCAGCACCCGGTGGGTCCACAGCAGCGTCGCGGTCCCCCGGCGGTAGGTCCCGCGGAACGGCGCCCCCCACATGCGGCCGATCTTCGTCGCGGTGAGCTTCGCGAACGCGACCGGTCGGCCGAGCACGTACACGCGCAGGTTGCGCCGCAGCTCGGCGGAGATCGCGGCATCGTGCGTGAGCTGGGGATGGCGCGCCGCGACCGTGTTCAGGAAGGCGCTCGACGAGATCCGCTGGATCGGCACGTGGCGATAGCGCGGGTGACGGCGCACGAGCTCGCCCAGCAGGGCGTGCTTGAGCCCGAAGATCGTGCCGTGCCCGGGCAGGTAGGTCGCGACGAACAGCGTCGAGGCGCCGCCGTCGGTGATCGGCACGAACGCGTGGGCGCGGCGGCTGGCGAAGGCCGTCCACGGCGCCAGCAGCACGAGCATCCCTGCGAGCAGCGCGGCGCCCGCGCGCAGCCCGGTCCCGCGGCCGCCGGAGCGCCACCCCGCGACGGCGACGCCGACGACCAGCACGAGTGCACCCAGCAGGACGTCGGCGCGCACCAGGCACGCAGCGCCCAGCGCCGCGCCCGCGACGGCGTACCACGCCGCCCCACCCCGGCGGACCGCCCACGCGAGAAGTGCGAACGCCGCCGTGATCGCCAGCGCGCCCAGCGGCTCGCTCACCAGCAGCGACGACGCCTCGATCGCCGGCGGGTAGAACGCGACCGCCGCCGCGACGGCAAGCCCGGCCCACAACCCAGCGAGCACCGCCGCGAGCGCGAACGCGGCGCCGACGGTGAGCGTGCCGACGACGGCCTGGGCGGTGCGGGCCGAGCGCCGGTCGACCGTGCCGTCGGCCCCGTGGCCGGAGAGGCGGTCGGCCAGCGCGAAGAGCGCCGGTGCCCCGGGCGCCCAGTGGAACGGGTGCTCGAGCACGCGGTTGCCGTAGACGCCACGCTGGCGGATCCCGGCCGCGACGGCGAGGTAGGCCTTCTCGTCGGCCGACAGGTGATGCGCGCGGCCGGTCGCGGCGTCCAGGCGCAGCAGCAGGGCGGGCACGAGGATGGCCACGAGCAGCACCGCGGCCACCGCGCGGCGCACCGTCACCGACGCACCGCTCCACGACCACCCGGGCCGGGCGGGGAGGTGCAGGCGCGCCGCGGTCACGTGCGCTCCAGGAGGATCTCGACGACCGTCGAGCGCGAGCTGCCGTGCCGTGGCCGCACGACGGCGATCCGGCGCAGGCCGCCGGCGTGGCGCAGCGACCGCCCCCAACGCCGGGCGATGGAGCGGATGCCGACGGTCCAGGGCGAGTCGGGCCGGCTGAAGCGCGGCTGCACGAGCAGCAGGCGCTCGCCGCGGCGCAGCGCGCGCACCGCCGGCCCGAGCACGTGGGCGTAGCGCGCGGCGCGCAGCCGGGCGAGCGCGTCGCGCCAGTCGAAGACACCGGCGTCGGGCACGGCGCCGAGCGGCGTCACAAAGCGCATGCCCGCCGGCAGGTAGTGGTCGAGGTTGGGCACCTGCTCGGGCTGGGTGGAGAAGACCACGGTTCCGCGCGGCAGCAGCGGGTCCATCCGTACCGCCGCGCTCGCGACGTCGCTCTTGTCGTCGAGGGTGCGGTCGGTCGGGCGCCCGCCCCACACCAGCAGCCCGACGGCGAGCACCGCGACCACCGCCACGGGCCCGACCATCGGGATGCGCCCGGCGCAGAGCCCGATCACGAGCGCCAGCGGGCCGAGGACGACGACGAGATAGCGCAGCGCCCAGGCCGGCGAGCCGTAGCGCGAGTAGGCCCACGCGCCGAGCAGCGTCGCGGCGGCGAGGACCAGAAGGGCGAGCACCCCGGAGCGCATCCCGGGACCTCCGCGCACCAGGGCGAACACGCCGCCGACGACGAGCAGGGCGGACAGGACCAGGTCGGCGCGCTGCCCACTGCCCATGCGGGTCATCGCCGTGCCCAGCGAGGGCAGCACGGGCCGGTGCGACCACGGTGCGGCGGTGTGGCGCGCCTGGTAGAGCAGCGTCGGCACCCACGGCGCGAACAGCGCCAGCGCGCCGCCGAAGGCGATCGCCCCGGTGCGCAGCAGCTCGCGGCGGTGTGGCCCGAGCGCGACGAGCCCCAGCCAGGCGGCACCGGCCGACGCCGCGAGGAACGCGCCCCAAGCGTGCGTGTAGAGCAGCAGCGCGAGCGCAATCGCCAGCGGCGCCGCCGCCTGCGCCCGCCCCAGCACCAGCGCGCGCAGGAAGCACCCGCAGACCACCACCGACAGCAGCAGCACGAGCGAGTACATCCGCGTCTCGTCGGCGTAGAGGCCTACGAATGGGTCGAGCGCGATGATCGCCGCCGCGACGAGCCCGCCGCCGGCGCTCAGCGGTGCGATCGCCCAGTACGCGGCGGGGACGGCGGCGATCGCGAAGGCCGCCGACAGCGCGTGCGTCGCGACCGGGCTCGACCCGAAGAGCGCCATCCACCCGTGCAGCAGCAGGTAGTACAGCGGCGGGGAGCCGTCCTGGCGCAGGACGCCTGGGATCGCGACCAGATGGTGGGAGGAGATGCCGACCGAGATGCCCTCGTCGATCCAGTAGCCGGCGTCCAGCGCGTGGGTGTGCAGCGCAGCGGCGACGGCCGTGAGCAGCCCGAGCACCAGGATCCGCGCCATGGCGACGACGTTCCCGCGATCGCCTGAGCGCCGCCTGAACACGGGGAGCGCACAACGGGCCCTTAACACCGCGTTCTCCGCTGCGTCTGCCAACCTGACCTCGATGACCGTTCCGCGGCGCCACGCGGCGCTTGTCGCGCTGGCGCTCGTGCTCGCCCTGGCGGTTCCCGGCGCGGCACGCTCGCAGTCGGCCGTCTCGAACCCGGTGCTGCCCGGCGACTACCCCGACCCGACGGTCGTGCACGCCGGCGGCGCCTTCTACGCGAGCGCGACGAGCGCGTCGTGGGCGCCGTCCTTCCCGGTGTTCCGCTCGCGCGACCTCGTGCGCTGGACCCGAGTCGGATCGATCCTGCGCACGCCGCCCGCGTGGACCAACGGCAACTACTGGGCGCCGGAGCTCGTGCGCTGGTCCGGGCGCTTCTACGCCTTCTACTCCGCCAGTCGGAAGGGCGGGCGCCCGTGCCTGGGCGTGGCGGTGGCCGCGCGCGGCGAGGGTCCGTGGACCGACAAGGGCCCGGTGCTGTGCAAGCCGGGCGGGACGATCGACGTCGACCCGTTCACCGACGCCGACGGCTCGCGCTGGCTGCTGTTCAAGAACATGGGGACCGGTAACGGCCTCGCGGCGCAGCGCTTCAGCCTGCGGCGCCTGCGCACTGTCGGGCGCGAGCACGCGCTGCTCGGTCCGGGCGCGCGCTGGGAGCAGGGCGTCACCGAAGGGCCCGACCTCGTGCGCCGCGGCGGCTCCTACTACCTCTTCTACGCGGGCGGGCACTGCTGCCGGCCGCCGTGCACGTACGGGGAGGGGGTCGCGCGGGCGCCGTCGCTGCTCGGCCCCTACGTCAAGGACCCGCACAACCCGCTGCTGACCGGCAACACGACGTTCAAGTGTCCCGGCCATGGCACCACGGTGGACCTCGCCGGCCGGGGCCTGTTCCTCCTGCATCACGCCTACGCGGCCGGCGACGTGCTCGACGGGCGGCGATCGGGGCTCCTGGACCGCGTCGACTTCGGGCCCGACGGGCCGGTGATCGCGGGGGGCGCCGGGCCCGCGGCGTCCGCGCCCGCGCCGCTGGGGACCGCCGGCGCGCCCGCGCCGGCGGGCTTCACCGACGGCTTCGGGGGGACCACGCTCGCGACCGGCTGGGAGTGGCCGTGGGACCGGGCCCCCGACGTCCGCGTCGCCGGCGGCACCGCGAGCCTGCGCTGCCACGGCGCCCGCGCGCTGCACTTCGTCGCGCGCCAGGTGGCGGTCGACCGCTTCACCGCGCGCGCCGCGGTCGTGCCGGGGGGCGCCGCCGTCGGCCTGGCGGCCCACGGCCCGGGCCGGCTGCTGCGCGGCATCGAGTTGCGCGCCGGGCGCGTGCGCGCCTTCCGCGTCGCGGGCGATGAGGTGACGCTCGGCCCCTCCGCGCCCGCGCCCGCCGGCGCGCGCCCGCAGCTGCTGGTGAGCGCGACTCCCGACGGGACGGTCGGCATCTACGCCAGCGGCGACGGCCGCGCGTTCACCGCGGTCGACGCCGGGCCTGCCGCCGCGGGCGCCGGGCCGCCGACGCGCGTCGCCCTGAGCTGCCGCGGTCGCGGCTCGGCGGGCATGGACCTCGTCCGCGTGGTCCCGCAAGCCGGCTGACTTCGTACCCCCACGATGCCCACGACAGCCGTCGTCTGGTTCCGGCGCGACCTGCGCGTCCACGACCACCCCGCGCTCGCCG
>JBDTYI010000015.1:0-2074 GCA_040005775.1 Solirubrobacteraceae bacterium
CTGGCGGAGATCGGCGAGCACGACCGCGCCCGTTCGCTCTGCGAGCGGATGCTCGGCTACGCGTCGTCGCTGGACCTGTACGCCGAGGAGATCGACGCCCGTTCCGGACGCCACCTGGGCAACTTCCCGCAGGCCTTCACCCACCTGGCCCTCATCAACGCCGTGATGCACGTCATCGCCGCCGATCGCAACCTCGCCTCGGCGCAGCCGCTGCTCGACGACCGCCGAAGGGAAGCCCCCACCCCATGAGTGATCCCACCGTCTCCCGCTGCGCCGACGCCGACGAGGTCGCCGACCGCGTCGCGCAGGTCGTGGCCACCGCGATCGACGCCGCCCGCGCGGTGCGCGGCGAGGCCCACGTGGCGCTGTCGGGCGGCTCGACCGTCGCGCGCGTCTACGACCGCCTGAACGCACTCGTCCCCGAGTGGTCGGACGTCCACCTCTGGTACGGCGACGAGCGCATCGTGCCCCTCGACGACGAGGAGTCCACGCACCGCCTGGCGACCGAGCACCTCGATGCACCGGGCGCGACGTGGCACCCGGTGGCCGTCGACCGCGGCGTCGGCGGCGCTGCTCAGGCCTACTCGGAGGAGCTGGACGGCGCCGTGCTCGACGTCGCGCTGAACGGCATGGGCCCCGACGGCCACACGGCGTCGCTGTTCCCTGGCCTCCCGCAGGTTCAGCAGGAGGGGGTGTGCCTGCCGGTGCACGACTCGCCCAAGCCGCCTGCAGAGCGCGTGACGCTGACGCTGAGCAAGTTCAACGAGGCCCACCGGATCCTGCTCGTCGTCACCGGGGCCGACAAGGCGCCGATGCTCGCGCGGGTCATCGCGGGGCCCGACCCCGAGGTGCCGGCCTCGCTGCTGGACCGCGGCAGCCTCGAGATCGTCGCGGACGAGGCGGCCCTCGATGGCTGACTCGGTCTGGCTCATCCGCCACGCCGCCACCGAGTGGTCCAAGAGCGGCCAGCACACGGGGCGTACGGACATGCCGCTGCTGGACGAGGGCCGCGACGCGGCGCGCGCGCTGCCCGAGCGCCTGAAGGGCCACGATTTCGCCCGCGTGCTCGTCAGCCCGCTGAGCCGCGCCCGTGAGACCGCCGAGCTGGCCGGTCTGGGCGAGCGCATGGAGCTGCGCGACGACCTCATGGAGTGGGACTACGGCGACTACGAGGGCCTGACCACCAAGCGGATCCGCGAGGACCGTCCCGAGTGGTACCTCTGGCGCGACGGCGTCCCCAACGGCGAGACGACCGAGCACGTCGCCGCGCGCGCCGACCGGATCATCGCCGAGGTCGACGGCGTCGACGGCGACGTCGCGCTGGTCGCCCACGGCCATGTGCTGCGCATGCTCGGCGCCCGCTGGGTCGGCCAGCCGGGGACATTCGGCGGGCACCTGCACCTCGGCACGGCCGCGATCTGCCTGCTCGGCTGGGAGCGCGACGTCCGCGTGATCGAGCGCTGGAACCAGACCTAGGGTCCAGAAAGCTGGACGCGACGAGCAAGCTCGCCGTAGGGAGTTCGCTTCGCGAACGTCCCGGTCGAGGTGTAACGTCGGGCCATGAAGGTCCGGCTGGAGCGGGTGGGCCTTGTCGCGGCGATGGGCGTCGCGAGCGTCTCGATCTGGACGCTCGCGCCGTTGTTCGCGCTCTGGGTCGGCTCGCGCGTCGTCGGTGGTAGTGGCCTCTCGATGGGCGCGGTCTTCGTGGTCATCGCGGTTATGTTCGCCGTCTGCCTGGCGCTGGCCCAGCTGCTCGCGGTCCTCGGCGCAAGCTATGACCGCATCACGGGCCGCCGCAAGCAGATCCGCCGTCACACCCCGTGGTTGCGGGCGATGAGCGGCGATCGCCCCCACGAGACCGGTGGCCAGGGGCCGCCGCTGAGCCCGCTGGAATACGTGCTCGTCGGCGCGGTGCTCCTCGCCTACCTGGCCTTCGAGGTGTGGTTCTTCTTCTATTCCTCGTCGCCGATCGACGGGCGCAGCGGGCGCGGCTAGAGGCGGCGGCCGCGGCCGCTCACAGCCGGGTCGGTGATCGACCCGCCGCGGCGGCGGCGCATGAGCCACACGAAGAACG
>JBDTYI010000016.1:0-5544 GCA_040005775.1 Solirubrobacteraceae bacterium
TCGCTGACGAAGAGGTGCTCGATCGCGTCGACGCCCACGCAGGCGATCGAGCACGGCCGCCCGGCATCGAGCAGGCGCCCCCAGAGGACCGGCCCCTCCGCTGCGGCGACAAGCACCTCTATGCAGCGCGGACCCTCGGGCACGACGACCGCGGGCGCCCGCGCCGTCCCGACTCCGGCGGCGTCGAGCACGGCTGCCGCCTTCGGGCCGACCAGGCATAGCGCCACGAGCTCGTCGCCGCGGTCGCGCACCGACACGCCGGGCACCGCTGTCAGCGCGGCCTCGATGGCCTCCGCGTTCGGCCATTCGCAGCGCACGAGCGCCGACGGCGGCGCGGTCCGCACCGACCAGGCGTCCCCGCCCAGGACGGCGAGCGTCGCCAGGGCCGCGTCGACCGCATCGGGCGGGCCGTGGACCTCGAGCGTCACGCGGTCACCGCGCTCGGCGAGGCCCACGGTACGACGGCAGACCGCAGCCTCGCTCGCGGCGGAGCCGAAGTGCGCCGCGACGGCGTGGCCGTGGCGCTCGGTCATCGTCGCGCCGCAGCGGCGCAGCACGGCATCCATCGGGCCGGTCATACGCTGGGCTCCTCCTCGGGGTCGCGGGCTCGGGCGATCAGGGCCACGCCGGCGGCGCCGGTGGCGAAGTAGACGACGGTGGCCAGCAGGCCGACCAGCAGATAGGCGAGCTCACCGTGCACCGACGGGGCGCCGAGCAGCCGAGCCCCGCGCACGCCGCGACCCCGCTGACGCGCAACGGGTCGAACGGGTCGTCCTGCGGGCCGCGCCGCGGGTCTGCGGCCGCCGCCAGGGCGCCGAAGCCGACGACGCCGCGAGGAAGAGCGCCGCCGCGCCCGCGTCGGGCGCTCCGTGAGCGTCGATGAGCACGCCGCGCCCCGTCCAGACGGTCCCCGTGTAGCCGTAGGCCACGGCCGCGGCGCCCGTCGTGGCGCGCAGGCCGGCGCGGTAGCCGGTCACGCGCCGCCCTCGAAGACCGCGACGACGCACGCGTTGCCGTCGATGCCCGCAGTCCCGCCGCCCATGGTCTCCAGCAGGCCGACGCGGGCACCCTGCACCTGTCGGTCGCCCGCCTCGCCGCGCAGCTGCCAGACGAGCTCGGCCACCTGTGCCACGCCGGTCGCCCCGAGCGGATGGCCCCGCGAAAGCAGCCCGCCCGACGGGTTCACCGGCTGGGCGCCGCCGAGTGCGAAGTCCCCCGCCCTCACGCGTGCCGGTGCGCCACCCTCCTCGGCGAGCCCGAGCGCCTCGGTGGTCACGAGCTCGCCGATCGTGAACGCGTCGTGGACCTCGGCGAGGTCCGCGTCGCGGGGCCCGATCGCGGCCTCCTCGTAGGCGACCCCCGCCGTGTCGCGCACGACGTCGTAGCCCCAGACATGCTCGGACGCGTGGTCCCAGGCCCCGCCCGATCCCAGCGCGCTGGCGCGCAGCTCGACGTCGCGGGGTGAGCGCCGCGACGGCCCGAGGATCGCAGCGGCCGCGGCATCGGAGAGCGCCGCGCACTGAAACAGGGTCAGCGGCTCCGCGATCATCCTGGAGCTCAGCACGTCCTCGGTGGACAGCGGCCGCCGGCGCTGGGCCCGGGGGTTGAGCGCGCCGTGACGCGAGTTCTTGACCGCCACGGCGGCGAGGTCCTCCGGCGTCGCGTCGTGCTCGTGCAGGTAGCGCGACGCCGACATCGCGTAGATCCCGGGGAACAGCAGCCCGGTGGCCTGCTCGCGATCGGTCGGGTCCGACGCGATCGGTCCCTCGAACAGGCTGGTGAGGTGCTCCACGCCGAGGACGGCCACGCGCTCGTAGCGCCCGGACACGATCGCCTCCTTGGCCTCGTGCAGCGCCGTGCTGCCACTCGCGCACGCGTTCTCGACCGTGACGATGGGGATACCGGTCAGGCCGACGCCCAGCAGCGCGCGCTGCGCGACGCCCAGGGAGCCGAACACGGTGCCGACGTAGGCCGCGTCGACGTGGTCGATGCCGGCGTCGGCCAGCGCCTCGGCCAGCGCCTCCCAGGCCAGCTCGGCGGGCAGGCGCTCGGTCTGGCGCCCGAAGGCCGACGTGCCGACCCCCCACACGTACGCGCTCATCCGACCGGCTCCACCTGTGGGTCGCCGTGGCCGGTGGCGCCGTTCAGGCGGACCGTCGCCCCGACCGGCAGGCCCAGACCGGGGCCGTCCTGCACGTGCGCGAGCAGGCGCGGGCCACCGGCGAGGTCGACGTAGGCCAGGGTGTAGGGGGCGACGCGGTCGCCGCTGGAGACGTGGATCGTCGTCGTCGCCCACACGACACCCTCGGGGCCGAAGCGCTCGGGCTCGGCCGGCCCGCCGCAGCGCACGCAGCGTGGCGCGTTCGTGGCGCTCGGATGGCCGCAGTCCGCGCAGCGCCCGCCCGCGATCACCGCCCCGTCAGGTCCGTCCTCGACGACAGGCCGCGGGTCGGGGCTCGGGCGCCGGGTGGCCGCCGGCGCGGTCACCGCTCAACCGGCCTTCTGCGCCGTGATGTAGGTCCAGCAGGCGTTGAACGTCGTGCGGCCGCCGAAGATGGTGTCGATCGCGTGGCGCATCAGCTCGAGGCGGTCCTTCACCGCCTCGGGCGGCGCGGGGGCGCCGTCGAGCTTCTTCGTGCCGCCGACCCAGCCGAGCACCGTGTCGTGGTAGGCGGTCATCAGCTCGAACCACTCCTGCACGTCGGCGACGATCGTCGCCTCGCGCACGTCGGTCACGTGCAGCCCAGCGCGCTCCAGTGCGTCGGTGTAGAGCTCGAGCGGCCGCGGCTGAAGGAACACCTTGTCGCGCTGCGCCGCGTGCGCGACCATGCGCTCGGCGTCGTCGAGCACGGGCCGGTAGGCGGCGTAGCGGTCGTCGCTGCGCACGATGCCCTCGGCCAGGTCATTGATGACCCAGACGGTTTCGTCGAGGATCCACTCGCCGGCCGCGGCACGCGGGTTGCGCAGGTTGCCGGAGTTGATGCAGACCTTGCCCCCGCTGCGCAGCGCCCGCGCCCAGCCGGCCGTGACCTCGTCGAGGTCGGGGTACAGGTGCACGGCGTTGGCAGAGACGATGGCGTCGACGCCGCGCTCGCGCAGCTGCTCGCCGAGAACGTCGTCGAGCGACTCGAGGCGCTGCTCGTCCTTTAGGAAGCGCAGCAGGCGCGCGGCGAAGCGTGGATCGCCGCGGTACTTCTCGACGGCGACGCGCAGGAACTTGGCCGAGGCGTCGACGATCAGCATCCCGACCTGGCGCTCGAAGATCCGCAGGCGCAGGCGGTCGAGCAGGATGCCCGTGCCGCCGGAGTAGTCCAGAAGGATGTCGCCGTCCTTGAGCGTGGCGGCGAGCTCCTCCACCGTCGCGTTGAGGTTCGAATACCAGCCGTGCTCGTCGACGTGGTCGTAGGCCAGGCCGGCCTCGTCGACGTCCCTGTGCGTCCAGTCCTCGTCGGGCACCGCGTCGAAGCCCTCGGGCCAGGCGAAGGCGCCCGCGGCGGACCCGTGCTGAGCGACCGGCGCCGAGAGCTCGCGGTGCAGCGCGAGCAGGCCGTCGACCGCGGCCGCCCCGCCCCGCCCCCAGCCGCAGTCGGTGGCAGCGCCGAACCCCCGGACGTGCCGCCGGGCCGCGGCGATGCGCCGGCGCGCGCCGTCGGCGCCGTCGCCCATGTGCACTAGCCCGAGGTACAGCTCCGTCTCCGGATGCAGGCTCAGGTCGCGCATCGGCGCGAAGTACGCGTCGTCGTGGCGGCCGTGGGGCACGGGCATGTGGATCCAGTTCAGCGGGCGATCGAGGCTCGCCGACAGCGCGTTGGCGACCTCCACGAGCTTGCGGCTGTCACCGGGCTCGACGAAGTGCCCGTGGGCCTCGTCGCCGTAGCAGAGGTGGAAGCCGAGCTCGACGTCGTGGGGGACGGCGCGACTGAGGCGCAGCAGGCGCTCGAGGACCCCGGCGCGCACCTCGGTGAACCACGGCGCGGCAATGCCCTCGAGCATCGCGAACTCCAGGCGCGCGTCCCACTGCAGCGCGAGCTGGTCGTGGGGCACGATCGCGAGGATCTGCGCGAGCTCGGCGAGCATGCGCGCCTCGTAGACGGGCTCCAGGGCGGCCTGGTGCTCGGGATCGACGAACGCGCTGATGGGCGCCAGCGGCGTCGGCAGGCAGAGCTGGAAGCGGCAGTGCCCCGGGACCATGCCGTCGCGCTTGAGGCGGGCGAACTCCCGGTAGGAGGCGAGCGCGGTGTCGGCATAGCCGAGCGCGCCGAAACGGACATCCTCGGCCCGCTCCCCGTCGCGCAGGCGCAGCTTAGGCAGGCGGCGATAGGAATCCGCACCAGGAGGCCCGACCTCGAACTGCGGGCGCGAGCTGAACACGGGGTACTGCCACAAGATCCAGTCCGACCGCGGGCCGGTCTCGCCGTCGGGGATGCGCCGGAGCCGATCGCCGAGCGCCTTGGACACGCGGCGGAACACCTCGCCGTTGCTGTCGAGCGGGACGCTTCCTACCAGGTGCACACCGACCGGAAGCGACGCGGGGCCCGCCTCCTCCTGCTCGTCCTGCTCCAGAGGCAGGGACACCCAGGTGGGCTCGGTCTTGATGGCGTGCATCGTGCGACCTCTTTTCCTCCGACTCCGACTGCAAGACCGACCGGTCTCCCTCCTTACCCTAGTGACGAACCGCACCAAGTCAAGCGAGCCGTGCGGACCCGTTGGTACGCTGCCGTTCATGGCCACGCCGCCAGCAGCGCTCCGGCTCGAGGGCGACCTGCCCGTCAGCGCGGCGCGGGAGCGAATCCTCGCCTCCGCCTACGAGCTGTTCTCGCGGCGCGGCATCCGGGCCGTCGGCATCGAGGCCATCATTGCCCACTCCGGCGTCGCGCGGATGACGCTATATCGCCACTTCGTGTCGAAGGACGAGCTGGTGCTGGCGTTCCTCGAGCGTCGCGAGGCCCGCTGGACGCGGGGCTGGCTCCAGGCCGAGATCGAGCGCCGCGCCGACGACCCTGGAGACCGCCTGCTCGCGATCTTCGACGTGTTCGGCGAGTGGTTTCGCACGGAGGACTTCGAGGGCTGCACGTTCATCAACGTCATGCTCGAGACGCCGGACACCGGCTCTGCCGTGCGCAAGGCGAGCGTCGCCTATCTGGCCGGGATCCGCGACCTCCTCCAGGACCTCGCCCGCCGCGCCGGAATCGCGCGACCCGAGGACTTCGCCCGCCAGTGGCACATCCTCATGAAGGGCTCGATCGTCGCCGCCGGCGAGGGCGACCGCGACGCCGCCCGTCGCGCGCAGGACATCGCTCGGCTGCTGCTGGCGGCGCACCGCCCGGGTTGACCGGCGCCGAGGCCCGGAGGTAGGGTCGAGGCGCGGGGAGAGAGACCGATCGTTCTCTCCTGCGGGGGTCGCAGCCGCTGTCCCGCCGACACAAGGAGACATATGCCCATCCCCACCGAGCTGGTCGGTTCGCTGCCGCGTCCAGAGAAGCTCCAGAACGCCTACCAGGACCTCGACGACGGCAAGATCGAGGTGTCCGACCTGGAAAAGCT
>JBDTYI010000017.1:0-17220 GCA_040005775.1 Solirubrobacteraceae bacterium
CTCGCGCTAGAGCGCTCGTTTCGCTGCGGGTACTCGCTTGCGCTCCTACCCGCGGTCCGCGGCGATCTGGCGAAGCCTCGCGCTACAGCGCTCGTTTCGCTGCGGGTACTCGCTTGCGCTCCTACCCGCAGTCCGCGACGATCTGGCTCTTGGCGCGATCGAGGTCGCCCGCGCCGCCGACGCTGAGCACCGCGCGCACGCGGCCGCCCTGGCGGTAGGTGATCGCGAACGCGCCGTCCTCGACTGAGCCCTCGACCTCCTCGTCGTCCCACTCCAGGGCCGGGCCGACGTATTCCAGCGACGCCCAGTCGGCGAGGTCGGAGAAGAAGTAGGGGACCTCGCTGTGAGGGGCATCGGCGCCGATCATGTTGCGCGCCGCCGTCGCGCCCTGGGCCGCGGCGACCTCCTCGTGCTCGATGCGCATCGGTCGGCCGTGGACGACCGACTGGAACTCGCACATGTCCCCGGCGGCCCAGATGCGCTCTTCCGACGTCCGCAGCCGGTCGTCGCAGAGCACGCCGCCCAGCTCGCCGATCGTCAGCCCCGCCTTGCGCGCGAGCATCACGTCGGGCATCGCCCCGACCCCGACGATCGCCGCCTGGGCGTCGATCGTGCGCCCGCCGGACAGGCGCACGTGCTCCAGGCGCTCGTCGCCCTCGAAGGCCGCGAGCTCCTCACCGCCGAGGACCTCGACGCCGTGGGCCTCCAGCAGACCCCGGAAGTAGCGCCCCGCGGTGGCGCCGAAGCCGCGCTCGAGCGGGTGCTCCTCGAGCATCACCATCGTGACGTGGGCTCCGATGGCCGTCAGCGAGGCGGCGACCTCGGTGGCGATGTAGGACCCGCCGACGCACACGATGCGCCCAGCGCCGGCCGCGTCGGCGCGGATGGCGTCCGCGTTGGGGAGCGCACGCAGGTAGTGGATGCCCTCGAGCTGGGCGCCGTCGACGCCGAGTCGCCGCACGTTCGCGCCGGTGGCGATCAGGGCGCGGTCGTAGCGGACCTGCTCCTTCGTCGACAGGGTCGCGAGCCGCTCGGAGGGGTCGAGCCCGAGCACGCTCGTGCGCGTGCGCACGTCGATGCGCTGCTCGGCGAACCACGTCTCGGGGTGCACGAGGGCGTCCGCGACGCTCGCGTCGCCGCGCAGGTACTCCTTCGACGCCGGCGGGCGGTGGTAGGGCAGCGCGGGTTCGCGGCCCACGAGCAGCACCGAGCCGTCGAAGCCCTCCTCGCGCAGCGTGGCCGCCGCCGTGGCGGAGGCGATCCCGCCCCCGATGAGCAGGACGTCGACGTCGAGATCGGGCACGGCCGCGAGCCTATCCGCATGAGCCACGGCGCCCCGGAGTGGACGTTTGTTCGAACCAGGTGAAATTGGTTTTCAATTTTTCCGTTGAGCGGTCGATACGGACCCCCGAACGGTCTCTCGCCGACCGTTGAATGGGTTATTGAGGGGGGTTCCGGCCATTGGCCGGAACGCTGAACCGACATGGAGGTCGGGATGAGCATCGTCTGGGGAATTCGCTGGGACCGCAGGACACACGCGACAGTGCTCGCGCTCGTGGCCGGTCTCGTTGCAGCCTTCTCGCTGCACGCCGGTTCCGCACCCGCGGGTGCGCCGGCTGACACCACCGTCATCGTCCGCGGCAACGCCGGGGCCGAGCAGGCGATCGTCCGCGCAGGCGGCACGGTCGACAAGAACCTCAAGCCGCTGGGCATGTTCGTCGCCCGCATCCCGCGCGACAGCGTGGCCTCCCTGCGCAGGGCGCCGGGCGTCACCAACGTCGTCCAGGACTCGGCCGTCAAGATGCTCGAGGAGTCCGCTCCGGCGGCCCCGGTCAGCACGACGCTCTCCGACGTCCGCACCGCGGTCAACGACAACGGCGACGGCGCTGGCGTCGACGTCGCGCTCATCGACTCGGGCATCGTCCCGGTCGCGGGCCTCGGCGGCACGGTCATCGGCCCGGACTTCTCCTCCGACGGCGGCGACGCGCAGCTGCGCGGCATGGACTCCTTCGGTCACGGCACGCACATCGCGGGCATCATCGCCGGCAACGACGCGAGCTCGGGCTTCCAGGGCGTCGCCCCGGCCTCGCGTGTGATCAGCCTCAAGGTGGCGGCCACCGACGGCTCCACCAGCCTGTCGCGGATCCTGTACGCCATGACCTGGGCGGTCATGCACAAGTCCGACGACGGCCGCAACATCAAGGTCATGAACATGTCGCTCGGGTTCCGCCCGGAGAGCGCCTACGTCAACGACGTGCTCTCCTACGCCTCCGAGCAGGTCTGGAATCGCGGGATCACGGTCGTCGTCTCCGCCGGCAACGCGGGCGCAACGACCACCGGCCTCGACTCGCCGGCCTACGACCCCTTCGTCATCGCCGTCGGCGCTGACGACCTGAACGGCACGCCCGACGTCTCCAACGACGCCGTGCCGACCTGGTCGAGCAAGGCGGCCGACGGCCGCGGACCCGACGTGATCGCCCCCGGGCGCGCCATCGTCAGCCTCCGCGTCCCCGGCTCGTTCCTGGACGTCAACCACCCCGGTGGCCGCGTCAGCGACACGCTGTTCCGCGGGAGCGGCACGTCGCAGGCAGCCGGCGTGGTGTCGGGTGCGGCCGCGGTCCTGATCGCCAAGCGCCCCTCGCTGACGCCTGACCAGGTCAAGGCGCTGCTCACGAGCACCGCCGCCGAGATCCCTGGCGTCGACACCTCGGCGCAGGGCGCCGGGCTCATCGACATCGCCAAGGCCAAGGACGCAGCGGTCCCGTCCGTCACCCGGCAGGACTTCCGGGCCGCCCAGTTCCCGAGCGAGTGGCTCAAGTCGCTGCAGGGCAGCAAGTCCGCCAGGAACCCGGCGATCGGCGCCAACGGCAGCCTCTGGAACGGCTCGCTGTGGAACGGCTCGCTGTGGAACGGCAGCCTCTGGAACGGCTCACTGTGGAGCGGCTCGCTGTGGAGCGGCTCCCTCTGGTCCACGTACGTCGATCCGACGGACGCTCCCTAACCAATGATGCGCGGGGTGTCCCCCACGCAGCGGATCTGGGCGCTCGACGCGGTCCTCGTGATCGCAGCGACGGCACTCGCCCTGGCTTACGCCGGGGCGCTGCCGGCGCCCGAGACCTCGGTCCTCGTGCCCTGGTGGGCCCTCGCCCTGGCGTTCGCCGGGGCGGAGGCCTGCGCAGTGCACGTGCGGGTGCGCCGCAGCTCCCACACGTTCACGCTGGGCGAGATCCCGCTGGTGCTGGGTCTCGCCTTCGCGCGTCCTGCCGATCTGCTGATCGGCATCACGCTGGGCTCGCTGCTCGTGCTGCTGCGCAACCGCGAGCAGACCCCCGCGAAGATCGTCTTCAACGTCGGCCAGCTCGCGCTCGGAGCGGTCCTGGCCATCGTCGTGACCCACGCCCTCATGCCCGCCGGCGCGGCGACGTCGCCGTCGGCCTGGCTGGCGCTGCTGGCAGGCGCGACCGCGAGCGCCTTGGTGGGCTCGCTGCTGGTGTCGGTCGCCATCCTTCTCACGAGCAGCGCGGTGCCACTGGCCAAGCTCGCGCCGGTCTTCGGCCTGAGCCTCGCCGTCTGCGTCATCAACTCGGCGCTCGCCCTGTGCGCAGTCGACGCGATCGCCGTCGAGCCCGCCGCCGGCCTGCTGCTCCTGGCGCCCGCCGGCGCGATGGTGCTCGCCTACCGCCAGTCCATGGCCGAGCGCCGCAAGCACGAGCGCCTCGAGCTGATGCACGACGTGACCGCGCTGCTGGCGCGGCGCGACGACCTCTCCGCCGGCCTCGAGGGCCTGCTCGAGCGCACGCTCGACGCCTTCCACGGCGACTACGCCTCCGTCGTGCTCGTTCGGACCGAGGAGCAGGGCGCCCCGCAGGTGCTCGGCCTCGAGGTCGGCGGCAGGCCCACCCCGCTGCGCCCGGCCGACATCGAACTGGCCCGGGCCATGCATGCGGCCGCCGGCGAGGAGGGCGACGCGGTGCTCCTCGAGCGCCCGGTCGCCGACCCGCACCTCGACGCCGAGCTCGACCGCGTCGGCGCACGCTGGGCGATGCTCGCCACGCTCCGCGGTGAGAAGCGGACCCTGGGCACGTTCCTGCTCGCCGGTCAGGGCTTCGCCCGCGAGGACCTGCGCCTGTTCGCGACCCTGGCCCACCACGCCTCGACGTGGCTCGAGCAGGATCGCCTGGAGCACCTCGTCTCCCGCCTGCGCGAGCTGCAGGCCCGCCTGGAGCACCAGGCCCACCACGATCCGCTCACCGGGCTGGCGAACCGCCGCCTGTTCCTCGAGCGCCTCGAGGAGGAGGTCCAGGGAGCCGAGCGCCACGCGGTGCTGTTCCTCGACCTCGACGACTTCAAGACCGTCAACGACTCGCTCGGCCACGGCGTCGGCGACGAGCTGCTGCTCGCGGTCGCCCACCGCCTGCGCTCAGGTCTGCCGCGCACCGACCTCGCCGCCCGCCTCGGCGGCGACGAGTTCGCCGTGCTGCTGCGCGACGTCGAGACGGTCGCCGACTGCGTGGCCGTCGGCGAGCGCCTGCTCGGCCAGCTCTCGGCGCCCTTCGCGATCGCCGGCCACGAGCTGACGATGCGCGCCAGCGTCGGCGTCGTCGCCGGCTGGGCCCCGCTGGCCAACAGCGCCGACGAGCTCCTCGCCCGCGCCGACGTCGCCATGTACGAGGCCAAGGCCCGCGGAAAGCAGGGCGTCGCCGTCTACGAGCCGCACATGCACAACGCGGTCGTGCGCCGCCACCAGCTCAAGGAGGACCTCCAGCACGCCGCCGAGCGCGGCGAGCTGCGGGTCCAGTACCAGCCCATCGTGGCCCTGGACACCGGCCAGATCGTGGCCGTCGAAGCCCTCGCGCGCTGGGAGCACCCCGAGCGCGGCCTCGTCATGCCCACCGACTTCATCCCGCTCGCCGAGGAGACCGGCTGCGTCGTCGAGCTCGACCGCGCGATCCTCCGCGAGGCGTGCTCGCAGGGACGTCACTGGGGCGACGTCAGCGTGCACGTCAACCTCTCCGCACAGGATCTCTCCCGCACCGACCTCGTCGCCGACGTCGCCAGCGCACTGGCGACCTCCGGCCTGCCGGCCCGCCGGCTCGTGCTCGAGATCACCGAGGCCGCGCTCATGCGCGATGCCTCCGTGCTCAGCGTCCTGGGCGACCTGCGCGCCCTCGGGCTGCGCCTGGCGATCGACGACTTCGGCACCGGCTACTCCTCGCTGGAGTACCTGCGCTGGGCGCCGGTCGACATCCTCAAGGTGGCCAAGACGTTCGTCGACGAGGTGTCGCACGGGCCCCGCCCGCTGGCCCTCATGCGCACGATTCACGATCTCGCGGCGACCATGGACATGGCCGTCGTGGCCGAAGGCGTCGAGGGCGCCGTGCAGGTCGAGGCGCTCCGCGCGCTCGGCTGCCCGCTCGCACAGGGCTTCCTGTTCAGCGAGCCCGTCTCGGCCGAGGACATGGGGTCCCTCGTCCGCAGCGCCGACGAGCTCGTCGCCGCTTAGCGGCCGAGCACGAGCCCACGCAGCGCACGCCGGCGGGCCTGGAGGGTCCGGCTCGAATCGCGTTGCTCGCGCAGCGCTCCGGTCAGGACGCGGGGCAGCCGAGGCGTCGCCGCCCGCTCGAGTGCGGCGCGCTTGTCGCCGCTGACGCCCGGCACGCGCTCGAGCAACGTGCGCGCCCACAGCCGCGGGCGCTCGACGTGGCGCTCGCGGTCGCGCGCGGCGCGCGCTCGCCACGCGGCCTTCGGGTCCGTCGGGCGCGACGCCTGCGACCAGCCGGTCACGTTCGCGGGGTGCTGCACGTAGTCGACGAGCGCCTCGGGTACGTACCGCAGCTCCCCGAGCGCGAGCGCGCAGCACGCCAGCCAGTGGTCGTGGAAGGCGTCGTCGAGCTCGAGCGGGAAGGGCAGTGCGACGTCCAGAACGTCGCGCCGCACCAGGCACGCGGCGCCGGTGACGACGTTCGTGGCGAGCATCTCCCCCAGGTCGTCCCAGGTTGCCCGCCGTCCTCTCCAGTACGTGGGTGAGAGCACCGCGCCGGCGGCGTCGACGATGCGCAGGTCGCAGAAGGCGAGCGTGATGCCGGGGTCCATCGCCGCGCACAGGCGCGCCAGCTTCGACGGATGCCACGCGTCGTCCTGGTCGCAGGGCGCGACGTGGTCGGCGCCGCCCGGCACGCGCTCGTAGCAGCGCTCGAACGCCCGCCAGGCCCCGCTGCCCGCGGTGTCGTCGAGACGCACGAGCTCCCACGCCACGTCCTCGAGCGCGTCGAGGGAGTCCAGCTGGCGCGCGAGGAGGCTCGCGTCGGGCGCGTAGGTGGCCAGGCAGACGGCGATCACCCGCGAAGCATCCCGCACCCAACGACCTTCTAGCGTGGCGGCATGCCTTCCATCGCCGTCCTCGGAACGGGCGTCATGGGCGCCCCCATGGCCCGCCACCTCGCGACCGCCGGTCACGACGTCCACGCCTACAACCGCTCGCCGGAGAAGGCGCAGCCGCTGCGCGAGCACGGCGTCGAGGTCCACGACGAACCGGCCGCGGCCGCCGCAGGCAACGACGTGGTCCTGACGATGCTCTCCGACGCCGGCGCGGTGCTCGACGTCGCGGGCCGCGCCGGCCTGGCGGAGGGCCAGATCTGGTGGCAGGCCTCGACGATCGGGCTCGACGCCACCGAGCGCTGCGCGCAGCTCGCCGCCGACGCGGGCGCCACGTTCGTCGACGCGCCGGTCCTCGGCACCCGCCAGCCCGCGGAGGACGGCAAGCTCGTCGTCCTCGCGTCCGGCCCCGGCGACGCCCTCGACACGCTCGCGCCGCTATTCGGCGCCGTGGGCCCGAAGGCCGTGCGCGCGGGCGAGGCGGGCGCAGGCCAACGACTCAAGCTCGCCGCCAATTCGTGGGTGCTCGGTGTGACCCAGGCGACCGCGGAGACCGTCGCGCTGACGCAGGCGCTCGGACTCGACCTCGACGCGCTCGTCGACGCCGTGGACGGCGGCCCGCTGGACCTGCCCTACTTCCGGGTGAAGTCCAAGCTGATGGTCGACGGCGAGTTCCCGCCGTCGTTCGCGCTGACCCTGGCGGCCAAGGACGCGCGCCTCGTCGGCGAGGCCGCGGCGGCCCACAACATCGACCTCCCGCTCGCGCGAGCGATCGCCGAGCGCTTCGCCGAGGCCGACGCTGCGGGCTACGGCGAGGAGGACATGGCGGCCGTGTACCGCCTCAGCGCCCCTTAGGTGGCCGCGCCGGCCTCGCGCGCCGCGGCCTCCAGCGCGGCGGCGGCCTCGTCGCCTGACAGGCCCGATCCCCGCAGCAGGTCGACGGCCGTCGAGCGGATCTGGCCGATGATCACGGCGTGCGAGAGACCGGGGTCGGACGCGAGCACCGACGTCGCCTTCACGGCGGCCTCGAGCGCGAGGCGGCGCGTCGCGACGTCGCGCTCGGGGTCGTCGAGCTGCGTGCCGAGCTCGAGCACCGCCTGCCCGAGCAGCGACACGGCGTCGGCCAGCTCGGGCGGCGTCGCGCCGTGGCGGCGCACCGCGGCGATGGCGCGTCGCGCGAGCACTCTCGTGTTGCGCACGGCGTAGTCCATCTGCTGCGCCGCCTCGGCGTAGAGCGGCAACCGATCGCGCGTGCGCCGCCCGGGCCGGCGCAGCACGAACGTCTCGCGCGCGAGCGCGACGGCGTCGAAGAACGCGCCCAGGTCGTCGTCGGTCGAGCGGGCCACGGTCAGCGAGCGCCGCGCCGGCGCGACGTCGCCCGAGCGCAGCGACTCCGCGACGCCCTCCAGTGCGTCGGCCAGATCGACGACGACCGGACGGGCCGCGCGGGCCATCGCGGTGACCGGGTCGCGCGGGAACAGCACCTGGCCGACGAGCAGGGCGACCGCGCCGCCGATGAGCGCGTCGAGCGCGCGGTAGGGCGATGGCGTCGAGCCGGGCGCCACGGTGGCGACGGCGATGATCGCCGAGACCGCGGCCTGGTTGACCAGGATCACGCCCGCGCCGAGCAGCAGCGCGGCGGACATCGCGCCCGCGACGACGAGCATCAGCACCGCCGTCGAGGGGCCCAGCAGGTAGACGACCGAGTCGGCCACGGCGATGCCCACCGCCACGCCGACGGCGAGCTCGACCGCCCGCCGCGAGCGCCGGCCGCGCGCGATGCCCAGCGAGATCACCGCGGCGACAGGTGCGAAGAAGGGTCGCGGGTGGATCAGCGACGCGAGCGCCCACGCCCCGCCGGCGGCGAGCGTGGACTGCCCGATGTTCCAGCCCTCGTTGCGCAGCCGCCGGACGCGCCGCGCGACCGACCCGCGCACCTGCGGCGCGGTCGGCGCCACGGGGCGCGACGGCATCTAGTGCGGCCGGTCCACTAGCGCGGCGGTGGCGGCGTCTTCTCGAGGTGACCGCCGAAGCCGAAGCGCATCGCCGACAGCACCCGGTTGGCGAACTCGTCCTGGTCGCGCGACGCGAAGCGGCTGTAGACCGCGGTGCTGAGGACCGGGGCGGGCACGCCCTCGTCGATCGCCGCTGCGAGCGTCCACCGGCCCTCGCCGGAGTCCGAGACGTTGCCCGAGAACTCGCTGAGGTCGCGGTCCTCGCGCAGCGCCTGCGCGGTCAGGTCCAGCAGCCACGACGCCACGACGCTGCCGCGCCGCCAGACCTCCGTGATCTCGGCGATCGGCAGGTCGTACTGGTAGGCCCACGGCTCGCGCATCGGCGCGGTCTCGGCGTCGTGCTCCTGCACGTCCTTGCCGGCGTCGGCGTTGTTGAGGATGTTCAGGCCCTCGGCGTAGGCGGCCATCATCCCGTACTCGATGCCGTTGTGGACCATCTTCACGAAGTGCCCCGCCCCGGCCGGGCCGCAGTGCAGCCAGCCCTCCTCGGCGGGCTCCACGTCGCCCTCGGCGCCCGGCGTCCGCGGCGCGGAGTCGACGCCGGGGGCGAGCGTGCGAAAGAAGTCCTCCAGCCGCTCGACCGCGGTGTCGTCGCCGCCGATCATCAGGCAGTAGCCGCGGTCGAGGCCGAAGACGCCGCCGCTTGTTCCCATGTCGACGTAGTGGATGTCCTGCTCACCCAGCGCCTTGGCGCGGCGGATGTCGTCACGGTAGAACGAGTTGCCGCCGTCGATGATGGTGTCGTCGGCCTCGAGGACGGCCTCGAGCTTCTCGATCGTGTCGTCGACGAAGCCGGCCGGCACCATGATGCACACCGACCGCGGCGACTCGAGCTTCGCCGCGAAGTCCTCGAGCGAGTCGGCGCCGGTCGCACCCTCGCCCGCGAGCGTCGCGACGGCGTCGTCGCTGACGTCCCACACCACGCACTCGTGCCCGGCGCGCATCAGCCGGCGCGCCATGTTGGCGCCCATCCGGCCCAGTCCGATCATCCCGACCTGCATCTACGGCCTCCTTGGGGGTGCTGGCCGCGCGACGCTAGCACGGCGTCGCATCGGGGTAGGCAGCGCGCATGTCCTCGGGGAGGGCCGTCCTCGCATGGCTCGGCTGGTGGGTCGCGCTGCTGGTGCTCTACCTCGCGCTGGCGGACTCCCGACGCCCTGAGGAGCTCGTCGCGGGCGCCGTCGTGGCGGTGCTCGGCGCGACCGCGCAGGCGCTCGTCCGCCGTGGCCGCGAGGTCGCCCTGGCGCCCACGCCGCGCATGCTTCTGGGCCTCGTCCGCCCGCTGCGCGACGTGCCGCGCGATCTCGTCCTGCTCGCCCGCGTGCTCGTGCACCGGTCGGCGCCCGACGCGCGGACGGAGCGCGTCCCGTTCGCGGCCACCGGACGCGACCCCCACGACGCCGCGCAGCGCGCCGTGGCGGTGATCGGCGGCTCGATCGCACCGAACACGATCGTCATCGAGGTCGACGAGGAGCGCGGCGAGCTGCTCGTGCACCGGCTGGCGGACGAGCGATGAGCGCGTGGATGGTCGGCGCGTCGGTGCTCGTCGCGCTGCTCGTGCCGCTCGGAATCGCCGCCGCGACGCGGACGCCCGGCGACGGCCTCGTGGCCCTTCAACTGGCGGGGACGGTCACGACGGTGGCGGTCCTGCTGATGGCCGTCGGCCTCGGGCGCGAGCCGCTGGGGGACCTGGCGCTCGTGCTCGCCGTCGCGTCGTTCGTCGGCTCGCTGGCCTACGCGACGATCCTCGGGCGCGGGCCGTGAGCGCGGTGCTCGTCGCGGCCGCGGTGGCGCTGCTCGCGCTCTGCGTCGCGGGGGTGCTGCTCGTCCCGGGCCCGATGAACCGCCTGCACTATCTGGGGCCCGCGCCGATCGCGGTGCTGCTGGCGTGCGCCGCGGTCCTGGTCGACAAGGGCGCGTCGACGATCGGCCTCCGCGCCGTGCTGATCGCGCTGTTCTCGCTGGCGACATCGTCCGTGCTCTCGCACACCGTCGCCCGCGCCCTGCACCATCGCCGCGAGGACGACGCGTGACCGCGCTTCAGGTGGTGTGCCTGCTCGCCGTCGCAGTGCTCGGCACCGCGGTCGTGCTCACCCGCGATCCCCTGCGCCAGGCCGCGGTCACCGGCATCTTCGGCCTGGGCCTGGCGGCGCTCTTCGTGGCCCTCCAGGCGCCCGACGTGGCCCTGTCGATGATGGTCGTGGGCGGCATCGTCGTGCCCGTGCTCGTGCTGCTGGCGATGGCGAAGATCCGCGAGAACGACTGATGACCCCGCGGACGCGCGCGATCGCCGGGAGCATCGCCCTGGCCGTGCTCGGCGGCGTCATGGTGGTCGCCGTTTTCGGGCTGGAGCCGTTCGGCCACTACCCGGGCCCTTACGGCGACCTCGTCGCGCGCATCGTGCCCGACCAGCGCCAGGCCACCGCGCTGGTCTCCGCGATCACGTTCGACGTGCGCGGCTTCGACACCCTCGGCGAGGAGTTCATCCTGTTCGCCGCGGTCTGCGGGGCGGCGGCGCTGCTGCGCGCCCGGCGGCGGGAGCGCGGGGACGACGCTCCGCGGCCGAGCCGCCCTGAGCCGAGCTTCGCCGCGCGGACCGTGGGCGGTGCACTCGTTGCACCCGTGCTCGTGCTCTTCGCCTACGTCACGCTGCACGGCCACATCAGCCCTGGGGGCGGCTTCCAGGGCGGCGTGGTCGGCGCCGGCGCGCTGCTGCTCGCCTACGCCGCCGGGCAGACCGTGCGCCTCAAGCGCGGAGGCACGATGGCGGCCCTCGAGGTGACCGAGGCGGTCGGCGGGGCGGCGTTCCTGGCCTTGGCGATCGGCACGCTCGTCGCGGCCGGCGCGATGCTCCAGAACGACCTGCCGCTCGGGACGGCTGGGATGCTCTTGTCGGCGGGGACGATCCCGATCGGCAACATCGCGGTCGGCGTCGAGGTCGCCGGGGGCGTCGCGCTCGTGCTCGCGGAGTTCCTCGAGCACGCGCTCCTGGAGGACCCGGAGTGACGCGGTCATGAGCGTGCTCGCCTACCTCGTCGCGGTGTGGCTGTTCGTCATCGGCATCTACGGCGTGATCACCAGCCGCCACCTCGTGCACCTCGTGACGTGCCTGAGCGTGGCGCAGTCCTCGACCTACGTGCTGCTGCTGGGCATCGGCTACCGCGACGGCGGCCAGGCGCCGTTCTACAGCGACATCGAGACGGGCACCCCGGTCGTCGACCCGGTGGTGCAGAGCCTCGCGCTCACCGACATCGTCGTCGGCGCGACGGTGACGGCTCTGCTGCTGGCGCTGGCGGTCGGCGCGCACCGGCGCTTCGGCTCCGTCGACCCCGACGAGCTGACGTCGATGCACGGCTGATGACCCTCGCCTCGCTGGCCATCGTGCTGCCGCTGTGCGCCGCCGTGCTGCTCGGCGGCTCGACGTCGCTGCGCCGCCGGCGCGCGGCCGACGCCGTCGCGTTCACGACCGCCCTGGCGACGTGCGGGCTGTGCCTGGCGCTCGTGACCCAGACGGGCGAGCGGCCCGTGGTCGCCTGGTTGGGCGGCTGGCAGCCGAAGGACGGGATCGCACTCGGCATCGACCTTTACGCCGACCCGCTCGCGGCGGGGCTCGCGGCGTTCGCGGCAGCGCTGGCCGCCGTCGCGATCATCGTCGCCTGGCACCAGATCGACACCGCTGGGCACCTCTTCCACGCCCTCGTCATGACGTTCCTCTCGGGGATGGTCGGCTTCTGCCTGGCCGGCGACCTGTTCACCGCATTCGTCTTCTTCGAGCTGATGGGCGTGAGTGCGTACGCGCTGTCGGGCTTCCGCGTCGAGGCGCGCGCCAGCGTCGAGGGCGCGCTGCTGTTCGCGGTCACCAACACCGTCGGCGCGATGCTGTTCTTGATCGGCATCAGCCTGCTCTACGGGCGCACCGGGGCGCTGAACATGGCCCAGCTCGGCGACGCGCTCGCCCACCGCGGGCCCGACGCGCTGGTGGCGGTCGCGTTCGCGCTGATCGTGTGCGGGCTGTTCGTCAAGGCGGCGATCGTGCCCTTCCACCTGTGGATGGCCGAGGCCTATGCCGCCGCACCGACCGCGATCAGCCTGCTGTTCGCCGGGGCGATGAGCGAGCTCGGGCTCTACGGCGTCGCGCGGATCTACTGGACGGTCTTCGACGGCGCCCTCGGGCCGCAGGCCGACGCGATCCGCGCCGTGCTGCTCACGCTGGGGCTGACGACGGCGCTGATCGGCGGCGTCATGTGCCTGGCCCAGGTGCACCTCAAGCGGATGCTCGCCTTCGCCACCGTCGGGCACATGGGCGTGCTGCTGTGCGGTATCGCGCTGCTCGACGAGGCGGGCGCCGCGGGCGTCGCGGTCTTCGTGGTCGGCGACGGGCTGGTGAAGGCCGCGCTGTTCGTCGTCGTCGGGATGATCGAGCACCGCCACGGCGCGCTGGAGGAGCTGCCGCTCTTCGGGCGGGGCCGGCGCCACCCCTGGCTCGGCGTCCTGGCGGCCATGGCGGGACTGGCGCTCGCGGCGCTGCCGCCGTTCGGCCCGTTCCTGGGCCGCGCGCTGATCGAGGACGCCGCGACCCACCGCGGGCTGTGGTTCGTCTCCCCCCTGCTCGTCGTCGCCAGCGGCCTGATCGGCGGCGCCGTGCTGCGGATGGTGCGCACCGTGTTCCTCGGGCGCGGCATGCAGCCGCGCGAGGGCCCCGAGACGGCCGAGGAGCCCGAGAAGGAGGCCGAAGGGGCCAACCGGCTGCCCAAGATCCCGGCCGCGGCCGCGGTCCTGTTGCTCGCGGGCGGCCTGGCCTGGGGCCTGGTGCCCGGGCTGAGCGACGCGGCCGCGAGCGCCGCGGCGAGGCTCATCGACCGGCCCGCCGTCGTCGACGCCGTGCTCGGCGGCGGGGCCGCCGCCGCGCCGCCCGGGCATGCCGAGCCCCTGACCACCGCGGCGTGGCTGTGGGGGCTGGCGTCGGCCGCGCTGGCCATCGGCCTCGCCTGCACGCGCGGCGGCGCGCCCGCGCCGCTGCGGGCGCTGCACTCCGGGCGCGTCGGTGACTCCGTCGCCTGGATCGCCATCGGCGCCGCGCTCGTGGCGAGCGCGTTCGCGCTGACGCTCGGCTAGAGGATCAGGCCGGCTGCGGGAACCGCAGGCCGGTCGCGCTGTGGCAGCGGTAGCCGTTGGGGTTCTTGGCGAGGTACTGCTGGTGATAGTCCTCGGCGAAGAAGAAGGATTCGTCGGGCTCGATCTCGGTGGTGATCTCGTCGTAGCCGGCGTCCTTGAGCACCGGGGCGTACGCGTCACGCGAGGCGATCGCGGCGTCGCGCTGGGCCTCGGTGGTCCAGTAGATCGCCGAGCGGTACTGCGTGCCGACGTCGTTGCCCTGGCGCATGCCCTGCGTCGGGTCGTGGTTCTCCCAGAACGTCCGCAGCATCGCGTCGTAGCTCGTCGTCTGCGGGTCGAACACGACCTGCACGACCTCGGTATGGCCGGTCCGCGCCGAGCAGACCTCCTCGTAGGACGGGTTCGGCGTCATGCCACCCGCGTAGCCCACGGCGGTGGTGTAGACCCCGTCGGCCTGCCAGAAGAGCTCCTCGTCGCCCCAGAAGCAGCCCATGCCGAAGACCGCCCGCTCCATGCCCTCCGGATAGGGCGGCGCGATCGGGGTGCCCAGCACAAAGTGCTTCTCGGGCACCCGTACGGGAGTGTCGCGGCCCGGCAGCGCCTTCTCGGGCTCGACGAGCGTGGTCTTGGACTTGTCGAAGAGGAACATGGTCGAATTACTGTAGCCCTCGGGGTGATCCGCTCAGGTCTTAGGCGCCGTTACGGATTCCTTAAACACGCCGCAAGCCGATCGCTGCATCCTCGATCGCGTGACCTCTCTCCCCATGCTCGGCGCCGTCGGCGCCGGAGTGATACTCGGTGTCTCCGGCGTCTTCGCCGTCGCAATCGCGGCGCCCGACCACCCCCAGCCCGTCACCACCACCACGGCGGTCGCCCCGGGATCCACCCGACCCGTCGCGGCCGACGGCGCCGCCCAGCGCGTCTACGAGGGCGCCAAGGAGTCCGTCGCCTACATCAGCGCCGAGAGCGCCGCAGGCAAGGCGACCGGCTCAGGCTTCCTCGTGTCCGACGACGGTCGGATCGTGACCAACGAGCACGTCGTCGATGGCGCCGACCGCGTCACCGTCAAGCTCGGCACCCGCGGGTCCGAGCAGACCGCACGCGTGCTGGCCGCCGATGCGTCAAAGGACCTCGCGCTGCTGCAGGTCGACGGCGGCACCGGCGGCGTGAAGCCCCTCACGCTGGGCGACTCCTCGCGGGTGCAGGTCGGCGACGCGACCTACGCGATCGGCAACCCTTACGGGCTCGACCACACGTTCACCAGCGGCATCGTGTCGGCGCTCAGCCGCGACATCCAGGCGCCCGACGGAACGCCGATCGCCGGCGCGATCCAAACGGACGCCGCGATCAACCCCGGCAACTCCGGTGGCGCCCTGCTCGACGGCGACGGGACCGTGATCGGCGTGAACTCCCAGATCGCGTCGGCCAACCCGTCCGCCGGCGGTCAGGCCGGCAACGTCGGCATCGGCTTCGCCATCCCGGCGAACACGGTCAAGGACTTCGTCGCCCACCCCACCTCCAGCCAGGTCGCGCCGCCCAGCCAGGAGCCGGGGCTGGACCTGCCGCTGCAGTAACCGCTACCAGCTCGTCGGCTTGCCGGGCTGGTAGAGCCAGACGTCGAAGAAGTGACTCAGGTCCCGGCCGGACTCCTGGGAGGCCAGCGCGACGAACCCGGGCGTGTCGATCGTCCCGTACCTGTTCTGCGCGTACCAGTCGCGCAGCAGCTTGAAGAACGTCGCCTCGCCGATCTTCTCGCGCAGCGCCTGCAGGGTCAGGCCGCCGCGGTCGTAGATCGTGCCGTCGAACAGGTGGGCGGCGTCGCCGGGGTTGCCCGGGGGCGGGTTCCAGAAGCTCGTGTCGCTCGCGCGCGTGGAGTACAGCTCCTTGAACTTCTGCGCCACCGACTTCTGCCCGGTGTGCTCGCGCCACAGCCACGTGCGCAGCGTCACGGCGTCGCCGAACCACTGATGGGAGAGCTCGTGGGCGACCGTCGCCTCGTCGGGCGAGTATGCGAAGTTCGGCTTGGTCTGCGACTCCAGCGAGTAGCCGACGTCGGGGGCGTCGTCCACGATGGCGCCGACGTTCTCGAACGGGTAGGCGCCGAAGACGAACGTGTAGTAGTCGACCATGGCGGGCAGCTTGGCCAATTCGGTCTGCGAGTTCGATGCGAACTTCGGGTCGACGGCGACGTAGGTGGGAACGCCGCCTGGCGTGCGGCCCTCGGTGACCTGGAACTTCCCGAGCGTCGTCGTCGACAGGTACGGCGCCATCGGGCGCGACTCGCGCCAGGAGAAGGTCGTCCTGCCGCGGCTGGAGGACTTGTTGACCAGCAGGCCGTTGCCGATGACCTCGAGCCCGGCGGGCACGGTCGTCGTGATCGTGTAGGTCGCCTTGTCGCGTGGGTTGTCGTTGGACGGGTACCAGCCGGGCGAGCCCTGCGGCTCGTTGACGACGAAGGCGCCATCGGACGTCGGGACCCAGCCCTCGATCGAGTCGTCGGGATCGGTGACGACCTGCGGCACGCCGGCGTAGTCGACGACAACGGTCAGTGGGCTGCCGCTCTTCACGCCCGTCGCGGGCGTGACGACGAGCTCCTGGCCGTCGCGCGTGAACGTCGCGCGCCGCCCGTTGACCGTGAGCGACGGGATGGTGAAGCCGCGAAGGTCGAGGTCGAAGCGGCTGAGGTCCTGCGTCGCGGTCGCCGTCAGGACCGCGCGCCCGGTCAGGTTGCGCGACGGCGGGTCCTACCCGAGGGTCAGCGCGTAGTCGCCCACGTCGTAGCCGCCGTTGCCCGCCAGCGGGTACAGGGGATCGCCGAGGCCTGAGCTGCCGGCCGTGAATCCGGCGGCTCCCGCCGACGCGGCGCTCACCAGCCCGATCGCCGCCGCCGTCACTGCCGCCGTGCGCAACGTCCTACGCATCCGTGTGCCCTCTCCCTCGCGGTCCGTGTGCGCGGGGCAACTTCACCCAGGCGGAGGGTCGACGCCAGCCTCCGGTTCGGTCGCGCTGTGAGCTTCTTCCGCCGCCGCGGGGGGCATGATGGCGCGCGTGAGCTCCTCAGAGCAGCAGGCACAGCAGCAGCCCAGCGAGCCCCCGCGCCCGCCCACCCCCCAGGAAATGCACGAGCGTCAGCGCGAGCTGGTGCGCCAGAGCCTGTCGGCCTGCCCCGCCGTCACGACTCGGGCGACACACCGGCGCTGGGCCTGAATCGACCCAGCGCCGGGCGGGCGCATCCCCACAAGTCGGGTGTTCAGTCGACGCCGTCGGGCGTCTGCGAGCGGATCCACTCGCGCAGCGGCGTGTCGGCCACGCGGGCGTAGACACCGGGCTTGCCCGGCCGCGCGCAGCCCTCGCCGTAGCTCGTGGCGCCGGGCCGCCGGAGTCGCCCTGGCAGGTGTCCGTGCCGCCCTGCGGGTAGCCGGCGCAGACCATGGTCCTGGCGTCGAAGTCCGAGTAGGCCTTGGCACAATCGGCGTCGGTCGTGATCGGCACGCGCGCCTTTTGCAGGGTGTCGGGCGTGTCGCCGCCCTCGCTGGTGGTGCACCAGCCGGCGATCTGCTCGCTGACACCGGGGGCCCAGAGGGAGCCCCCGCTCGAGCCGGCGACCTTCGTCGGCGCCTGCGTCGCGGGACGCGCGAGCTGGAGCAGCGTGATGTCGCTGCCGGAGCCGGCGAGGTAGTCGGGCTCGACGATCGCGCGGGCGACCGGGACGAGC
>JBDTYI010000018.1:0-4164 GCA_040005775.1 Solirubrobacteraceae bacterium
TGGCTCATCGCCATCGCCGGGTCGCTGCTGCTGCTCGTCGTCTACCGCATGGTGGTGGGCCGCCGCCGAACCGTCTAGTCGGCCAGCACGACGCGAACGCCGTCAGGCGTGACCAGCTCGTCGGTGCGCCCCGTCGAACCGAGCACGATCTCGTCGAGCCCGGGCCCCTCGGGGGGCTCGGGGCTCGCGCCGCGCGACATCCACGTGTTCGCGCCGATGTGATGGTGGTAGCCGTCGGCCGCGAGGAACGCGGCCTGGCCGGCCCACCCCACCATCAGCTCCAGCCCCACCTCCTCCGTCCAGAAGCGCGTCGCCGCGTCGACGTCTGAGACCTTCAGGTGCACGTGGCCGATGTGCACGCCCTCCGAGCCGCCCTCGGCCTCGGCGGCCAGCGTCTCCAGGTCCAGCGGCAGCGTGTCCATGTGGACCTTCTCGCCCCGACCGGGTGCCGGCCACGCCTCGCGCGGGCGGTCGCGGTAGAGCTCGATGCCGAGCGCGTCGGGGTCGTCGAGGTACAGCGCCTCGGAGACGAGGTGGTCGCTCGCGCCCGAGAACGCGGCGCGATGCTCCGCGACCCGGCGCAGCGCTGACCCCAGCTGCCCGCGCGTCGGATACAGGAACGCGGTGTGGAACAGGCCCGTCGCGCGCCGCGGGGCGGGTCCGGGCCGCTCGCTCGCCCGCAGGTCGAGCAGGCCCGCGGCTTCGGGACCGACGATCTGCTCGTAGTACCGCGCGCTGGCGGCCGGGTCGCTGACCCGCAGGGCGACACGCTCGATGTGCATGGTCCCGACGTTAGGCCAGGGTGGGCTGCTCCGTGGAGGCCGCCTCGCCGATGATGCGGTCCGCCAGCATGCGCAGGTCACCCTGGAGGTGGCCGCACAGCGCGTCGCGCAGCAGCGCGCGCAGGTGCTCGGCCAGCTCGGCGGTGAGCGTCTCGACCACGGCGGCGGGCGCGCCGGTCATCAGCGTGCGCTCCAGGGCGACCGTGTGCGCCACCCGTTCGGTCAGCGCGGCCCGGCCCTCGGGCAGCGCGCAGATCGCCGCCAGGCGCCCGGGCAGGCGACCCGACGCCGGCCCCTCGGGCTCCAGCAGCGCACGCAGGGCGAGAACCACGTCGGTCAGCGCCTCGGCCGCCACCGGCCGCTCGCAGGCCAGCTCGAAGCGTCGCAGCGCCCAGGCCAGCTCGCCACTATCGGGCGTGCGGCGGGTCACCAGCGAGCAGAACGCCCGCAGCTCGTCCTCGTGGCCGATCTCGATGCGGATCGGGCCCTCGCGCCGCGCGCCGAGCGCGCCGAGCGCGAAGGGCTCCCACGTGCCGCCGGCGGTGCGCGTCCAGGCCACCGGCCCGAACCCGAACGACCCCGCGTCGAAGAGCCGCAGCGCGGTGAGCAGCCGGCGCAGGCGCGCGCGGGCGTGGGCCACCGCGCTCAGGTCGCCGGGCGCGTCCTCCCAGCGCAGCACCGCCAGCAGGTGCGGGCGCCCGGCGCCCGGGGCCCACAGCGCCTCGGCCGGAGCGTCCTCGGCGAGCGCGTCGCCGCGCACGAGCGTCAGGCCGTCGCCGAGGGGCAGCTCGTCGGAGTCGAGCTCGAGGCCGAGCAGCGGCGCGATCGCGACCGTGTCGGTGCGCCCGTCGTACAGACACGATTCAAGCTCGGAGTAGGCCCGCTCCAGGCGTTCGGCGGTCAGCGCGAACTCGGTGGCCTCCTCGAACGTGCGGGTGAGGAACACGCGCAGCGCGAACTCGGCGCGCGCCCGGCCCTCGGCCGGGTAGCCGCGCTCGCCGCGCGCCTCCAGGTAGCGCTCCAGGCCGCCGCAGACGCTGAGGCCGTGGACGGCGGGCAGGAAGCTCGGCAGGCGCCCGAGGAGCGTGAGGCGCTCGTCGATGAAGTCGCCGGTGAGGGGGCGGTAGCAGTAGAAGGGCGAGTCGCGCCGGCCCCCGGAGACGACCTCGAACGGAACCTCCGCACCGGCGGCCGTCTCGTGGCTGAGCTGGAGGCCGGCCTCCTCGGCGAACGCCGCGAGCGCTTGGTGGAGCTGACGGTTGCGCATGGCGGCGTCGTTCGCCGCAGCGTTCGGCGGTCCTGCGCGCCGCAGCGCGCGTTGCATAGCGAGCGATCAGCTCGGGACGTCGGCGGCGAGCGCGCCGACGACGTTCTGCAGCCACACCCGCTCGGCCGCATCGGCGTCCAGCGCGCGCAGTCGCCGCCGCGCCCAACCCGACAGGTCGGCGCGCGGCCCGACCGCGACGAGCGGGCCCGTGACCGCGTAGCGGCCGTCGGCGAGCGCCACCAGTGAGCCCGGCACGTCGCGGCGGATCCGGAGCTGGGCGACGACGACGTGGCCCACGACTGTCGTCGGCCGCGCGAGGCTCCCCGCGACCGACGCTGCGCTGCCGCCCGGGCGCACGCTGAACAGCGGCGGGCGCCCCTGGGGCGCGGCGCGCTCGCGCGGCGCGGGGCCGATCGGGCCGGTGCGCCAGCGCTCGACGATGCCGGGGATCTCGCGCGAGAGCTCGGAGCGCAGGAGCACGTGGAGGCGGTCGCCGGCGCGCAGGCGCGTGGATCCGCGGGGCGGGATCGCCTCCTCGCCGCGCACGATCACGTTGACGACGGCCTCCCGCGGCAGCGAGAGATCACGGACGCTGGCGCCGACCGCGGCGTCGTCGGGGGCGATCTCGTACTCGAGGATCTCGGCGCCCAGGCGGCGGATCGTCCCGGCCTCGGCGAGCGGGCGGGGCAGCGCCGGCTCGGTCGACGTCGCCCCCAGGGCCGCCGCGACGCGCTCGAAGCTCAGCCCCTGCAGCAGCGTCGAGATCAGCACGGCGAAGAAGACGATGTCGAAGATCATCGCCGAGCCCTTCACGCCGGCGATCACCGGGAAGGTCGCCAACACGACGGGCACGGCACCGCGCAGACCGGCGATCGACAGCACCGCCCGCTCGGCCCACGAGTAGCCGAACCCCAGCGTCGACAGGGTGACCGCCACCGGCCGGGCGACCACGACGAGGACGATCGCCAGCACGGTGCCCTCCAGCGCGACGTCGCCCAGGCGCGACGGGAACACCAGCAGCCCGAGGGCGAGGAACATCGTCACCTGCGCGACCCACGCGAGGCCCTGGTGGAAGACGGTGACCGTCTGCTGCGCCGGGATGCCGGCGGTGCCGAGCCCGAGGCCGGCGATGTACACGGCGAGGAAGCCCGAGCCGTCGAGCGCGTCGGCCCCGCCGAAGGCCAGCGCCGCGGTCGCGAGCGTCGCGACGGGATACAGCCCCCCGGTGGCGAGCTTCGCGCGGCGCAGTGCCCAGACCATGACGGCCGCGACGACGACGCCGACCACGACGCCGATGCCGATCTGGCGCACGAGCAGCCCGAGGGCGTCGATCGCGCCGTAGCCGTCGGTCGTCTCGTACTCGATCAACCCGATCACGAGGAGCACCGCGACCGGGTCGTTGAAGCCTGACTCGGCCTCCAGGGTGCGCGCCAGGCGACGGCGCAGCGTGGAGCCTCGCAGCAGCGCGAAGATCGCGGCGCCGTCGGTCGACGCGAGCACCGCGCCGAGCAGCAGTCCCTGACTCGTGGTCAGGTCGAAGAGCCAGGCTGCGGCGAGGCCCGTGACCGCCGCGGTCGCGAGCGTGCCGACGGTGGCCAGGCTGATCGCCGGCGTGAGCACCGGGCGCACCTCCAGCAGCCCGGCGGTCAGGCCCCCCTCGAACAGGATCAGCGCAAGCGCGATGATCCCGATCGTGCGTGCGAGGTCGTAGTCGTCGAACGCGATCCAGCCCAGGCCGTCGGAGCCCAGGGCCATGCCCAAGAAGAGGAAGAGCAGCAGGCCCGGGACGCGCAGGCGACCGGCGACGAGGGACGCGAGCAGACCCGCGGCCAGCAGTGCGCCTGCCACGAGGATGAGCTGCCCATCGGTCACCGTCGCGCACAGGATGACAGTCCCACGGCCGGCAGAACCGCGGCGAGAGGCGAGAACGGTTCTCATCGCTACCATCGACGGCGATGGACGACTGGGGCCAAGATGCGCAGCGCCGCCTCGCCGAGGCCGGCTTCCGCCGCGGCGGCGCGCGCTCCGCGATCGTGGAGCTGCTCGATCGCCAGCGGTGCGCGCTGAGCGCCTACGAGATCGAGGACGAGCTGCGCGCCGGCGGGCGCACGGTCG
>JBDTYI010000019.1:0-6126 GCA_040005775.1 Solirubrobacteraceae bacterium
GCCCCTTGCGCTCGAAGCGGGCGATGATCTCGCCGGTCAGGCCGCGCGCGAACGCATCGGGCTTGACCAGGATGAGGGTCCGGTCCATCTCGGTGATTCTCCTTCGGGGATTGGGCTAGCTGTTGGGGGCGTCGAGCGACGCGGTGGCGTCAGGCTCGCGCTCCTCTTCGCGGCGGCGCCGCCGGCGGCGCGGCGCGGGCGTCACGCCCGGGATCTCCGCCTCGCAGTACGGGCAGATGCGCCACTCCGGATCGAGCGGCTTGCCGCAGTTCCCGCACGGGTCCTTCAGCTTGCGCAGGCAGCTGGGGCAGCGCAGGAAGTCCTTCTCGACCTCCGCGTCGCAGTGCGGGCACAGGAAGTAGTTCAGGGAGTGCAGGCGCGCCTCGGCGGCGGCGATCTCCATCTCGCGCTCACGGACGTCGTCGAGGTACTCCGGCGGGCGCACGATCATGTAGACGACCGTCCCGACGAACGGGAACAGCGATGCGGCCGTCGCGCAGGCCACGAGCAGCGGGTCGGCGATCCGCCGGCGCGCGTCGGCGAACGTGTAGTACACGAGCGCCACCCAGACCACGATCAGGACGAGGACGAGAAGCTTGACCGCGGTGTCGAGTGCGGAGCTGTTGATGCCGAAGACGGCCGGGGTCAGCATGAGGTGCGCGGAAGGCTAATGGATTCGGTTACAGGAACAGGCGGCCGAAGCCGTAGCCGAGGGCGAAGAACACCAGGATCACGAGCGCGACGATGATCGCCACCGCGGCGATCATGACCGGGACCGAGGGGCCGTCTTCGTTCACAGCGTGCTCCTCATTCGGGCGCCCTCGGGGCGCAGCAGGTCCGCAACGAGGTAGATCGAGCCCGTCGCGACGGCAACCCCGTCGGGGCCGGCGAGCTCGCGCGCGGTGGCCAGCGCACGGTGGGGGTCGGAGACGGTGCGCGCGGGCGGGCCGCCGAGCTGGGCGCACAGCGACAGCAGTGTGGCCGGCGAGAGCGCGCGTGGGTTGGCGCTGGCCGTGCAGACGACCTCCGAGCACAGGGGCAGCAGGGTCCTGAGCATCCCGGTCGCATCCTTGTCGTCGAGCACCGACACGCACGCCACGACGCGTCGGCCGTCCGCGTAGCGCTCCAGCGCGTCGGCCAACGCCTCCATGCCGCCGGGGTTGTGCGCTCCGTCGACCACGACCGCGGGGTTCTCCCCCACCACCTCGAAGCGACCGGGGACCAGCGTGGACGCGGCCGCCGCTGCGACGGCGGCGTCGTCCAGCGCGCCGCCGAGGTACGCCCCGGCCGCGGCCCGGGCGAGCGCGAAGTTGCGCCGCTGAAACGCGCCGCCGGCCACGAGCTCGACGCCGGGGTCGGCCGGCGCGTGGACGAGTCGCGCACCGCGCTCCGCGCATACACGCTCGGCGACGGCCAATGCGTCGCGATGCAGTCCGGCTCCGACGACCAGGGTGCCCGCGGATGTCACGACGTCGACCTTCTCCTCGGCGATGTCGCGGACCGTCGGGCCCAGCCAGCGGGTGTGCTCGAGGCCGACGTTCGTCAGCACCTGCACGCGGGAGCCGATCACGTTGGTCGCGTCCCAGCGCCCGCCCAGGCCCGCCTCGACCACGGCGACGTCCACCCGGGCGCGCGCCAGCTCTGAGTACGCGGCGGCGGTGAGGACCTCGAACTGCGTGACGTGGTCGTCGGCGTCGTTGGTGCGGTCGACCTTCGCGGCGGCGGCGCGGGCACGCTCGACGGCGGCGCCGAACGCCTCCGGCGTCGCGTCGCGGTCGTCGACGCGCACGCGCTCGGCGAACGAGCTCAGGTGGGGCGACAGGTAGGCGCCGGCGTGCAGGCCGTGGCGGTGCAGGATCGCGGCGATCATGCGCGTCGTCGAGGACTTCCCGTTGGTGCCGACGACGTGGATCGAGTCGAACTGCTCCTGCGGGGACCCCAGCGCGGTCATCAGCCGGCGCATCCGGTCCAGCCCGAAGCGCATGCCGAAGAGCTCCAGCGACAGCAGGTAGCGCTCGGCCTCCGCGAGGGTCACAGCTGCTCGAGCTCCTCGCGCAGGCGGGCGAGCTTCGCGCGCTCGGCCTCCACCACGGCCTCCGGCGCCTTGGCCACGAAGCCCGCGTTGTCGAGCTTGCCCTCGGCCCGCTTGATCTCGCCCTCGAGGCGCTTGCGCTCGGTCGCGCGCTTGCGCGCGGCCTCTTCGGGGTCGACCAGGTCGCCGGCGCGCACCTCGACCATGCCACCGTCGAAGGGCAGCGCGACGGTCAGCTCGCCCTCGCCGTCGAGGCTCAGGCGCGCCATGCGCGCCACCAGCGCGGCGTCGCCGTCGAGGCCGTCCACGCGCGCCGGGAGCACCTGGCCGGGCTTCACGCCGCTCACGTCGCGCCACGAGCGCAGCGTCGTCACGGCGCTGATCACGGCGGCCACGCGCGCCTCGGCGTCTCCGTCGCGCAGGCCCTCATCCACCGGGGCCACCTGCTGGGCGGCCAGGAGGTCGTGGGTCCCCGGCACGTGCGCCCACAGCTCCTCGGTCACGAAGGGGATCACGGGGTGGGCCAGCTGAAGCGTCTCGCGCAGCACGTAGAGCGTGGTAGCCGACAGGTCCTCGTCGTAGTCGCGGCCTTTGCACAGTTCCAGGTACCAGTCGCAGAGCTCGCCGTAGACGAAGTCGTAGAGGCCGAGGGCCGCTTTGGCGAAGTCGAAGGCGCCGACGTGGCCCTCGAAGGCGGTGCGCGCAGCCGTCAGGCGGCTGAGGATCCAGCGGTCGGCCACGGCCTGCGGGCGCGGCTCGGCGGGCGCTGAGGCGTCGACGTTGCCCAGCACGTAGCGCGCCGCGTTGAAGAGCTTGTTGGCCAGCGCCTGGCCCTGGCGCACCTTCTCCGAGGAATAGCGCACGTCCTGCGTGCTCGACATCGCCAGCAGCCCGAAGCGCACCGCGTCGGCGCCGTGGGCGTCGATCTCGTCGATCGGGTCGATGCCCGTGCCCAGCGACTTGCTCATGCGGCGGCCGTCGGGGGCCTGGATGACCGAGTGCACGTAGACGTCTTTGAACGGGATGTCGCCGGCGAAGCGCAGGCCCATCATCACCATCCGCGCGACCCACAGGAACAGGATGTCGCGCGCCGTGGAGAGCACGTCGGTCGGGTAGAAGGCGCGCAGCTCCGGGGTGACCTTCGGCCAGCCGAGCGTCGCGAACGGCCACAGCTGGGAGCTGAACCAGGTGTCGAGCACGTCGGGATCGCGCTGCCAGCCCTCGCCCTCGGGCGGCGTCGTGCCCACGTAGGTCTCGTCGTCGCGGTACCAGACGGGGATCTGGTGGCCCCACCACAGCTGGCGCGAGATGCACCAGGGACGGATGTGCGCCAGCCAGTCGACGTAGCGGCGCGACTGCGACGGCGGGTGGATCGCGATCTGCCCCGATGTGACGGCCTCGATCGCGGGTGCGGCCAGCTCCTGCATGCGCATGAACCACTGCAGCGAGATGAGCGGCTCGATGCGCTCGCCCGAGCGGTGGCTGAAGGGCACGGTGTGCGTGTAGGGCTCGGTGTGGCGCAGGGCCCCGCTCGCGGTGAGCGCGGCGACGACGGCGTCCTGGGCCTCCTTGACGCTCAGCCCCTCGTACTCGGGGCCGGCGGCGGCCGTCATACGGCCGTCCTCGCCGATGGCCGAGACCTCTTCCAGGCCGTGGCGGCGGCCGATCTCGAAGTCGTTGGGGTCGTGGCCGGGCGTGATCTTCAGGGCGCCGGTGCCGAAGTCGGTCTTGACGTAGTCGTCGGCGATCACGGGCAGGGCGCGCCCGACGAGCGGCAGGATCGCCGTCTTGCCGACCGTCTCGGTGTAGCGCTCGTCGGCGGGGTTCACGGCGATCGCAGTGTCGGCGAGCATCGTCTCGGGGCGCACCGTGGCGACGACGAGCTCGCCGCTGCCGTCCTGCAGCGGATAGGCGACGTGGTAGAGCGTGTCGGTGACCTCGCGCTCCTCGACTTCGAGGTCGCTGATGGCCGAGCGCGAGCCCGGGTCCCAGTTGACCAGGTAGTTGTCGCGGTAGATCAGGCCCTGGTCGTAGAGGTCGACGAACACCCCGAGGACCGCGGCGGCGTAGTCCTCGTCGAGGGTGAAGCGCTCGGCGTCGTAGTCCAGCGAGGCGCCCATGCGCTTGAACTGGCCGATGATCGTGCCGCCGTACTCCTCACACCACTCCCACACGCGCTCGACGAACTTCTCGCGCCCGAGCTCCTCGCGGCTGGTGCCCTCGGCGAGCAGCGCCTTCTCGACCTGCTTCTGGGTGGCGATGCCCGCGTGGTCGGTGCCGAGGATCCACTTCGCCCGCCGGCCGCGCATGCGGTTGAAGCGGATCAGCGCGTCCTGGATCGAGCCGTTCAGCGCGTGGCCCATGTGCAGTGCGCCGGTGACGTTCGGCGGCGGAACCGCGATCGAGTAGTTCTCGCTCGCGTCGCCATCGGGATCGGGATGGTTCAGCCCGGACTGCAGCCAGCGCTCGGTGATCCGGGGCTCGACCTCGGACGGTTCGAAGCGCGTGCGGCTCTGCAGGTCTCCCATGGGCAGCCGCAGTGTAGATAGCGCCGTGTGCTCAGCGCCCGCGCGGCGTGCGCAGCCGCTGCGCCAGCGGGCGCACGTCGCGCCCGAAGGCGGGCACGTCGAGCTTGCCCACGAGCCGGCGGACGTCGGCGCGCTCGGCCTTGGTCAGCGCCCCGGGGTTGCCCTTCGACTTGCGTAGCAGCGCGGTCACGTGCGCGCGCTCGCCGGGCGTGAGGCGGCCCCAGTGGCGCTGGACGAGCGTAGTCAGCTCGAGCAGCACGCCGACGTCGACGGGCGGGCGGCGACGCGCCGGGACGCGCGCCATCAGCGGCGGCGGCGGCGGCGGCCCATGACGGCCGCGGTGCCCATCGAGAAGGCGAGCTTGGGGATCTCCATGCGCGTGCCCAAGGCCTTGAGCTCGGTCTTGTCGGCCGGCGTGAGCTTGCGCGGGTCGCCCTTGGAGCGCTTCATGATGTCCGTCGCGGTGCGCCGGTCGTCGGGATCGAGGTGCTGCCAGTGCTCGCGTCCTGCGCGCAGGACCTCGAACACGATGAGCCAGGGGGCGAGTCGTCGCAGAAGCATGAACGGCGTGTACCCGCGGACGGCACAGGGTCTGCATGATCTTTACGTCATATGACTGTTGCGCTATATATGGAGCGCACATGTCGCCCGATCTGCTGATCCGCACCGCTCGCCGTCGCGCCGGCGTGTCACAGGCGGCGCTGGCCGCACGGGCCGGCATGACGCAGCCTGAGGTCGCGCGCCTCGAGCGTCCCGGGTCCAACCCCACGGCGCAGACGCTCACGCGGCTGCTCGGGGCAGCGGGCCAGCGGCTCGCGCTCGCCCCCCTCCAGGCCGTGGACGAGACGCAGCTGCGCGACCGACTGCTGCTCACCCCCGCCGAGCGACTGGCCGGCTTCAGCGCGTCGCAGCGCGGCCTCGCCCGCCTTCAGGGCGCGATCAGCCATGGCACGCACTGAGCTCGACGTCGAGCGCCTGCTCCGGGTGCTGACGCAATCCGGCGTCGACTTCGTCGTGATCGGCGGGATCGCCGCGGTCCTGCACGGCTCCGCCCGCGCGACGTTCGACCTCGACGTCTGCTTCGCCGCTGACGTGGCGAACCTCGAACGGCTCGGCAGCGCGCTGGGCGCTTTGAAAGCGCGGCGTCGCGGCGTACCAGAGGCGGTGCCCTTCGTCCCGGACGGCGCGACGCTGCGCCGTATCGAGGTGCTCACGTTGAGCACGATCGCGGGCGACCTCGACGTCCTGCGCACCCCGGGCGGCGCGCCGCGCTACGACGTGCTCGCAAAGCGGGCCGACCACGTCGAGATCGGCGGCGAGGAGATCCTCGTCGCGTCGGTGGAGGACCTGATGGCGATGAAGGCCGCCGCCGGGCGCCCGAAGGACCAGGCGGACCTGGTCGAGCTCGAGGCCATCCTGCGGCTTCGGAGCGCCTAGGCCTCGATCAGGCCTAGGCTGACTCGGCGGCCTGCGCCTGCTCTTCCTCCGGCGCGGCCTCGGTGACCAGCGTGGGCGGGATGCCCTTGATGACGGTCTCGCGCGTGACGACGCACTTCTTGACGTCGC
>JBDTYI010000020.1:0-9269 GCA_040005775.1 Solirubrobacteraceae bacterium
ACCTGCCGCTGCGCGACTACACGCTCGACGAGGTCGCCCGCTTCGACCACCCCGCCCTGATCGCCGCCGTCCTGCGGGAGACCGGCCACACCACGCTGAAGGCGGTCGTGCACTGTCAGGGCTCGACGTCGTTCGCGCTCGCGGCGGCCGCCGGTCTCGTGCCCCAGGTGACCGACGTCGTCAGCAGCTCGGTGTCGTTCCACGTCGACGTCACCCCCGGGTCGCGCCGGCGCATGATGGTGCTCCTGCCGCTGATGGCGCCCGGCTACCCGGGCTTCGACCCGCAATGGGCGATCCGGCCCACCGCGGCCCGGGCGCGGGCGCTCGCGCTGTGGGCGCGCCTGGTGCGCCGCGAGTGCCGCCAGCCCGTGTGCCAGATGGCCAACTACGTCTACGGCGCGGGCGGCGACGTCCTGTGGGCGCACCGGAACATCGACCCGGCCACGCACCGCTGGATCGCCCGCGAGTTCGGCTGGGTGCCGTCGTCGTTCTTCCGCCAGATGGCGCGCTGCGTGCGCGCCGGGCAGGTCGTGAGCGTCGACGGCAGCGAGGCGCTGCCCGCCCGCGCGGCCGACCGCCCGCCGCGCGACCGCCCGCGGTGGACGCTCATAGCGGGGGGCGACAACACCTGCTTTCTGCCCTCCTCCCAGCAGCGCACGTTCGCCTGGCTCGACGCGCTCGAGCCCGGCCGCCACGCGCTGCACGTGCTGCCCGGGTTCACCCATCTCGACCTCTACTTCGGGAGGCGGGCCGAGGCCGAGGTGTTCGATCTCGCGGTCGCCGCGCTCACACGCGGAACTTCTGCGCGACGGCAACGTTAGGACGGGCAGAGAGCGGTGGAAGCGTCCGTCATCCATGCCCCCGCTGGGCCCCGCCGATCGGCTGCCGGTGGCGTCCTGCTGCGCCTGCGCTCCGACGACCAGCTCGTCGCGCTCTTCCGCATGGGCTACGAGGAGGCCTTCGGAGTCATCCACGACCGCTACCGGGCGCGGCTGCTCGCCTACACGCGCCAGATGCTCTCGCGTTCGAGCGGCGACGCCGAGGACGTGCTGCAGGACGTGTTCCTGCGCGCATACTCCGCGCTGCGCCAGGACGACCGCCCCGTCACGCTCCGCGCCTGGCTGTACCGGGTGGCCCACAACCGCTGCATCGACCACCTGCGCCGTCCCGAGCCGCCGCTCGGCGAGATCTATGAGATCCAGCGGCGCCCCGTGAAGGACCCGCCCGCCGAGACCGAGCGCCGCGAGCGTCTGCGCCACCTCGTCGACGACGTCCAGCGCCTCCCCGAGCAGCAGCGATCGGCGCTGCTCATGCGCGAGCTCGAAGGGCTCAGCTACACCGAGCTCGCCGACGCGCTCGGCGTGAGCGTGCCCGCCGTGAAATCGCTGCTCGTCCGCGCGCGCTGCGGCCTGGTCGAGGCCGACGAGGCGCGCAACGCCGCGTGCCTGGACATCCGCGCCGACCTCGACTGCTCGCTCGGCCGCGGTGTTCGCGCCAGCGCGCGCAGCCGCCGCCACCTGCGCGACTGCGAGCCCTGCCGGACCTATCGCGTGGAGGCGCGCCGAACGCATCAGGGGCTGCGGGCGCTCGTCCCCACGGGCGGCCCGATCGGCGCGCTCGCGAAGCTGCTGGGGCTCGGCGGCGCCGGGTCGGCGGCGGGCGCCGGCGCGGGTGGTTCGGCGGCCGTCGTCTCCACCGGCGCGGCGGCGACGGCGACGAAGGTGGTCGCGGTCGTGTGCTGCGCCGCGGTGGTCGGCGGCGGCGCCGCCGAGCTGCGGAGCGCGCCCCCGGCGCGCGTACCCGCGGCGTCGCCGCACCGCGCAGCGGCCACCCGAGCCACCGCCACGGCCGACGCGGGCCCGTCGCCCCACCTCATCGCCCCGCCCCGCATCGCCGCCGACCCGCTCAGCACCCGCGAGGCTGTCGCCCCCGCGCCCAAGCCGCACGAGAAGTCGGCCCCCACGGCGCCCGCCGCGCCGGACGAGGCGCCCGAGTTGGCCCCGATCCGCTCGACCGTCCCCACCGAGGAGCCGGCGACGACGACGCCCGCCGAGCCCGCGCCCACCCCCGAGGCGGCCGTCGACGCGGCCACGGCCACGGCCACGGGCGGCGCGCTCGCACCCGAGGAGGACGCCGCACCCCAGGACGCGGCAGCGCCCGCCGCCACCGGCACCGCCTCGCCGGCCGGCTGACCGCGCGCGCGGCGCGCCGGTATCGTCGCGCTCCGCCATGGAGCCCTACCCCGCCACGCTCGAGCACGAGGACCTGCTGGTCCGCCGCGGACGGCGCTCCGGCCTGTACTGCATCGTGGCGGTGCACTCGACGGTGCGCGGGCCCTCGGTCGGAGGCTGCCGGATGTGGCGCTACGACGACAGCCGCGCGGCCGTCCGCGACGCGCTGAAGCTGTCGCGCGCGATGACGTTCAAGTCGGCCGCCGCGGCGCTGCCGATGGGTGGTGGCAAGGGCGTGATCATGCTCCGCGGCGAGGCCCCCACCGGTCGCGCCCGCACCGGCCTGCTGCTCGACTTCGCCGAGACCGTCGGCCTGCTCGGCGGCGCCTACAAGACCGCCGAGGACGTGGGCACGTCGCTGCGCGACATGACCGTCATCGCCCGCGGCACGCCGCACGTCAGCGGGCTGTCACGGGCCAAGGGCGGCTCGGGCGACCCGAGCCCATGGACCGCGGTCGGCGTCGAGGCCGCGATCCTCGCGTCGGCCGAGCGCGCCTTCGGCTCGTCCGACCTCAGGGGCCGCACGGTCTCCGTCGTCGGCCTCGGGCACGTCGGCCTGCGTGTCGCCGAGCTCGTCGCGCGACGCGGGGCGAAGCTGATCGCCGCCGACATCGTGCCCGCGCGCCGCGACGACGCCCGCCGGCTCGGCGCGCGCTGGATGACGCCGGCCAAGGCGCTGCTCGCGCCGGCCGACGTCCTCGTGCCCTGCGCGCTGGGCGGCGCGCTCAACCACGAGACCGTCCCGCTGATCCAGGCGCCGGTGATCGCCGGGGCGGCGAACAATCAGCTGGTCGAGGACTCGCTCGACTCAGACCTCGCCGCGCGCGGGGTGCTGTGGGCGCCGGACTTCGTCGCCAACGCCGGAGGCATCATCAACATCTCCGTCGAGCTCGCGCCCGGCGGCTATGACCCGAAGGTCGCCCGCGCGAAGGTGCGCGGGATCGCCGACACCCTCGGCGCGATCTACGACGCGGCGACGACGCCGCTCAGCGCAGCGATGGAGCTCGCCCGGGCGAACCTCGCCTCGGCGTAGCGACCGGCGATCCACAGCGCGTCGTCGCCCAGGCCGACGCGGACGGCGTCCCCGTCGGCCGCGAGCGCGATGAGCGCGTCCTCGGCGGCGTCGCGGTCGGCCGGCGTGTTGCCGTCGCGCATGATCTCGGCCACCTCGCCGGTGACCAGGCCGCCGGGCTCGGCCAGGAGGATGTCGAGCGGGCTCTCGGGCGCGGGACGGCGGTCCAGGGTCGCGTCGAGGTTGGCCAGCAGCACGTCGTAGGCCTCCGTGGGCTGGAAGCCGCCGGCCTCGAGCTCGGCCTCGCCGCGGCGGAAGATCAACGACGGCGCCGTGTAGCGGACGGGCCCGTCGGTCTGAGCGGCCTTGCCCTGAAACTCCGTCGGCGAGCCCACGGCCGTCCGGGCCAGCGCTCGGTCGGCCTCGTAGGCAGCGACGACATCGTCGTCGTCGATGCGGCCCACGACGTCGTCGGCGTCGAGGCCGTCGATGCCGCGCAGCGCGGTCACGAGGTCGGCGTCGACGTCGAGCTGCAGGGTCGAGTTGAACTGCGCGAGCTGCAGGGCGCGCAGGGCGTCGTCGCCGAGGGCGGGTGACAGCTCGCGTGCGGCGACGATCGCGCGGCAGGCCCGCGACGTCGCGGCCACGTGGTCCTTCGGGGTCGTCGCGAACGGCATGCCGTAGCGGCGGAAGGCGCGGTAGCCGCGCGCTTGGCGCAGCGGCGTGTAGCCGCGGTCGATGTACTGCTGGGACTGCTCGGTCAGCCCGATGAGCACGAGGCGCCAGTCGAGCTGGTCGCCGTAGCGCCAGCGCAGGGTCGCCAGGGCCGGCGAGGCCGAGTACGCCCACGGACATCCGGGGTCGGTGAAGTGGGTGACCGCTATTGGTTGCACGATCAACTAGTCTAGCCGAGACCGCGCATGCCCAAACCGACGCTGATCTCCGTCAACGCAGGCCGCCCAGCCGAGCTGGACACCGGTCGGCGCACGCTGCGGACCGCGATCGTCAAACGGCCGGTCGAGGGCGCCGCGCACCTCGGCGCGCTGGGGCTCGCGGGCGACGAGCAGGCCGATCAGGAGAACCACGGCGGTCGCTACAAGGCCGCCTACGCCTATGCCCGCGAGGACCAGGCGTCGTGGGAAGGCGAGCTGCGTCGCGCGATCCCACCGGCCCTCCTCGGCGAGACGCTGACCACGGAGGGTCTCGACGTCAACGGCGCCGAGATCGGCGAGCGCTGGCGGATCGGCCCCGCTGAGGTCACGGTCAGCGGCCCGCGCGTGCCGTGCAACAAGCTCGCCGCGCGGATGGGCGACCCGCGGTTCGTCCGCCGCTTCGTCCAGGCCGGGCGCCCCGGCGCCTACCTCACGGTCGTCGCGGAGGGCGACGTGCAGGCGGGCGACCCGATCGAGGTGCTCGAGCGCCCGGGCCACGGCGTCACGGTGGCGACGTGGTTCACGGTCGCGCTGGCGCAGCGCGAGCGCCTGGCCGAGCTCGAGCCCGCGCGCCCGTGGTTCAACCCCGAGCTGGTCGAGTTCCTCGACCACGTGCGCAGCGGCGGCACCATCGAGGGCTAGACCCCGAGGTCGGGCCGCTGCACCCCGGTGGGCAGCCGGCCCTCCTCGCCGAGCTTGTCGAGGTGAGCGGCCAGCGTCACGGTGGCCGCGACACGCAGCTGCGGCGGCACGTCGCTCCAGACCCGGTCCAGCAGCTCGTCGACCGTGCGCAGCCCGTCGCCGAGCGCGGCGACGAGGGCGTTCTCGCGCTCGCGCCGGTGCGCGAGGTACTCGGCAAGCTTCGCGGCGGGATCGTCGACGACGGGCCCGTGGCCCGGGCAGATAACGGCCGGGGCGCGCGCGTGGAGGCGCTCCAGGGCGGCGAGGTAGCCGCGCAGCGCACCCGGGTCGGGCGCGACGAACACCGAGCCACGCCCGAGCACGGCGTCGCCGCTGAAGCACGCCTCGCCGGCGAGGAAGGCGAGGTGGTCGGGCGCGTGGCCCGGAGTGGCCAGCACCGCGAACGGGCCGAAGGCCTCGCCGTCGCTCAAGCGCACGTCGGCGTGCTCGAAGCGGGCCGCGCCCACGGGCACCCCGCCCGCCCGGTCGCGCAGCGCGAGGACGCCGCCGACGTGATCGGCATGGTCGTGGGTGACGGCGATCCCGCCGATCCCGCCTCGCGCGTGTGCGGCAGCGAACACCGCATCCATATGCACGCCCAGCAGCGGGCCGGGATCGACGATCCAGCACGGATCCGCGCCCACGAGCCACGTGTTCGTCCCCTCGAGCGTGAACGGGCCGGGGTTGTCGGCCGTGATCACCTCCCAGCAACTCGTCGGGGCGGACACGCCTGCCAGTATTGCTCGATGCCCGCGTGGGACCGACTCAGCGCGCTCGACTCGGCGTTCCTCGACCTCGAGACGACGGAGGCCCCGCTGCACGTCGGCTGGACCATCCGCGTCGACGGGCGCCCGCCGTCGCTCGCCGCGCTGCGCCGTCACCTCGACGGCCGCCTGGAGCGTGTGCCGCGCTTCCGCCGGCGCGTGCTGCGCCCCCTGCTCGGCGACCCGCACTGGACCGACGACCGCGCGTTCGACATCGCCCGCCACGTCCACGCGATGGCCGTGCCGGCACCGGGCGGAGCCGGCGAGCTGCGTGAGCTGGCCGGCCGGCTGCTCTCCGACCCGCTCGACCACGACCACCCGCTGTGGCGGATCTACCTCGTGCGGGGACTGTCGAGCGGCTGGGCGGTCGTCGGGCAGGCCCACCACGCGCTCGTCGACGGGATCGCCGCCGTCGAGGTCGCGATGCTCCTGTTCGACGCCGCGGGGTTCGACGTCCCCGCCCAGGAGCCCGTCCGCTGGTCGCCCGCGCGGGCGCCGCTGCCCCATGCGGCCCCGCTGGCCTTCGCGGCCGACCGCGTCCGCGGCGCCGCGCGACTGGCGCTCTCCGCGGCCGCGGCGCTGCCGAGCGCCCCGGGCGCGCTACCCGACGTCGGCACCGCGCTGCGCCAGCTCACCTCCGCCGCGCCGGCGACGGGCCTGGACCGCAGCGCCACGGCGCGGCGCGCGGTCGCTTTCGGCGAGGTCTCACTCGACGCGGCCCGCACGGCCGGGGCGCGCCACGGCGCGACGGTCAACGACGTCCTCCTCGCCGCCTCGACGGTCGCCCTCGGGCGCGCGCTGCGCCGCCGCGGCGACACACCCGAGGAGCTCAAGGCGCTCGTGCCCGTCAGCGTCCGCGACGACGGCGCCGCGGGCGAGCTGGGCAACGCGATCTCGTTCGTGACCGTCGAGCTGCCGGTCGCCGAGGTCGACCCGGTCACGATCCTGCGCCACGTCCACAGCCGCATGCAGGCGCGCAAGGCCGGCGACGCCGCCGGCCCGCTGCAGGCCGTCGCGCAGCTCGGCGACCTGCTGCCCGGTGCCGCGCGGCGGGTCGTCACGCGGGCAGCGGCCGGATCGGCCGCGTTCAACTGCGTCGTCTCGAATGTGCCCGGGCCGCCCGTCGACCTCGAGCTGCTCGGCCGACGCGTCACCGCGATCTTCCCGGCCGTCCCGTTCCTGCACGGCCACAGCCTGTCGATCGGCGCGCTGTCCTACCGCGGGCGCCTGCACCTCGGTCTCTACGCCGACGCCGACGTGGTGCCCGACGCCGTCGACGTCGCCCGCGACCTCGAGGCCGCCTTCGACGCGCTGCGCCTGCCGCCGGGCCCGCGCGACACGCCCTGGCGCGCCCGTGCCCAGCGCCGCCGCGCCGCTACGCGACGCGCGTGACCGCGACGGTGCGGTCATCCTCGCGGGCGATCGCCCAGCCCGCGACGGGCGACGGCCCGCGGAACAGCCGGTCGACCACCGCGGTCGGCCCCGGCAGCCCGCGCCCGCCGGGCTGCGTCTCGCGCGCGTCGTGAAAGGCGACCGCGCCGCCGGGCGCGACGTGACCGTGCCACGCGACCCAATCGGCCTGCACCCCGGCCTCGCTGTGGTCGCCGTCGATGAACACGAGGTCGGCGAGCCCGTCCCAGCGCTCGGCGACGCGCGTGCTGTAGTCGACGTGCCAGGTGACGCGCGGCCCGTCGTGGCGCCGCGCGGCGCGCGCGACCACGCGGCGGCTCGCGCCCTCGGTCGCCCCCCAGCCGGCGGGCAGCGCCCATCCGTGATGGCCGAACGGATCGATGAGGTGCAGCTCGGAGCCGGGCGTCAGCACCTCGCAGAGCAGCACGGCCGACGAGCCTTCGTAGACACCGACCTCGACCACGCGCTCGCGCCCGGCGGCGACCGCACGCAGCACGCCGGCATCGTGGTCGGAATGCATCGTCCGCGGCGGGACGAGCCCGGCGCCGACGAGCATCGACCGCAGGCGCACGTCGTCGCGCAGTCGGTCGGGCGCGAGGCTGCGGAGGGACTTGGGCAGCGTGGCCATCAGACGATCCTCCCGCGCACCTCGGCCAGCAGGTCGCCGCGCAGCACGACCTCGTCGCCGTCCGCGAGGTAGCCACGCGACGTTCCGTCGTCGAGCGTCACGGGCTCGGTGCCGTTGCGCGTCAGCTCGAGCAGGCACGCGCGCTCGCCCGGCCCGGGGCCCGAGGCGGTGCCGGTCGCGACCAGGTCGCCGGTGCGCAGCGAGGCGCCGTTGACGGTCAGGTGGGCGATCTGCTGGGCGGGCGACCAGTACAGGTGGCGAGCGTTGCTGCGCGCGACGACCGTGCCCGCGATCTCCAGCTCCAGGCCGAGGTCGTAGGCCCACGGGTCCTCGCGCAGGTACTCCTGAGGCGCGGGCTCCTGCACGGGGGCGGCCACGCGCTGGCCGGCGAGCGCCTCCAGCGGGGTCACCCAGGCCGACGTCGACGTGGCGAAGGACTTGGCCAGGAACGGGCCCAGCGGCTGGGCCTCCCACGCCTGGATGTCGCGCGCGCTCCAGTCGTTGACCAGGACGGCGCCGAAGACGTGGTCGAGCGCCGCGCCGACGGCGACCGGCTCGCCGTGCGCGCTGGGCACCCCGACGACGTAGCCGAGCTCGAGCTCGGCGTCGAGACGCTCGGACGGGCCGTACGTCGGGCCGTCGGGGCCCGGACGCTGGCCTCGGGGCCGGCGCACGGGGGTGCCGCTCACGACGACCGTGCCCGCGCGCCCGTGGTAGCCGACCGGCAGGTGGCGCCAGTTGGGCAGCACTGGCTCGGCGCCCGGGCGCAGGATCGCGCCGACGTTGCGCGCGTGATGCTCGGAGGAGAAGAAGTCGACGTAGTCGGCCACCGCGATCGGTAGCAGGAGCTCGGCGTCGCCGATCGGCGTCGTCGCCGGCTCGGCGTCCGGCCCGTGCGTCAGCGCCGTCAGCTCGGCCCGCACGCGCGACCACGTCGCCGGGCCGGCCGCCATGAACGCGTTCAGCGACGGTTGCGCGAAGAGCGCCGGGTCCTCGTCGAGCGTCCCGTCGGCGGCCAGCGCCGCGAGGTCGAGGACGCCGTCGCCCAGGCGGGCGCCGACCCGCGGCTCCGAGCCGGGGCTGCGGAAGACGCCGTAGGGCAGAAGCTCGGGACCGAAGCCGCTCACGCGGGCGGCATGATGGCAGCGTACGGGCCCCGCGGTCCGGCGGCTGAAATCGCGTTGTCAGCGGATGCCTGGAGCCGACTGGCGGCGCTAGTCTGGTCGGGTGCGTCGCACGGTTTCCCTGACGACCGCCGGCCTGCTGGCCGGAGCGCTAGCCCTGAGCGCCTCCGCGGGCGCGCAGGAGCTCGGCCCGGCGACCGCAGCGTCGCTGCGCACGGTCGCCAAGGCGCACACGACGCGCGGGCCGCTGAATCCTGGCCGCGCCGCCACCGTTCTCGCACGCATGTTCCGCTCGGCCGGCGATCGCCCGACACAGATCGGCTGCTGGATGAGCTCGCCCGACACCGCGACGTGCACGATCGAGGTGATCCGGGCGGGGGCGAGCTGGACCGGCACCGGCAAGGTGTGGCAGGGTCGCCGCAGGTACCGCGCGAGCTACGAGATCAGCACCTCCTCGTAGTGGATTCGTTCGTGGTCGTGCGGGTCG
>JBDTYI010000021.1:0-7115 GCA_040005775.1 Solirubrobacteraceae bacterium
TAGCACTTTCAACGGCCCGAGAACTCCGGTTGGCGGCGCTCGGCGAACGCCTTCGTGCCCTCCGTGAAGTCCTCGGTGTGCGCGCAGAGCGCCTGCACGGTGACCTCGTGCTCCAGGCTCGCGGCGAGGCCGGGCTTCGCGGCGCCGTCGAGGATCCGCTTGGCGTAGCCGACGGCCACCGGGGCGCATGCGAGCAGCTCGGACACCAGCGCATCGGTCGCGGCGTCGAGCCGGTCGGCGGGCGCGACGCGGTTGACGAGCCCGATGCGCTCGGCCTCGGTCCCGTCGACCATCTTGGAGGCCATGATCAGCTCCTTGGCCCGCCCGAGGCCGACGATCGCGGGCAGCCGCGAGGAGCCGCCGACGTCGGGCACGAGGCCCACGCGCGTCTCGGGCATGCCGATCACCGCGTCGCTGGCCATCGTGCGCATGTCGCACGCCAGCGCCAGCTCCATCGCGCCGCCGATGCACGCGCCGTGCACCTGGCAGATCGTCGGCTTGGTCATCTCCTCGAGCATGTTCCACGTCTCGAGGATCGGCCGGCGGAACTCGCGCAGGCGCCCCGGCTCGGCGGCCAGGGCGGCGAGGCCGCCGAAGTCCATGCCGCTGGAGAACATCGGCCCGGCGCCCCGGACGACCACCACCCGGACGCGCTCGTCGGCCGCCGCGGCGGCGAACGCCTCGCGCAATCCGGCGACCAGCTCGTCGTTGAGCGCGTTGCGCTTCTCGGGGCGATTGAGGATCACGTGGCGCGCTGCGCCGCGGTCCTCAGCAAGGACGATGCTCATCGGTGTCGAAACCTCCGGCTGTGTTCGGCAATGGCCGCCATCATGACGTGCTGCCGCCCTCGGCCCCTCGTTTCGCGCGCGAGGCCATCGGCGAGGTGCTGTCCCACACCGGGGTGGAGATGGGCTTTCAGCCCGTCGTCGAGCTGCGCACGCGGCGCGTCGTGGGCTACGAGGCGCTCGTGCGCGGGCCGCGCGGCAGCGCGCTGGAGCCCCCCGGCGCCCTCTTCGCGGCGGCTCGCGGCGCCGGGCGCCTGGAGGAGGTCGACTGGATGTGTCAGACCGCGGCGCTGCGCGGGGCCCTGGCTGCGGGCCTGCGGTCGCCGTCGATCCTGTTCTTGAACATCGAGCCCGACACGTCGGGCTTTATGCCGCTCGAGCTGCGGTCCCTCTACGCCGAGGCGACCGCCCAGTTCATGGTCGCCGTCGAGGTGACCGAGCGCGCGCTCACCGAGCGCCCCGCCGCGCTGCTGGGGCACGTCGCCGACATGCGCGCCCTCGGATGCGCGATCGCGCTGGACGACGTCGGTGCGGAGATCGACTCGCTGGCGATGATGGGCCTGCTCGCGCCCGAGGTCATCAAGCTCGACCTCGCGCTCACCGAGGCCGCCGACGACGACCACATCGCCGAGCTCGTGACGGCGGTCGCCGCGCAGGCCGAGCGCTCGGGCGCGACGATCCTCGTGGAGCGCATCGAGACCTCCCGCCAGGCCGAGCTGGTCGACGCGCTGGGCGCGCGCCTGGCTCAGGGCTGGCTCTTCGGGCGCCGCGCGCGCCTGGTGCCCGCCGAGCCGCCCGCGCGCGCGATCGTCGTCGCCGGCCCGCGCTCGGACCCGCGCGACTCGACGCCGTTCGCGATCGTCAGCGAGGTGCGCAGGACCGGGCGCGCCGGCCACCGCCTCATGCGCGCGATGAGTCGTCACCTCGAGGAGCACGCGCGCCGCGCGGGCGGTGGCGCGGTGCTGCTGTCGTCCTTCGGGCACGGCGGCCTGCTGGACGCCGCCTCGCGCGAGCGCTTCGCCGGTCTGGCGGCGGCCGTGGGCTTCTGCGGAGTCGTGGGCGAGCAGATGGAAGCCGAGCCTGCGCCGGGCGTCCGCGGTGGCGCGCTGCATCCCGCCGACCCGCTCGCGCGGGAGTGGGCGACCGCGGTGGTCTCGCCGCAGATGGCCGCGACGCTGTGCGCCTACGACCACGGCGGGGACGAGTACGAGTTCGTCCTCACGCATGACCGCGAGCTCGCGGTCGGCGCCGCCGCAGCGCTGATGGCGCGCATCGCCGCGTAGCCGTTCTCCCATAGCCTGGCGGCATGGCTGAGATCAGGAAGGTCGGCGTCCTGGGCGCCGGGCTCATGGGGCACGGCATCGCGCAGGTCGCGGCGACCGCGGGCCACGACGTGGTGCTGCGCGACGTCGACGAGGGCGCGGTCGCCAAGGGCGTCGGACGCATCGAGAAGCAGCTCGCGCGCGCCGTGGAGAAAGGCCGCTCCAGCCAGGAGGAGGCCGACGCGATCCGGGCGCGGATCCAGCCGACGACCGACTACGCCGACCTCGCCGACTGCGACCTCGTGATCGAGGCGATCACCGAGGACCGGTCCACGAAGCTCGAGATGTGGCGCGAGGTCGACGGCATCGTCAAGGAGGGCGCGCTGCTGGCGACGAACACCTCGTCGCTGGCGGTCATCGACCAGGCCGCGGCGACCGGGCGGCCCGAGCGCTTCGTGGGCCTGCACTTCTTCAACCCGGCGCAGGTCATGAAGCTCGTCGAGGTCGTGCGCTGCGTGACCACCGACGACGACGCCTACGCCGATGCCGTGGCGTTCGCCGAGGGCCTCGGCAAGCTCGCCGTGCAGACGCGGGACAAGGCGGGCTTCATCGTCAACCGCCTGCTCGTGCCCTACATGCTCGACGCGATGCGCGCCTACGAGGAGGGCGTTGGCTCGATCACGGAGATCGACGACGCGATGAAGGCGGGCGCCGGGCACCCGATGGGGCCGCTCGCGCTCGCGGACTTCGTCGGGCTCGACACGCTCGGCTCGATCTGCGACGTGATGTACCTGGAGTTCGCCGAGCGCCGCTTCGCCCAGCCGCCGACGCTGCGCAAGATGCTCGGCGCAGGGTGGTTCGGCAAGAAGTCCGGCATGGGCTTCTACGACTACTCCGCTGCCGCCCCGGTCCCGAACCCCGGGCTCTGATGAGCGACGTCCGCGAGGCGCTCGAGCGGGCGCTGGCCGGCGGGCCCGAGCGCCACCGCGACAAGGCCGCGCAGCAGGGCAAGCTGCCGGTGCGCGAGCGCGTCGGGCGGCTGCTCGACGAGGACTCGTTCGTGGAGGACGCGCTGCTGGCCAACTGGGAAGGCGACGGGCTCGGCGCCGACGGCGTCGTCACCGGCCTGGGCACGCTCGCCGGCCGGCCGGTCGCGGTGATGGCCAACGACCCGACGGTCAAAGCCGGCTCGTGGGGGCCGAAGACCGTCGAGAAGATCATCCGCATCCTCGAGCGCGCCCTCAGCGCTCGGGTGCCGATGGTCTACCTCGTCGACTCGGCGGGCGCGCGGATCACCGAGCAGGTGCAGATGTTCCCCGGCCGCCGCGGCGCCGGGCACATCTTCCACCTCCAGGTGCAGATGAGCGGGCTCGTGCCGCAGGTGTGCGTGCTCTTCGGGCCCAGCGCCGCGGGCGGCGCGTACATCCCGGCGTTCTGCGACGTCGTGATCATGCGCGACGGCAACGCCTCGATGTACCTCGGCTCGCCGCGGATGGCCGAGATGGTCATCGGCGAGAAGGTCACGCTGGAGGAGATGGGCGGCGCGCGGATGCATACGGCCAACAGCGGCGTCGGCCACATGCTCGTGAAGACCGACGAGGAGGGCATCGACCTCGCGAAGGCCTATCTCGGCTACTTCCCGTCGCACTGGGAGGGCGAGGTTCCGGTGGCCCCGCCCGCCGCCCCGGCGTCGAACGCGCCGATCCGCGATCTCATCCCCGCCGACGAGAACAAGCCCTTCGACATCAAGGCGCTGATCGACTCGCTCGTCGACGCCGACTCGTTCCTCGAGGTGCACGCGCGGTGGGCCAAGGAGCTCGTCGTCGGCTACGCGCGCCTGGAGGGCCGAGTGGTCGGGCTCGTCGCAAACCAGCCCAAGCAGAAGGGCGGCGTGCTGTTCGTCGACTCCGCCGACAAGGCCGCGCGCTTCATCCAGACCTGCAACGCCTTCGGAACGCCGCTGCTGTTCCTCGCCGACGTGCCCGGCTTCATGATCGGCACCGCGGTCGAGCGCCAGGGCATCATCCGCCACGGCGCGAAGATGGTCAGCGCGGTGAGTGAGGCGACCGTGCCCAAGCTGTCGGTCGTGGTGCGCAAGGCGTACGGCGCGGGGCTCTACGCGATGGCCGGCCCGGCGTTCGAGCCCGACGCGTGCCTGGCGCTGCCCAGCGCGTCGATCGCGGTGATGGGCCCGCAGGCGGCGATCAACGCGGTCTTCTACAACCAGCTGCAGGCGATCGAGGATCCGGACGAGCGCGCCGCCAAGACCGAGGAGCTCCGCCGCGAGTACGCGGAGGACATCGACATCCTCCACCTCGCCTCCGAGCTCGTCGTCGACGCGGTCGTGCAGCCCGAGGGCCTCCGAGGCGAGCTCGTGCGCCGCTTCGCCCTGGCCGCGGGCAAGACCCGCGCCTGGCCGCGCAAGAACAACCCGGTCACCCCCGCGTAGCGAGGAATTGTCGACGTATTCGGCCTCAGGCCGAATAACTCGACAATCGCGGTCGGGCGAGTGGTCTACGCGACGCCGCTGGAGGGGCCAAAGGGCCCCGTAGGCGGCTGGTCCTCGTCCTCGTCCTTGTCCTCGGGCTCGTCGGCCGGGGGATCGGGAAGGGGCGCGAGCGGCGGCGGCTGGTAGGCCGGCGGGGTACGGGGCGCGAAGGGATCGACTCGGGGAGGGCCCAGCTGCACCGGCGCGGCCGGGGTGGTGAACCGGTCATCACGAGGGCGCGGGGGCGGGTCGGGCTCAGCGGGCGGCTCGGGGCCGGGCGGCGGCTCCGGCGGTGCGGCGAACGGGTCCTCCGGCGGCGGGGCCGGCTGGGAGGGCGGTGCGGTGAACGGGTCGTCGTGCAGCGACTCCGAGGCGGGGGCAGGCGCGGCGAACGGATCGTCTCGCGGCGCCTCGGGCTCGGCGGTGGGCGCGGCGAAGGGGTCCTCGCGTGGCGGCTCGGGGGTGGGCGCGGCGAAGGGGTCCTCGCGCGGCGGCTCGGGGGCCTCCTCGACGGGTCGTACCTCAGCGATCGATTCGGGCGCGGGCGGCGTGAGCGGCTCTTCGGCCGCCTCGTCGCGCATCTGGAAGGGATCGCCGGACGGCGCCGCCGCGGCCTCGGGCTCGGGTGCGGCCACAGGCTCGGACGCGGCGGCGGGCTCGGACGCGGCGGCGGGCGGCGACCCGGACGGGCCGCCCATCGACGGCGGCGCGATGGAGCCGACGCGCCGGCCCTGCGCGTCGTACGTCGGCCCAGCCGGCGCCGCATCGGGCTTGCCCCCCTTCGTTGCCCCCTTCTTGGACGAGGTCCTGACGGGCGTCTTGCGCTTGAAGCGGTCTAGGAAGCCCTTGAGGCCCTTGGCGAGCAGCAGCGACGCGCCGCACGCGGCGACGGCAAGAGCCGCCGACGCGAACGCGACGGCGATCGCAGCCGGTGCGGGCCGGGCGGCGGGGTCGGATGCGGGGTGGCTGGCGTCGGACACGGGTCGGGCCTTCCTGGACGAAGCGGGCGCGGCGGAGCATAGGATCATCTGCGGATGACGCAAGCGGACCAGCCGGAGCTCCTGTGGACACCGTCGGAGGAGCGCATCGAGCGATCGGCCCTGACCGCCTACGCCCGCGCCGTCGGGCGTGAGGGCGACTACGCCGACCTGTGGCAGTGGTCAGTCGACGATCTCGAAGGCTTCTGGGCCTCGATCTGGGAGCACTTCGACGTCCAGGCGTCGACGCCCTACGAGCGCGTCCTGGGCGACCGGAGCATGCCCGGCGCCGAGTGGTTCCCCGGCACCCGCCTCAGCTACGCCGAGCACCTCTTCCGCGGCAAGGATGACGACGCAGTCGCCATCCGCCATGCCTCCGAGCTGCGCGGCGCCGCCGAGCTCACCTGGGGCGAGCTGCGCGACCAGACCGCGCGGATCGCCGCCGGGCTGCGTCGCATGGGCGTCGTCGAGGGCGATCGCGTCGTCGCCTACATCCCGAACATCCCCGAGGCGATCGCGGCGTTCGCGGCCTGCGCGTCGATCGGCGCGACGTGGTCGTCGTGCTCGCCGGACTTCGGCGCTCGCTCGGTGGTCGACCGCTTCGCGCAGATCGAGCCGAAGGTGCTCATCGCGGTCGACGGCTACCGCTACGGCGGTAAGGACTTCGACCGCCGTGACGTCGTCGACGGGCTCCGCAAGGAGATGCCCTCGCTCGAGCACACCGTGCTGCTGCCCTACCTCGGCGCCGGCGAGCTCGACGGCACGACGACCTGGGACGAGCTCACCGCCGAGCACGAGGAGCTCACGTTCGCGCCGCTGGCGTTCGACCACCCGCTGTGGGTGCTCTACAGCTCGGGCACCACCGGCCTGCCCAAGCCGATCGTCCACGGCCAGGGCGGCATCCTGCTCGAGCACCTCAAGAAGATGCACCTGCATCTCGACGCCGGTCTCGACGACCGCGTGTTCTGGTTCACCACCACCGGCTGGATGATGTGGAACTTCCTCGTCGGCGTCCTGCTCACGCCGGCGTCGATCGTGCTCTACGACGGCAACCCCGGCACACCGGACCTCGGCGTCCTCTGGGATCTCGCCGAGGAGACCGGGGTCACGATCTTCGGCACCAGCGCGTCCTACATCGCCTCGTGCATGAAGGGCGACGTCCACCCCAAGGACGGCCGCGACCTGTCGCAGCTTGACGCGATCGGCTCGACCGGGTCGCCGCTGTCGCCCGAGGGCTTCGCGTGGGTCTACGAGGAGCTGGGCGAGGACACGTGGCTGTTCTCGACGTCGGGCGGCACCGACGTGTGCACCGCGTTCGTGGGCGGCGTGCCGGTGCTCCCGGTCTACCGCGGCGAGCTGCAGGGCCGCGCGCTGGGAGCGAAGGTCGAGGCCTGGGACCCCGAGGGCAAGCCGCTCATCGGCGAGATGGGCGAGCTGGTCATCACCGAGCCGATGCCCTCGATGCCCGTCTTCTTCTGGGACGACGAGGACGGCGAGCGCCTGCGCGAGAGCTACTTCGACACCTACCCCGGCGTTTGGCGCCACGGAGACTGGATCGAGATCACCGAGCGCGGCACCGCGATCATCCACGGCCGCAGCGACT
>JBDTYI010000022.1:0-2846 GCA_040005775.1 Solirubrobacteraceae bacterium
AGGCCGCGCTCGGCCAGGCGCGGGGCCTGGCGCGTGGCGGTGGCGAACTGCTTGTTGCCGCGTCCGCCGATCCCGCCGCGGGCGAGCGTCACGCGCGTGCCGGGCGCGACGAGGTCGTACGTCGTGCCGTTGAAGTCGCGCACCTGCGTGCCCGGGGGCACGCGGACGACGAGGTCGTCCCCGTCGGAGCCGTGCTTCTGGGCGCCCTGGCCGTGGGTGCCGCGCGGCGCCTTGTAGTGCGCGCGGCGCTTGAAGGTCTGCAGGTCGCGCAGCGAGTCGTCGCACAGCAGCACGACGGCGCCGCCGCGACCGCCGTCGCCGCCGTCGGGCCCGCCCTGGGGCACGTGCGCCTCCCGGCGGAAGGACAGGCAGCCGCTTCCGCCGGCCCCGCCCTGCACGAATATGCGCGCCTTGTCGTAGAGCATCTGCCTGTAAGGATGCCCGGCATGAGCGATTCGAGGGTCTTCCTCATCACCGGGGCGTCCACGGGCATCGGCGCGGCCACCGCCCGCCACGCCGTCGAGGCGGGCTACAAGGTCGTCCTGGCCGCCCGCAGCGAGGACAAGCTGCGCGCGCTGGCCGGCGAGCTGGGTGGCGATGACGCCGCCCTGGCGACCGCCTGCGACGTGACCGACTTCGCCCAGCAGGAAGCCGTCGTCGCCGCCGCGCTGGAGCGCTGGGGGCGACTCGACGTCGCGTTCGCCAACGCCGGCTTCGGCGCCGCCCGCGGGTTCCTCGAGGAGACGCCGGAGCATTGGCGCGACATGGTCCTCACGAACGTCCTCGGCGCCGCGTTCACGATCCGCGCGACGCTGCCCGCCCTGAAGGACACCAAGGGACATCTGCTGCTGACCGGCTCGGTGGCCGGGCGCCGGGCGATCCCCGGGAGCCTGTATTCCTCGACGAAGTGGGCGGTCACCGGCATGGGCGAGTCGGTGCGCCTCGAGCTCAACGGCACCGGCGTGCGGACGACGCTGATCGAGCCGGGCATGGTCGAGACGCCCTTCTTCGACAACCCCGGTGAGGGGCGCCTGGAGGCCGACGACATCGCGCGCGCCGTGCTCTACGCGGTGTCACAGCCCGCCCACGTCGACGTGAATGAGCTGCTGATCCGCCCCACCGCACAGGACGGCTAGGGCTCCTCCACTACCAATTTATAGCCCGTAGGGGGGCTTGCGGCAAGCCCCCGGTCATGCTCCACAATGCCCCGCCGTAAGCCAGAAACCTGAGGAAATGGGGCCGCAGGATGAGGATGACCGAGCATGCCGTGGTGATCGCCGGAGGCGGTCCGACCGGGCTGATGCTGGCGGGCGAGCTGGCGTTGGCGGGCGTCGACGTCGCCATCGTCGAGCGGCGCGCCGGCCAGGAGCTCGCCGGCTCGCGCGCAGGCGGGCTGCATGCCCGCACGATCGAGGTGCTCGACCAGCGTGGCATCGCCGATCGGTTCCTGTCGGAGGGGCAGGTGGTGCAGGTCGCCGCGTTCGCCGGGACCCCGTTGGACATCAGCGACTTCCCCACCCGGCACCCCTACGGCCTCGGGCTGTGGCAGAACCAAATCGAGCGCATCCTGGCCGGCTGGGTCGGCGAGCTGGCAGTGAAGTTCTATCGCGAGCGTGACGTGACGGGCTTCGCGCAGGACGACAGCGGCGTCGACGTCGCGCTGTCCGACGGCCGGTCGCTGCGGGCCGAATACCTCGTCGGGTGCGACGGAGGACGCAGCGCGGTGCGCAAGGCCGCCGGCATCGCGTTCCCCGGGTCCGATCCGACGACGAGCAGCCTGATCGCCGAGGTCGAGCTGGCCGAGGTGCCGCAGTTGGGCGTCCGCCGGGACGCCCTCGGCGTCCATGGCGTCGGCCGGGTGGAGTACGAGATCCGCGACGGGGAGGTGGTCTACAAGGACGAAGGGCCTATCCGGCTCACGGTGACCGAAGCACACGCCGGAGCCACAGGCGAACCCACCCTGCGCGAGCTGAGCGAGGCGCTGATCACCGTGTGGGGCACCGACTACGGGGTCCACAGCCCGACCTGGATCTCCAGGTTCACGGACATGGCGCGGCAGGCCGCGGCCTACCGCGACCGGCGGGTGCTGCTGGCCGGCGACGCCGCGCACGTGCACAGCCCCGTGGGTGGCCAGGGTCTCAACACCGGGGTCCAGGATGCGGTGAACGTGGGCTGGAAGCTGGCCCAGGTGGTCGACCGGATATCACCGGACAGCCTCCTGGAGACCTACCACGCCGAGCGCCACCCGGTCGCCGCCCGCGCGCTGCGCAATGCGATCGCGCAGGTCGCGCTGTTCCGTCAAGACGACCGCACGGAGACGTTGCGCGACACCATCTCCGAGCTCCTGAGCATGGACGAGCCCCGCGCGCGGTTCGCGGCGATGATGTCCGGCCTGGGCGTCCACTACGACCTTGGCGAAGGGCACCCGCTGCTGGGACGCCGCATGCCCGACCTCGACCTGGTCGGCGCCGACGGCCCGCTGCGGGTCTACACCCTGCTGCACGCGGCCCGGCCGGTGCTGCTCAACCTCGCGAAGCCCGGCGGCGTCGACATCACGCCGTGGGCTGACCGGGTTCAGGTGATCGACGCCGGGTGCGCAGGCCCGTGGGAGCTTCCCACCCTCGGGACGGTCACCGCCCCCGCCGCCGTGCTGATCCGGCCCGACGGCTACGTGGCGTGGGTCGGCGAGCGAACCCAGCAGGGGCTCGCCGACGCGCTGACGACCTGGTTCGGACCGCGGGGCGGCTAGGCGGCGTCGGTGGGCGCAGGCTTGACGTTCACGACGCGGCCGCGGCGGCCCTGCGTGAACTCGACGATGCCGGGGGCCTTGACGAACAGGGTGTCGT
>JBDTYI010000023.1:0-5128 GCA_040005775.1 Solirubrobacteraceae bacterium
CGCCGCGCGCGGCGCGGGCCCAGTGCAGGCCGGACGAGCCGGCCATCAGCGTGCGATCCAGGTCGAAGAAGGCCGCCCCGCGCACGCGGGCGCTCATTGGGTGGGTGGGGTGCCGTTTTCGTGCACGCGCAGGATGACGGCGTCGCCCTGCCCGCCGCCGGAGCAGATCGCTGCGCAGCCGAGGCCGCCGCCGCGGCGGCGAAGCTCGTGCACCAGCGCGCCGAGGATGCGCGCGCCCGAGGCGCCGATCGGGTGGCCGAGGGCCACCGCGCCGCCGTTGACGTTCACGCGGTCCTCCTCGATGTTCAGCATGCGGATCGAGTTCAGCGTGACCGACGCGAACGCCTCGTTGATCTCCCAGAGGTCGATGTCGCCCGGCTGAAGCCCGGCCTTGTCGAGCGCCTTCAGCGCGGCGCTGCCCGGCGTGGTGGCCAGGTAGGCGAAGTCGTTGGCGGACTGTGCGTGGGCGACGATCTCGGCCAGGGCGACCTTGCCGTTGGCCTGGGCCCACTCATCGGAGGCGAGCACGAGCGCGCCGCCGCCGTCGTTGACGCCCGGCGAGTTGCCGGCCGTGTGCGAGCCCTCCTTGCCGACGAGGCCGGGGAGCTTCGCGAGCGACTCGAGCGTGCTGCCGCGGCGCGGACCCTCGTCGACCTCGACCTCGGTGTCGCCCTTCCGGCCCTTCACCGTGACGGTCGCGATCTCGTCGGACATGCGCCCGTCGTCGATCGCCGCCAGCGCGAGCTCGTGCGAGCGCAGCGCCCAGCGGTCGAGGTCGGGGCGGGTGATCTCGAGCTCGTCGCCGATCTCGGTGGCCTCGTCGAACATCTGGCGGCCGCTGAAGGGGTTCGTGAGCCCGTCGTGGACGGTGGAGTCGAGCAGCTTGGCATCCCCCATGCGGTAGCCGAAGCGCGCGTTGGGCACCAGGTAGGGCCCGCGGGACATCGACTCCATGCCGCCGCCGACGCCGACCTCGACGTCCCCAGCGCGGATGGCCTGGTCGAGCAGGACGGACGCGCGCAGGCCGGATGCGCAGACCTTGTTGACGGTCTCCGAGGAGACCTCCTTCGGGATCCCGGCCTTGATCTGGGCCTGCCGCGAGGGCACCTGACCCTGGCCGGCCTGGATGACCTGGCCCATGATCACGTGCTGCACCTGGTCGGGCGCGACGTCGGCCCTCTCGAGCGCGGCCGCGATGGCCGTCGCGCCCAGTTCGGTCGCGTCGACGGTGGACAGTCCGCCGCCGAGCTTGCCGAAGGGCGTGCGGGCGGCGCCGAGGATGACGGTGGTGGGCATAGCCGCAACGCTAGCGTCTCGGCCATGCGCGCCACTGCCACCACCGATGCCCCGCTCGCCACCGACGCCGACACGATCGTCGTCGGCCTCATCGAGGACGAGGGCATCCCGCACGACCTCCAGGGCGCGCCGCTCGGCGCCCTGGTGCAGGCCGGGGAGGCGCGTACCGCCTTCCGCCACCTCGCCGTCACACACGTGCAGGGCCGGCGCTTCGTGCTCGTCGGCCTGGGCCGCCGCGAGGAGCTCGACGCCGAGCGCGCCCGCCGCGCCGCCGCCGCGGTCCACGGCCGCGCGAAGGAGCTCGGCACCCGGGTGCTGTGCTGGGAGCTGCCCCACAAGGTCGACGACGCGCTGGCCGCGGCGCTCGTCGAGGCGACCGTGCTCGCCGGCTATCGCTTTGACCGCTACCGCAGCGGCGGCTCCGATGACGAGGACGACCAGCCGGGCGGGATCGACGAGGTGATCGTCTCGGCCCATCACGACGTCGCCGAGACCGTGCACCGCGGCGTGGTCGGCGGGCGCGCCCAGAACCTCGCGCGCGAGCTCCAGGACACGCCGGCGAACGACCTCACCCCGGTCGCGCTCGGGGAGCGCGCGCGCGAGCTGGCCGGGATCGACGTCGAGATCCTCGGGCGCGACGCGATGGCCGAGCTGGGCATGGGCGCGTTCCTGGCCGTGGCCGCAGGCTCAGAGGAGGAGCCGCAGCTGATCATCGCCCGCTACGACGGCACCGGGGACGCGGGCGGGCCGCTGCTCGCCCTCGTCGGCAAGGCCGTGACGCACGACACCGGCGGCTACTCGATCAAGCCCGCGGCCGGCATGCAGGAGATGAAGTTCGACATGTCCGGCGGCGCGGCGGTGCTCGGCGCGCTGCAGGCGATCGCCGCCCTCCAGCTCCCCGTCCGGGTGCTGGCCGTCGTCGGCGCCACCGAGAACACCATCAACGGCCGTGCCGTGAAGCCCGGCGACATCGTCCGGGCCATGACCGGCACCACGATCGAGGTCAACAACACCGACGCCGAGGGGCGCCTGGTGCTGTGCGACTGCATCGCCTACGCGGTCGAACAGGGCGCCGACCGCATCGTCGACATCGCGACCCTCACCGGGGGCATCGTCACCGCTCTGGGGTCGACCTACGCGGGGCTGTTCGCGACCGACGACGCGCTGGCCGCCGAGCTGACCGCCGCCGGTGAGACCTCGGGCGAGCTGCTGTGGCGCATGCCGCTGCACCGTGAGTACGAGGACCAGATGAAGGGCACCTACGCCGACCTCGTGAACTCGGCCGGGCGCAAGGCCCATCCGATCCAGGGCGCCGCCTTCCTCAAGCGCTTCGCCGGCGACGTGCCGTGGGCGCACCTGGACATCGCGGGCACCGCGTGGGACACCGGGCGGCCGTACGTCGGCAAGGGCGGCGCGGGCTTCGGGGTACGTCTGCTGCTGGAGCTCGCGCGGGCCAACCGCTAGCCGCTCACGGGTTCTTCACCTGTTCCTCCTCGTTGTAGGCGAGGGTCCACGGCGACCTGTTCCTTCTCTCAGGAGACACCGGATGAGACGTCGTACCCACACGGTCGCGATAGCTGCCGCCGCCGTAGCCGCACTCGGCGGCACCGCCATCGCCGCCACGCCCGACGGCACGAGCCGCGGCCCGAGCACGAACAAGAACCCGTACGTCATTCCCGTCGCCGACGGGGTCTCGACCACGTCCATCCTCAGCGTGGGCGACGGGAAGACCGCCGACAACGGCTACCGAATGGTCGGCATCCCCGACGGCCTCGGCGCGCGCAAGAGCTCGCGCGGCACGTTCGAGCTCTTCATGAACCAGGAGCTCGGCGGCACCCTGGGCATCCCGCGGCGTCACGGCCAGCCGGGCGCGTTCGTCTCCAACTACCAGATCGACCGCGAGTCGCTGCGCGTCCGGTCCGGGCGCGACCTGATCAACCCGCCTGGCGGCGAGTCCGGCCTGAGGTACTGGGACTACGTCACCCAGACCTACCGCGCGACCCCGTCGTCCGGGGGCCCGAACCCGCGTCATCCCGGCGATACGTTCGAGCCGCAGAACGCACCCTTCAGCCGCTTCTGCTCGGGCACCCTGAGCAAGGAGGGCCAGCTGTACAACCGGCGCAGCGGCCGCGGCTACGACGGCCAGCTGTACTTCGCCAACGAGGAGAACGGCAACCCCGGTCGCCTCTTCGGCGTGACCACCGACGGCGAGGCCCAGCAGCTGCCGCGCCTCGGTCTCTTCTCCTGGGAGAACACGAAGCCGGCCTACAACGAGACCGACCGCACCCTGGCGATCGGCCAGGAGGACGGCAGCGCCGGCCAGTCCTGGATCTACTCGGGGGTCAAGTCGAAGAAGGGCAACGCGTTCCAGCGCGCCGGCCTGACCAACGGGGTCAACTCGGTGCTCGACCTCGTCGACGAGAGCGTCTCGACCGACGCCGGCTTCCGCGCGAAGTACGGCAAGAACAAGCCCGCCGACTTCGACCTCTCCGAAGTCGACTGGGACCAGTCGGCTCAGCGCCAGAACGACGAGGCCGCCGCTGAGGGCCTCACCCTGAACCGGCCCGAGGACGGCTCCTGGGATCCGAACAACCCGAACGACTACTACTTCCTCACCACCGAGGGTGGGGACAAGACGCCGGATGGGAACGACCCGCCCAACACGAGCCGTGACGGCGGCGGGCTGTGGAGGATGCGCTTCGAGGACATCGAGCACCCTGAACTGGGCGGCACGCTCACGCTGCTGCTCGACGGCAGCGAGGAGCCGAAGCTCAACAAGCCCGACAACATGGACATCGACCGCAACGGGAACCTGCTGATCCAGGAGGACCCGGGCGGCAACGCGCACATCGCGCGGATCGTCGCCTACCGGATCGCCGATGGGGCTCGGGGCGTGCTCGCCCAGTTCGACCCGGCGATCTTCTCGGCGACCCCGAGCAACCCGCAGCCCGAGGCGACGATCGACGAGGAGTCCAGCGGGATCATCGACGCCGCGGACATCCTGGGCAAGAACACGTACCTGTTCGACGCGCAGGTCCACAAGTCCACCGGCGATCCCGAGACGGTCGAGTACGGCCAGCTGCTGGCCATGAGGGTGAAGTCCTTCGACGCCGTCTACGGCGGGAAGCTCAAGGCCGACCACGGGGACGACGAGGACGACGGCCACGGCGGTGACCGCGGGTAGCAATCGCGTCCGACGCGCAGCAAGGTGGAGGGCCGGCGTTCGCGCCGGCCCTTCGTCGTCCTAGGCGGCGGGCGTGCCGCGCCCGGCCGCCACCAGGTCGGCCACGCGCACCAGCTTGATGCGGGGCCGGCCGGCGGGCTCGCCCTGCTCGCGCTCGCGCGCGTCGATCGCCTGCCAGCCCTCCCACGTGACCACGTCGGGCGCGCGCTCGGCGATCCACTCGACGATCGCGTCGCCGTCGGGCTGCGCCGGCGCGTTGTAGGCGCCGGCGTCCTCGACGATCCTGGCGACCGTGTCGGCCGCGTCCTTCTTGTTCGTGCCGATGACGCCCGAAGGGCCGCGCTTGATCCAGCCGACTGCGTACTCGCCGCGCGCGTGCGCGCCGTCGTCGCCGACGACCCGGCCGCCCTCGTTGCGGATCAGGCCGCGACGCTCGTCGAAGGGAACGGTGTCGACCGGGCGGCCGCGGTAGCCGATCGAGCGCAGGACGAGCCCGCACTCGATGAGCTCCTCGACCCCGGTCGGTACGGCGCGCAGGTTGCCGTGCTCGTCGGCCTCGATCGCGTTGACCGCGACGCGGACGGCGGTGACGGGCCCGTCCTCGCCCTCGCCGACGATCTCGATCGGCGAGCGCAGGAAGCGCAGCGT
>JBDTYI010000024.1:0-12049 GCA_040005775.1 Solirubrobacteraceae bacterium
GCCTGGCGGATGCCCTCGCCGAGGATGCCCGACTCGCCGCGGGAGGCGCCGAGGACCGTCCACCCGCGCTCGTCGCCGCGCGCGTTGCGGTAGGTGGCATGCAGCCCGCCCGGGCCGCGGTCGAGCCCGAGGATGCGGCCGCTCGCGGTCTGGAGGCGCAGGCCTGCGAGGCCGCGGACCTCGAGGTCGCGGTCCTGCTCGAGGACGATCTCGATGTCCTGGCCGCCGTGGCCCTTCGCTGTGCCGCTGAGCGTGCTGTCGCCGTCGGAGAGCGCCTCGAGCTCCCAGCCCAGCCGTGACGCCAGCCAGCCGACGAGCAGCACCGCGCTCGCGGCGCTGTCGGGGTGATGGCGGATGCGCACGCCGCTGATCGTCCACAGCTCCGGGCGCAGATGGTCGGGGTCGAACGTCGCGGCCACCCGCTCACGCCACGGGGTCGAGCGCAGCCACGCGAGGTCGACCACGTAGACCTGCTCGCACAGGCCCAGCGCGTGGTCGAGCGCGAGGCGCACATCGGGCTGGTCGACGCTGTCGACAAGGATCACCTGGGCCAGCGGCAGCAGCGCCGAGACCGCGTCGGGGTGGTCGTGAGGTGACCACATCACCGTGGGCAGGTCGCTGACCACGAGCGGGTCGACGAGCGGCACGAGACCGTCCATGTGCTTGCGCCCGATGTCCAGCACGACGGTCTCGCGCAGCAGCGCGTACGTGCCGGCCTCGGGCTGGACGTCGGAGGCGATCGTGGCGACGGCGTCGATCGACGTGCGCTTGTCCTCGACCTCGAGCACGATCGTGCGCGACGCGTGGTAGCGGCCGACCTGGCGCAGGCGGTTGGCGATCTCGCCGCTCCACTCCTTGTCGACGATCGTGATGAGGTTCAACGCCCGCGCCGGGACGTAGCCGGCGTTCTCGGTGTGACGCTCGAAGAGCATCTTGCGCAGCGCCGCCTCGATCGCATCGGGCGTCGTGTCGTGCGCGCTCCAGTGGCTGTCGGAGACCCCGGGCACGGCGGTCGTCAGATCCGCCGCCAGGAGTGGCCGTCGAGCATCAGCTGCTCGGCTTCCGCGGGGCCCTGCGAGCCGGCCTCGTACTGCGGCAGCGGGCCCGGCGTCTTCTCCCAGGTCTGCACGATCGGGTCGCAGATACGCCACTGCGCCTCGACCTCGTCGTTGCGGGTGAAGAGCGTGGCCTCGCCGCGCATCGCGTCGAGGATCAGGCGCTCGTAGGCCTCCGGCGACTGCGACAGGAACGAGGTGCCGTAGAGGAACTCCATGTTCACCGGGCGGATCTTCATCCGGGTGCCCGGGATCTTGGCCACCAGCGACAGCGACACGCCCTCGTTGGGCTGCACGGTCATGATCAGCTGGTTGGGCTTGACGCCGAGCGAGCCCTCGTGACTGAAGGCGAGGTGGGGGACGGGCTTGAGCGTGATCGCGATCTCGGTGACCTTGCGCGCCAGGCGCTTGCCCGTGCGCAGGTAGAACGGCACGCCCGCCCAGCGCCAGTTGTCGACGAACAGGCGCAAGGCGGCGTACGTCTCGGTGTTGGAGTCCTCCGGCACGCCCTCCTCCTCGAGGTAGCCCTTGACGTCTTCGCCCGCGATGACGCCGTGGGCGTACTGCGCGCGCACCGCCATCGCGGCGATCTCGTCCTCGGTCGGCGGGTGGATCGAGCGCAGCACCTTGACCTTCTCGTTGCGGACCTCGTCGGCGGTGAACGCGACCGGAGGCTCCATCGCCACGTTGCACAGCAGCTGGAGCATGTGGTTCTGGATGAGGTCGCGCAGCGCGCCGGCGTTGTCGTAGTAGCCGGCGCGCGAACCGACGCCGATGTCCTCTGACGCGGTGATCTGGACGTGATCGATGTAGTTGCGGTTCCACAGCGGCTCGAACATGCCGTTGGCGAACCGGAGCGCCATCAGGTTCTGGACGGTCTCCTTGCCCAGGTAGTGGTCGATGCGGAAGACCTGCTCCTCCGCGAACACCCCGAGCACCGTCTTGTTGAGCTCCTGGGCCTCCTCGAGGGTCGTCCCGAATGGCTTCTCGATGACGATCCGCACCTCGGCGTCGTCGATCTCGTCCATCTCGTGCTCACCGAGCTGCGAGACGATCACGGGGAAGAACTCGGGCGCGGTCGACAGGTAGAAGCAGCGGTTCATCCGCTGGCCGGCCTGCTCGTCGAACTCGGCCAGCGTCTGCTTCAGCGTGTCGTAGATGCTCGCGTCGTCGAACGTGCCGGGCACGTACTTCGCGTCGGCCAGCAGGCCCTCGAGCACATCCTCGTCGACGTCGCGCCGCGAGAACTCCTTGATCGCCTCGGCGGCCTCCTTGCGGAAGTCCTCGTGGGGCTTGTCCGAGCGCGAGCACCCGACCAGGAAGAAGCGCTCGGGCAGCGCGCCCTCGTGGGCGAGGTTGTACAGCGCGGGCAGCAGCTTGCGCCGGGCCAGGTCTCCGGTCGCGCCGAAGATGACCAGCGTCGTGGGGTGGACGGGCAGGCGCTCCAGGCCCTCGACGAGCGGGTTGTCCTCGGAGTCCGGGTGCGAGCTGTCCTGCTCGCTCACTTCAGCCCCTTCAGGCGCTCGGTCAGCTCGCGCAGCGCGGCGGCGGGGTCGTCGCCGGAGAGCGTTACCCGCTCGGCCGGGAGGTCGTGCGAGCGCAGCGTCTCGAGGTCGCCGATCGCCTGCGCGTGCTTGAGGCGCGTGAACGTGAACTCGGCGTCGGGGATCTCGACGTCGGGCTCGGAGTCGTGCAGCAGCTGCAGGAACACGCCTTCAGGCGGCCCGCCCTTGTGCAGCTGGCCGGTCGAGTGCAGGAAGCGCGGCCCGTAGCCGAACGTGGTCGCCGAGTGCGTCGCGTCGCGCACCGCGGCGCGCAGCTCCTGCACCGCGGCGTCGACGTCCGCCGACGGCGCGAGGTAGCCCATGACCGCGAGGTAATGCGGCGCCCCGAGCTTGCCCAGGAGGGCCGTCAGCTCGGCGTCGCCGGCGTCGTCGTGGTCCGCGGCGCCCGAGTCGAGCACCTGCTTGGTGGCGTCCTTGGCCTCCTGCACGTTGGGCTGGTCGAACGGGTTGATGCCCAGGACCCAGCCGGCCACGGCGATCGCGAACTCGGCGAAGAAGAAGATCCGCCCCAGGTCGTCGGGGCCGTGGATGTCGCGCACGATGACGGGGTGCCCGGCGCCCTTGAGCGCCTCGATGGCCTCGTCGTGGGCCTCGTCGGGTTCGTCGGCGTTGCGCAGGTGCAGGAACACCCGGTCGTCGCCGTAGGCGTCCGCTTCGCCCAGCGGCTCGCCGGCCACCGGGACGATGCCCTTGCCCTCCTTGCCGGTGGACTCCGCGATCAGTTGCTCCACCCAGAGCCCGAAGGACTGCAGCGGCGCGTCGATGACGTAGGTCAGCTTGTCGCGGCCGGCCAAGGCCAGCTCGCCCCACGCTATGCCCAGCCAGAGGCCGTCGGAGACGTTGCCGAAGGACTGGGTGACCTCGCGCGCGACGGCGGCGCGGTCGAGCAGGCCGGCGACATTGGCGCCCATGAGCGCGGCGGGCACAAGGCCGAAGAACGACAGTGCGCTGTAGCGCCCGCCGATGTTGGGGTCGTTGAGGAACGTGCGCCGGAAGCCGTGCTTGGAGGCCAGGTCGGCCAGCCCCGAGCCGGGGTCGGTGATCGCCACGAAGGCCGAGCCCTCGGAGTGCAGTGACCAGAAGTGCTCGAACAGCGACAGCGTCTCGATCGTGCCGCCGGACTTCGTCGACACGAGGAACACGGTGTGCTCGAGGTCGATCTTCTCGCCCACCGTGCGGATCGCGCCGGCGTCGGTGGAGTCGAGCACGTGCAGCGTCGGCCAGCCGGCCTGGTCACCGTAGGACTGGCGGATGACCTCGGGCGCCAGCGAGGAGCCCCCCATGCCGAGCACCACGACGTCGGTCGTGCCCTCGTCGCGGATCTCGGCCGCGAAGGCCTCGAGGTCGCCCAGCTGCTCGGCCATCGCGTCGGTCACGGTCAGCCAGCCGAGCCGGTCGGCGACCTCCGGGGTGCCCTCGGGCGCCCACAGCGTCGCGTCCTTGTTCCAGATGCGCCGGGCGACGTCGCCCTCCTGCGCGGCCTTCACGCGGGCGGCGACCTTGGGCTCGACGTCCTCGGGCAGCACGGCGTGGACAGCGCTCGGGCGCGAGGTCGTGACGGCCTGGCGCTTCTCGTCGATGCCCTTCAGCAGGGCCTCCATCGGGTCGACGAACTTGTCGACGCCGTCCTTGAGGAGCTTGTCGGTGACCTCCTTGAGGTCGATGCCGGCGGCGTCGAGCGCCTGGAGCTCCTCCTCGGGGTCGCTGTCGGCGGTGGGTCCCTCGACTTCGGCGTGGTCAGCGGCCGCCACGAGTGTCGCCATGGGCATCGTGTTGACCGTGTGCGGTGCGATCAGCCCGTCGACGTAAAGCGTGTCGGGGTAGGCGGGGTCCTTGACGCCGGTCGACGCCCACAGCGGGCGCTGCACGCGCGCCCCGGCGGCCTCGAGCTTCTCCCAGCGCTCGCCGGAGAAGAGCTCCTTGAAGCGCATGTAGGCGGCACGGGCGTTCGCCAGGCCGGCCTTGCCCTTGAGCTCCTGGTGGGCGGTGCCGTCGAGGCGCTTGTCGACCTCGGTGTCCACGCGCGAGACGAAGAAGGACGCGACCGAGGCCATGCTCAGGTCCGTCTCGCCGTCGGCGACGCGGCGCTCGAGGCCCTTGAGGTAGGCCTCGGCGACGGTCGTGTACTCCTCGACGCCGAACAGCAGCGTCACGTTGATGTTCAGGCCCTCGTAGATCATCTGCTCGATCGCCGGAACGCCCTCGGTCGTCGCCGGGATCTTGATCATCAGGTTGGGCCGGTCGACGCGTTGCCAGTACTCGCGGGCCTGGTCCATCGTCGTGTCGGTGTCGAAGGCGAGGTCGGGGTCGACCTCGAAGCTCACGAACCCGTCGGCGCCGTCGGCATCGTCGTAGACCGGGCGCAGGATGTCGCAGCCGTCCTGGATGTCGCGGATCGCGATCTCCTGGTAGATCTCGCGGTTGTCCTTGCCCTCGGCCGCGAGCTTCTCCAGCAACTCGTCGTAGTCGTCGGAGCCCAGGATCGCGGCGTTGAAGATGGAGGGGTTGGAGGTGACTCCGCGCAGGGAGTCCTCCTCGACGAGGCGCTTGAGCTCGCCGCCGGTGATCAGGCTGCGCTTGATCTGGTCCAGCCACACGCTGGTGCCCGCCGCGGTGATCGCCGCGAGGCGCTCGTTGACCTGTTGGGTCGCCATGATTCAGATCTCCTTGGTTGCGGCTTGGGGAAGGCCTTCCCTTTCCAGGCGCGCGATCTTCCCCACGCGTCTCACGTGGCGCTCCTCGCCGGTGAAGGCGGCGCCCAGGAAGGCGAGCGTGCAGGCCTCGGCGATCTTCGGGCCGATGACCCGGGCGCCGAGGGCGAGCACGTTGCAGTCGTCGTGCAGCACACACTGTGCGGCGGTGTAGGTGTCGTGGCCCATCGAGGCGCGAATGCCCTCGATCTTGCACGCGGCCACCGCCACGCCGGCGCCGCTGCCGCACACGACGATGCCGCGCTCGCAGCCGCCGTGCAGGACCTCGCGCGCGACGTCGGCGGCGGTGTCCGGGTAGTCGTCGCGGTCGCCGACGTCGACGGGCTCGTGCCCGGCGCCGCGGACCGCATCGAGGACGACGTCGCGAAACGGGACGCCCGCGTGGTCGAAGCCCACCGCGATCCTCATGTCGGTGACTCCCGATCGAGCTCCTGGCCGGCGAGCAGCGCCGCGCCGCGAACCCCGGCGCGCGGGCCGTAGCGCGCCAGCTCGATCCGCGTCTCGGTGCCGACGCCCTCGATGATGAGCGCGGCGGCCATCTCGCGCGCGGGCGTGAGCAGCAGGTCGCCGGCCTGCGAGACACCGCCGCCGATGACCACCAGCTCGGGGTCGAAGACGTTGACGACGTTGGCGATCCCCACGCCGAGGCGCTCGCCGAGGATGCGCATGCACTCCAGGCCGGCGGCGTCACCGGCGTGGGCCGCCTCCACGACCGCGTGGCCGTCGCCGAGCCCGCGCTCGTGGCCGAGGCGGTCCAGCGCCTTGCCGGCGGCGAGGTACTCCAGCGAGTCGGGGTGCGGGGGCTTGTCCAGCGGCGCGGGCCCGCCGTTGCGCAGGTCGGCCCCGATGATGATGTGGCCGAGCTCGGGCGCGGCGCCCGTGTGGCCGCGGTAGATGCGCCCGTCGATGACGATGCCGCCGCCGACGCCCGTGCCCACGGTGATCATCACGAGCGACCTGGCGATCAGGTTCAGGTCGTCGTCGTGGGCCTCGGCCAGGGCGGCGACCGTGGCGTCGTTGTCGACGAAGACGGGCATGTCGAGGCGCTCGCCCAGAAGCTCGCGTAGCGGCACGCCGCGCAGCGGGATGTTCACCGAAGAGCGCGCCGTACCGGTCTTGAAGTCGATCACCGACGGCACCCCGAGACCGACGGACTTCGCCTCGCCGGCCGCCTGGATGGCCTCGACGAGCTGGTCCACCAGGGCGTCGGAGCTCGACAGCTCGGTGTGCTGGAGCTTCGGCTCCGAGAGGACACCGTCCTCGAGAACGGCGACCGAGACTTTTGTACCGCCGACGTCTACGCCGATCAGCCGCTCTCCCATTGCGACCCACCCTACCCACGAACGGCCGGCGCGCCCCGTCGGCGTGGAGCGGGTACCGCCCTGAGCATGCCCAGCATCTCCGCCCCCTCCGTCCCGCTCAGCCAGATCGGCCGCGCCGCCCACGACCTGGGGCTCGCCGGCATGCTCGGCGGGACGCTGTTCGGCCGGCTTGCCCTGCACCCGGCCGTCGCCGAGATCTCCGACGCGCGCGAGCGTGGGAAGGTGGTCAACGCCGCGTGGCGCCGATACGGCGCCGTCAACGGCGCCGGCCTGGCCGCGGTCGTCGCCGGGTGGGCGGGCGCGCGTGTCGCCGAGGCCCGCGACGGCAACCTCACGCCGGCCGAGCGCCGCCTGGCCCGGGCGAAGGACGGCCTGGTCGGGCTCGTCGCGCTCGCGGGCGCGGCCAGCGCAGTCGAGGGGATGCGCTTCGCGCGCTCGGCGCCGGGCGGGGCGGTGCCGCTGCGCGACGGCGACCACGCCGCGGGCGACGCGTCGGACGCGGCCATCGGGCTGAAGAAGCGCCTCAACGCCCTGGGGCTCGTGACGCTGGCGGCCGAGGCCGGCCTCGTCGGTGTCAACGCGGCGCTGGCCCAGGAGAGCTTCAGACGGCCGGCGGCGCGGCGGCGGCTTCCGGGTCGCACGCGTTGAGCCAGGCCTCCTTGCCCTCGACGAGCGAGGGCAGGTCCATGGCCGCGGCCACGTTCATCAACATGCCGGCGGCGAAGAACTGCGTCAGGCTCCCGGCGTCGGCGCCGCTGCGGTCGCGCACGAGCTCGTAGAGGCGGCCATAGCGACGGCGCACGACGTCGCGCACCTCGTCGTCGGAACACGCGGCGTATGCCTGCTGCTGCAGCAGCAGCCAGTCGCGGTCGGCCAGCAGGGCCGAGTAGCTCTCGCCCATCGCGGTCAGGCGCTCTCCCTCGGGCGCGGCGTCGGCCGCCGCACGAAAGGTGGCGTCGAGGTGGTCGAAGCCGTGCTCGATGGCGGCGAGGAACAGACCCTTCTTCGTGCCGAAGAGGCTGAACGCGTAGGGCTGCGTGATGCCGACCTCGTCGGTGATCGCGCTGACCGCCGTGCCGTGCAGCCCGGTGCGCGCGAAGTGCTTCACCGCGGCGCTGACGAGCGCGTCGCGGCGCTCGTCGGCCGTCTGGCGGATGCGCGTGGGTGCGGTCTTCGTCGGCATGCTTGACAGTCTATTTAGTGACCGCTAACTTGGCAACTAGTTAGCAGTCACTAACAACTGGAGGCCCGGATGTCATCCGCCCCGCCGCAGCGCAACACCGTCGCCACCCTCATCGTCGTGTCGCTCGCCCTCTTCATGGTCGTGCTCGACAACCTCATCGTCACCGTGGCCCTTCCGGCGATCCGCACTGATCTCGGCGCCACGCTCGAGTCGCTGGAGTGGACGATCAACGCCTACACGCTCGCCTTCGCCGTCGTGCTCCTGCCCGCATCCGCGCTCGCCGACCGCTTCGGGCGCCGGCGGCTGTTCCTGGGCGGGCTCGCGCTCTTCACCGTCGCCTCGGCGGCCGCGGCGCTCGCGCCGACCACCGGCGCCCTCGTCGTGGCCCGCGCGCTGCAGGGCGTCGGCGGAGCTGTCGTCGCCCCGCTCACGCTCACGCTGCTGGCCGGGGCCTTCCCGGCCGAGAAGCGCGGCGCGGCGCTCGGCATCTGGTCGGGCATCAGCGGCATGGGCGTGGCCCTCGGGCCGCTCGTCGGCGGGGCAGTCGTCGAGGGCATCTCGTGGCACTGGATCTTCTGGATCAACGTGCCGATCGGCCTCGTGCTGATCCCCGTCGCCGCACGCATCCTGCGCGAGTCCCACGGCCCTTCGACGACACTCGACCTGCCCGGCGTCGGCCTCGCCGCGGCCGGCCTGTTCGGGCTCGTCTTCGGCCTCGTCCGCGGGCAGGGCGAGGGCTGGGGCAGCCCGCTGATCGTCGCCTCGCTCGCCGGCGGCGTCGCGCTGCTGGCGGCCTTCGTGGGCTGGGAGCGCCGGGCGGAGGCGCCGATGCTGCCGGTGTCGCTCTTCCGCCGCCGCTCCTTCGCCGTGACCAACGCCGTCTCGTTCTTCATGTACTTCGGCACGTTCGGCTCGATCTTCCTGCTCACCCAGGTGCTCCAGCTGGTCATGGGCTACTCGCCGCTGCAGGCCGGACTGCGGATGCTCGTCTGGACCGGGTCGACGATGCTCGTGGCTCCGCTCGCGGGCATCTTCGCCGAGCGTCGCGGCGCCCGCGGCTTCATGGTCGCGGGGCTGAGCCTGCAGGCCGGCGCGCTGGCCTGGTTCGCCGCGACGGTCGCCGTCGGCCAGCAGTTCTCCGGGCTGATCGTGCCCTTCGCGATGGCGGGCGTCGGCATGGCACTGGTGTTCGCGCCGTCGGCCAGCGCGCTGCTGGGCGCGGTGGCGCCTGAGCAGGCCGGCCAGGCGTCGGGCGCGAACAACGCGATCCGCGAGGTCGGCGGCGTGTTCGGGGTGGCGGTGCTCTCGACCGTGTTCGCGGGCTCGGGCAGCTTCGCCTCGCCGCTGGCCTACGTCGACGGCGTGCAGCCCGCGCTGTGGGTCGGCGCGGCCGTCGTCGCCATCGGCGCCGCGATCGCCACGGCGCTGCCGCGGCGCGAGCGCGCCGCGGCAGCGGGCGCCGACGCGTCGGCGGCGGGGACGCTCCAGGCGGCGTAGAGGCCGTAGGCTCGGGTGGTGGACGAACCGCTCGAGGGCATCGCCGCCGCCGACGCGTTGCTGGGGCAGCCGTTCCCGCTCCCGTCCATCGCGCTCCCGCTCTGCCGTTGGGTCGACGTGACCGGCGTCGGCGACGGCGGAGCGGAGGTCGCCTGGAACCTCGACGACACGCGCCCGGGCTCGCCCGGGCGCGTCGCGTTGTATGCCGGGGCCGAGCCACCGCCCGCGCACGAGCTGGCCGATGCCGCCGAGGTCGGGGTCCACGGCGGCGTCAGGGTGCGGTCCGCGCCGCTGGCCGAGGCGCAGGAGTCGCTGCGGCCGGTCACCGAGCTGACGTGGGAGACGGGCGGGCTGCACCTGCGCCTGACGGCCCAGGGCCCGTGGCCGCTGGAAGCGCTGCTCGCGATGGCGGCGTCGGTGTAGGGTCAGCGCCGTGAGCCGCCTGCGCCTGGACGAGCTGATGGGCGTGGTGGGCGGAGCACTCCTCGTCCTCGGCGTCTTCCTGCCCTGGTACGAGACCGACCCGGCGAACAAGAACGCGAAGCTCGGCGAGCTCGGACGCGGCGTCTTCTCCTGCTGGGAGTCCCACCAGATCATCCGCTGGCTGCTGCTCGCCGCGGCCGTCGCGCCGCTGATCCTGGCCTATGTGATCGCCCGCGACCACAAGCTCTCGTGGGCCCGCGGGGAGATGACGGCGGTCGTCGCGATCATCGCCTTCGGCCTGATCGTGTACACCGGGATCATCCAGAAGCCGGGCAGCCCGCCGGCGGGGATCAGCCTCAAGTACGGCTACTGGGTCGCGCTGCTCGGCTCGATCCTCATCGCCGTCGGGTCCGCCCGGCGGTCGTCCGGAACCGAGCGCCCACGCAAGCCGCCGGGTGTCCTGTAACCATCCCGAAGGAACCCTTGACCGACCCGAACCGCCCCGATCGCAACCTGGCGCTCGAGCTCGTGCGCGTGACGGAGGCCGCCGCCCTGGCCTCCGCCCGGCTCGTGGGCCGCGGCGACAAGGAGGCCGCCGATCAGGCCGCGGTCGACGCGATGCGCCACGTGCTGGACACCGTCTCGATGGCCGGCGTCGTCGTCATCGGCGAGGGGGTGAAGGACGAGGCCCCGATGCTCTTCAACGGCGAGGAGATCGGCAACGGCGAGCCGCCCGAGGTCGACATCGCCGTCGACCCGCTGGAGGGCACGCGCCTGACCGCATTCGGCATGCCCAGTGCGCTGACCGTCATCGCGCTGAGCCCGCGCGGCACGATGTTCGATCCCGGCCCGGTCATGTACATGGAGAAGCTCGCGGGAGGCTCCGACCTCGCCGACCTGCTCGACCTCGACAAGCCCGTCGAGACCCTGCTGGGCGAGATCGCCCAGCGGCGCACCTGCGACATCCGCGACATCATGGTCGTGACCCTCGACCGGCCCCGCCACGAGCAGCGCATCAAGGAGATCCGCGACGCCGGCGCGCGAGTGCGGCTGATCGTCGACGGCGACGTCAGCGCGTCGCTGCTGGCCGTGAGCGACCGCTCGCCGGTGACGCTGCTGTGGGGCATCGGCGGCACCCCCGAGGGCGTCATCTCCGCCGCGGCCATCAAGTCGATCGGCGGCGGGCTGGTCGGGCGGCTGTGGCCGCGCGACGACGACGAGCGCAAGGCGGCGCTCGACGGCGGCTACGACCTCGACAGGCAGCTCACGCAGGACGACCTCGTCCGCGGCGACGACTGCTTCTTCTCCGCGACCGGTGTGACCGACGGCGACATGCTCCAGGGCGTGCGCTACCACGGGACGACGGCATCCACGGAGTCGATCGTCATGCGCTCGCGCACCGGCACCGTGCGCCGTGTGAGCGCCCGCCACAACCGCGCGAAGCTGCGCGAGTTCATCGGCGAACGCTACGGCTGAGCGGGCCCGATGGCGTAGAGGCGCCCGTCCTCCGAGCCGATGTAGACCGTGCCGTCCGCGCCGACGACCGGATAGGACTCGACCGATCCACCGGTGCGCACCCGCACGATGCGCCGTCCGGTGCGGTCGTAGCCGAACACCTCGCCCGCGTGCGTGCCGAAGAAGACGTTGCCGGCGCGGTCGACCGCCGGGCGCGTCCACACCTGGCCTCGGGCGCGGATGATCTGGGCGACGCGGCCCGTCCGTGCGTCGAGCGTGATCAGGCGCCCGCGATGGTCGCCGAAGCGGACGCGACCGTCAGGCGTCGCCAGCGGCGAGGAGTAGGTGAAGATCTCGCGCCGGAAGCGCCAGCGCTCCCGCCCAGCCGGCGAGACGCCGTACTGGAAGGCGTCGTTCGTGCCGAGCACGACCGTGCCGTCGGGCGCGACGGCGGGCGAGACCTCGACGTCGGCGCGCGCGGAGAAGCGCCAGCGCACCGAGCCCGCCGACCCGCGATCGCGAACCGCGACCAGGTTGCGCCCCACGGTGGTGTAGACGGTGCCGTCGGGCGCAACGGCGGGGCTGCCGTAGGACGTTCCGTCCCCTACGCGCAGCCGCCAGCGCTCCCGCACCGATGACGCCCCGACCGTGAGGGCGTGCAGCACGCCCGTCGCCTCCTCGACGTAGACCGTCCGCCCCGGGCCGCGCGCAGGCGTGAGGATGGGCGCGGCGAACGGGCGGCTGAATCGCAGCCTCCCGCGCAGGTCGAGGCCGTACACCGTGTCACGTGGCCCCGGCCAGAGGATCAACCGCCGGTGGGGCAGGACGAGCGGCGTGG
>JBDTYI010000025.1:0-11518 GCA_040005775.1 Solirubrobacteraceae bacterium
GTCGGCTACTCGGAGGACCACGGCTCGCGGAAGTCGGCGAAGAGGGTCAGGCCACCGTCGACGAAGATCGTCTGCCCGGTGACGTACGCGCCGTCGTCGCAGGCCAGGAAGCACGCGACCCCGCCCATCTCGTCCGCGGTGCCCGCGCGCCCGAGGGGGATGTGTGAGGTGACCTGCGCGGCCTTCTCGGGATCGTCGACCCAGGCGCGGTTGATCGGGGTGATCGTCGCGCCCGGCCCGATGCCGTTCACGCGGATGTTCTCGCCCGCGTACTCGAGCGCGAGCGTGCGCGTCAGGTTCATCATCCCGCCCTTGGAGACCGAGTAGCCGAGGTAGTCCGGCTTGGGGATGAGCTGGTGGACGCTCGAGACGTTCACGATCGAGCCGCCTCTGCCCTGGGTGCGGAAGGCTTTGATGGCCTCCCGCGCGCACAGGAACGCGCCGCGGAGGTTGACGGCGAGCACCTTGTCGAAGTCGGCCGAAGACAGCTCGTGCGAGGGCCGCGAGATCTGGATGCCCGCGTTGTTGACCAGCACGTCGAGCGAGCCGAGCCGCTCGACGGTGTCGGCGACCATGCGCACGACCTCGTCCTCGTTCGATACGTCGGCGCCGACAAGCACGTCGCGCACACCGTGCTGCTGCACGCGCTGGGCACAGGCCCGCACCTGCTGCTCGGTCTCCGACGCCTCGTCCGCCGTCTTGCGGTAGTTGATGGCGACGTTGGCGCCGTGTTCGGCAAAGCGGACGGCGATGGCCTGACCGATGCCGGACGTGCCGCCCGTGACCAGGACGTTCTTGCCCTCGAGGCCCGGGAGGCCGGCGCGCTTGGGGGTGGTCTGCGGGGCGGAGCTCATGCCCAACCGTCTCCGCCGGCCGCCGCGCGTTACGTCAGATCACCTGCCGGTTAGCACCTTCGTCTGCGCTCACCTGATGGATTTTGCACCGCGTTCGGTCGGCCGAGTCGCCGCGGTGCTCGCGAGCGGCCATTCGATGACTCAGACGTCGCGCACAGATTTCCAGCTAGCGCTTGTGGAGGGCTGAATCGTCGAGGCGCTCGCCCGAGCCGGCCGTAGAAGACGTAGTCATCGTCGCCGGTCAGATCAAACGCTCGGCCTGGCGCTCGAGTGCCTCGACGGCTCCGGCGCTGAGCGGGATGTAGCGGAAGCGACGGCCCTTGGGGTTCTTCTCCTCCCCCGCCGAGATCGCAATCCGCACGAACAGCGTGCGTTCGAGGGCGTAGCTCACCACCGAGGCTCCGGCGACGCCGGTGACCACAACCGCGTGGTTGGCCGGAGCCGACGCAGCGGCTGTCGTGCGAGCCTGGTGGAACGAACGGCCGCGTCCGTCGGGGCGCGGCCGTAAGCCGACAGCACCGCCCCGACCACCGGTAAGAACAGCCTGCGGCGAAGTAGAAAACGGGCAAACGACGGCCTCCGAGAGCAATGAGGTTTGCTAACGCGTCTGAGTTGGTTGGTGCTGATCACGGGCGAGTGAGTGTAGGCGGCGGGTTAGGGTCGGTGCCCGATGGCGGCGACCGGCGAGCGCATCACGTTGGCGGACGGCGGCACGGTCGTGGTGCGCGACCTGCACGCCGAGGACCGCGACGGCTACATCGAGGCGGTCGGCGCAATGTCGGACCGGTCGCGGTACCAGCGCTTCGCGTCACCCACGCCGAAGCTCAGCGACCGCGCGATCGACTACCTCACGCACATCGACGGCGTCCACCACGTCGCGCTGGTCGCGCTCGACGGCGACCACGGCGCCGGGGTCGCGCGCTACGTGCGCTTCGCTCCGGGCCGCGCGGAGATCGCGATCGGCCTCGTCGACGCCTGGCAGCGCCGCGGGCTGGGGTCGATCCTGCTGGACCGCCTGATCGCGCGCGCCCGCGCCGCCGGCGACCTCGACATGCTCGAGGCGATGACGCTGGCCGACAATCGCGGCGCGCAGCACCTCCTGCGGTCATGCGGGTTCCGCCCCGACCACCGCGAGGGGATCATGCTCGTCCTGCGGCTGGAGCTCTGAGGGCGAGAAGGGGCGCGCCCGCTGCGGTTAGGCGGGCGACGATCTGATGCGCGTGGGCGACGGGCCGGTGGCGACGATCGCCGCCAGGCGTGGCGAGGTCGCCAGCTGGCGCAGGTTGACGGTGCAAGGCCTGGGCACGGCGAACCAGGCGCGTGAGGCCGGTGCGGATCGTGTCGCGCGCGCAGTCGTGGAGGGTCTTCAGCAGCGTCGTAGTTGGGATTCCTCGGTGGCGGGTGATGTCCCGGGCATCGAGGGGGAGGTGGCTGAGGACGGCCCGGGTCCGCACGCCTTCACCGCCGCGAGGAAGCGGCCCTCGAGCGTCACTCGACAATCCCGGCCCGCCCTGAACGGAACAAGACGCGAACTACGTCAGCGCTCCCACAGCTCTGCGGGCAACAGCGCGAGGAAGCCGAGCAGCACGAAGCCGAGCAGCACGGCGACGCCGAGAGCGTGGGCCCAGCCGGCGTCCAGGACGGTCAGCAGACCGAAGCCGGCGATCAGGCAGGCGCCCGCCGCGCGGACGAGCAGGCCGTGGCGCGACGCGCCCAGCAGCGCGCGCGGACCGGGCGCCACCGCCTCCGCGGCTCCCGCGCCGCCGCCGCGCAGCGTCCCGCCGAGCGTCAGGCGGAACAGCAGCACCAGCGAAGGGAACACGATCGCGCCGCCGCCCAGCACCGCGATGGTCACCGCGACGAGGGTGGCGCGCGGCGCCGCCGCGTCGTCGATCGTCAGCCCGGGCAGCAGCTCGGGCTGCTGCGCCAGCGCCCAGCCGGCGACGATCGCCGCCACCGCCGCGGCCGCCGTGTAGCGCGCCGGCTCGTAGCGCCGCGCCACGACGAGCCCGAGCGTCGCGACGCCGGCCACGGCGGAGGCCATCAGCGCCGGGAGCCCCGCGCCGTGGACCAGGCCGTCGAAGACCGGGTAGGCGTCCTCGCGCAGCACGAGCAGGCCGGCAGCCGAAAGCGCGCCCGCGACGAGCCCGGCCCCGAGCGCCCGGCGGCGCATCGGCGCGGCGAGGTCGTCGTCTCCCATCCGGACCGCGTCAGCGGACAGGAACACCGCGGCGAGGTAGGCGGAGGTCACGACCGCGAGCAGCCCGGTGAGCACCGAGGTCGGGTTCAGCCAGCTCGTGACCAGCGAGCCCGCCGCGTTGCCCACCGGCACCCGCCCGGACACGATGCCGCCCAGGGCCGCGCCGAGCGCGAACGGGGTGAGCACCGACGACAGCGCGCTCGCCATGTCGATCCGGCGCGCCTCCCCCACCCCGGTCGTCCCGGCCCGCAGCGCGTACGCCGCGCCGCGCACGACGATCCCCAGGCCCGCGAGGAACAGCGGCACCGACAACGTCGACGCGATCGACCCGAACGCCACCGGGTACGCCGTCCACAGCACGGTCAGCACGAAGATGAGCCAGACGTGGTTGGCCTCCCACACCGGCGCCATCGCCTCGTGTCCGAGGTCGCGCAGCCGGTCGCCGCGCCCGTCGCGCCGCGCCGTGAGCTGCCAGATCGCCGCGCCGAAGTCCGGCCCGGCCAGCACGATGTAGAAGACCAGCCCGGCGAGCACGAACAGCAGCGGGACGTCGGCCAGGCTCACGCCTCCACCTCCAGCGGCCGAGCCGCCAGGCGCCGCAGGATCCACACCACGCCGACGGCCACCAGCGCGTAGGCCGCGGCCAGCGCCCCGTAGCCCACCGGGATGCCGCCGGCGCCCGTGACCGCCGCCTCCGTGCGCATGTAGCCGTAGACGACCCAGGGCTGGCGGCCGACCTCGGTGGTCACCCACCCGGCGATCAGGGCGACGACCGCCAGCGGCCCGGCGAGCACCACCGCCCGGAAGAACCACGGCGTCTCGGGCAGTCGTCCCCGCCGCACCCGCACGACGGCGACCCACCCCCCCAGCAGCGCCAGCAGCGTGCCGATGCCGACCATCGTCTGGAAGGCGTAGCGCGTCACGTTCACCGGCGGCCGGTCCTGCGGCGCCACCGCGTCGAGCCCGCGCACGCGCGCGTTCGGATTGTGGAAGGCCAGCAGCGACAGCGCCCGCGGGATCGGGATCCCGTACTTCACCGCGCCGTCCTGGTACCAGCCGCCGATGTGCACGGGCGCGCCGGTCTCGGTCTCGCCCAGCCCCTCGAGCGCCGCGAGCTTGGTCGGCTGCATCCGCGCCACCTCGCGCCCCGCCCAGTCGCCCACGAGCACCTGCACCGGCGAGGCGAGCGCGGCGATCGCCAGCGGGATCGCGAAGGCCGCGCGCTCGTAGCGACCCCAGCGCCCACGGAGCCGCCCGACGGCGTAAGCGGCCGCCAGCACGAAGCCGCAGACGATGTACCCCGCGACGTACATGTGGACGATCTCGTGCCAGAAGTACGGGTTGGCGAACAGCGCGCGCCACGGCTCGACCTCGACGACCTTCCCCGCGGTCATGGTGAAGCCCGTCGGATGGTTCATCCAGGCGTTGACCGCGATGACCATGAACGAGCCGGTGAACCCCGTGATGATCACCGGCACCGCGCTGAGCATGTGCATCCGCGGTGAGAGGCGCTCCCAGCCGTAGACGTAGATGGCCAGGAAGATCGCCTCGAGGAAGAACGAGAAGCCCTCGATCGCGAACCCCAGCCCGAAGACGCCGCCGTAGGTGGCCATGAAGTTCGGCCACAGCAAGCCCATCTCGAAGCTGAGGATCGTGCCCGTGATGACCCCGACGGCGAACAGCGCGACCATGATCCGCGTCCAGCGCCGGGCGACGGTCAGCAGCACCGGGTCGCCCGTGCGGTGGTGCAGCCACTCGGCGAACAGCACCATCGCCGGGAACGCGGTGCCGAACGCGACGAGCGGGATGTGCACGGCGAACGACAGCGCCTGCATCTGGCGCGCCTGGAGCAGGTGATCCTGCTCGACCGGGGCGAGCGCCAAATGCAGGAGCGCGGCGCTCATGTCCAGGCCATGCTCCCGCGGTGCTCCCAGTAGGCACCCGGCGGTTCGACGAGGTCCGCCGCCCGGCGCTCGAGCTCGTCGGTCCACTCGACGTCTAGCGCGCGCAGGTTCGAGTGCAGCTGCTCGACGGTCGCCGCGCCGCTGAGCACGACGTCGACCCACGGCCGCGCAAGTACCCCCGCCAGCGCTTGCGCGTCGTCGAAGGCCGTGTCGCCGCGGGGGGTCAGGCGCCCGTTGGCCAGCGCCTCCTTGACCATCACGCGCATGCCGCTCGCGTGCGCCCGCTGCAGGGCGTCGCCTGCCGAGCGCTCGACGAGGTTCCACGTCGACTGCACCGAGGTGAACACGTCGAGCTCGCGCGCCCGGTCGATCGCGGCGGCCTGGTCGGTGCCGCTGGTCGACAGCCCGATATCGACGCCGCCGTCGCGAAGCTCGGTCAACGCGGCCAGCAGCGGCCCGTCGTCGAAGACGCCGCTGTCGATCGTCGCCGAGTGGATCTGGTAGAGGTCGACGTGATCGTCCAGCAGCGCGCGGGTCTGGACCCACTGGCGGCGAAGCTGGTCGAGCGTGAGCTCCTTGACCTCGGGCGGGTCGGCGTCGACCCGCCAGCCGGCGGTGTAGGCGTAGCCCCACTTCGACGAGACCGTCGCGTCACCGGGCGCGATGCCCCGCTCACGCAGCCAGGCACCCAGGAACTCCTCGGCGCGCCCGTAGGAGCGCGCGGCGTCGAACCAGCGCACGCCCGCGGCCCACGCGGCGTCGAGCACCTCGAAGCTGCGCGCCCGGAGTGCCTCGACGGACACGTCGGCGCCGAGGTCGTCGCCGTGGCCGACGTTCAGGTATCCCGGCCGGCCGAGGGCGGCGAGGCCGAGCGCGATCTGCGGGGACACGCCCGGGAGGCTACGCCCGACGGCTAGACCAGGACTGCGGTGGCGACGCGCGCGGCCCACTCCTGGGCGAATGCGTCGACGACGGCGGGGTCGAACTGGGTACCGGCGCAGCGCTGCAACTCCGTAAGCGCGGTTTCGTCGTCCATGCCCGCGCGGTAGGGGCGGTCGCCGGTCATCGCGTCGAAGGAGTCGCAGACCGAGACGATGCGCGCGCCGAGCGGGATGTCGTCGGCCGTGAGCGCGTCGGGGTACCCGGCGCCGTCCCAGCGCTCGTGGCTGGAGCGCACGAGCAGGGAGACGGTCTGGAGCGCGGGCGCGGCGGCGACGATGCGCTCCCCGATCAGGGTGTGACGGCGGATGAAGGCCCACTCGGCGTCGTCGAGCGGCCCGGGCTTGTTGAGGATCGCGTCGGGGATCGCCATCTTGCCCACGTCGTGCAGCGCGGCCGCGTGGCGAACCTGCTCGACGGCGTCCTCGCCGAGACCCAGGCGCTGAGCGACGGCCTCGGCCAGGATGGCGACGCCGCTGAGGTGGTCGCCGAGGTTGGGATCGCGCTCGGACAGCGCGCGCAACAGGACGTCGGTGCTCTGCCGGCGCGCCGACGTGCGCCCGCTGTTCTTGCGGGCGTACATCCGCTGGTCGACCAGGCGCAGGGCCTCCCCGGCCTCGGCGGTCTCGACCGGCAGGGCCACGGATCCGTAGGAGGCGCGCACAGCGAACCCGTCGCCGCTCTCGGCCAGCGCCGCCGCCGCGGTGCGGACCTGCACGTCGGAGGCGCCGGCGTCGAGCAGCACGCAGAACTCGTCGCCGCCCATCCGGTAGGCGTCGCCGTCGCGGGCGGCGTAGGCGGCGAGCTTGCGGCCGAGGCGGGCAAGCAGCGCGTCGCCGGCCGGGTGGCCGAACGCGTCGTTGTAGGCCTTGAAGCCGTCGAGGTCGAAGAGCGCGAGCACCGACGGCCGGCCGGACTCCAGGCGCTCGTCGAGGTCGCGCATCAGAGCGCGCCGGTTGCGCAGGCCCGTGAGCGCGTCGGTGTGCGCCTCGGCGCGGCTGGCCTTCAGCATGGTCGCGTTGTCGCGCAGGCTCACGACCAGGCGCAGCAGGACGGCCAACAGCGACAACGCCGCGAGCGCGACGGCTACGGGATTCAGCCCCAACAGCGCCGCGGCGACCAGCACGGAGAGGCCGAGCGTTGCGAACGCGGCCGGCCACGCCGTGAGGCGGACCGCCCCGGGGTCCTGGCGGGCGGCTGCCTGCGACGGGTACTGCCATGCCGCGAGGGCGAAGAGGACGATGCACGCCGTCCAGCCGCCGTCGAAGGCGCTGGGGTAGGTGTAGGTGTCGTTGGCGACCGTGACGAGGTAGCTGGAGTCCGCGACCCAGAAGGCGATGATCGCCGCGCCCAGGAGGGCCCAGGTGCGGTCGACCTGCCAGCCGCGAACGGCCCAGACGGCGATCACGACGCCGAGCAGCACGAGGTCGCCGATCGGGTAGGCGAGGTTCGTCGAGACGCCGGCGACGTTGCCGCCGAGCGTGTCCCAGACGGTCTCCATGACCACCGCGGCGCTCAGCGAGCCGACCGCCAGGGCGGCGGTGAAGCCGTCGACCCACAGCGCACGCGACACGCGGCGCACCTGGGCGCGCAGCAGCACGATCAGGCCCGCGGCGACGAGCGGGTACATCGCGAGATAGCCGGCGTCGGACACCGACGGGACGGGGATCTCCGCCTGCTCGGCGAGGAACAGTGTCCAGTAGACGTCCGCGAGCGACCACAGCAGCGCTCCGGTGCCGATCAGCCCCCAGCCCCAGCGCTCGGGACCGCGGGCCGCGCGGGCGCGCCAGAGCACGAGCAGCGACGCGCCGACGATGACCGTCCAGTAGGCGACCTTGCCGAACAGCGGGCCCGAGAGCGCGTCGTGCGCGGGGCCGACCTCGAGCTGACGCGCGGCGGTCCACGCGACCAGGATCGCGAGGATGACGCGGATGGGTCGGCCGCCGGACATTGCTCTTATGTCGGCCCCGAGTGCGCCGGTGTTGAGGTTTTCCGTCAGCGCTGCGGCCGATGCCTAGGCATCAGGGGACGATCTGCAGCTCCTTGGGCAGCGACGAGAGCACCTCGGCGCCGTCCGGCGTGACTACGGCGAGGTCCTCGATGCGCACCCCGATGGCCCCGGGGACGTAGACCCCGGGCTCGACCGTGACGACCATGCCGGTCGCGAGCGGGGTCTCCCCCTGCTTCGACAGCCGCGGGCCCTCGTGGACGTCGAGCCCCACCCCGTGACCGAGGCCGTGGCCGAAGTGCTCGGCGTGCCCGGCGGCGTCGATGATCGACCGCGCGATCGCGTCGACCTCGCGCCCCGTGGGCCCGGGACGCACGCCGGCCAGCGCCGCCTCCTGGGCCTCCAGCACGAGCGCGTAGACCTCGGCGTCGCGCGGGTCGAGCTCGCCCGTGGCGTACGTGCGCGTGCAGTCCGAGGCGTAGCCGTCCTTCTGGGCGCCCCAGTCGATGACGACCAGCGTTCCGGCGGGGATCGGGTCGTCGGTCGGGTCCGCGTGCGGCAGCGCACCGTGCGCGCCGGCGGCGACGATAGGCGGGAACGAGATCTGCTGGGCGCCCATCCGGCGCATCGTGAACTCGAGGTCCAGCGCGACCTCGCGCTCGGTCCGGCCGACCAGGCCGCGGCCGATCACCTCGGTCAGCGCGTCGTCGGCCAGCCGGGCGGACGCGCGGATGGCTTCGAGCTCGGCGGCGTCCTTGATTGCCCGCAGCTTCTCGACCAGGCCGCCGGCGCGCTCCAGCACGACGCCGCCGGCGAGCAGCGCGGACAGGCGGCGGTGGTCCTTGACGCTCATCGAGGCGTCGTCGAAGCCGGCGCGCAGCTCGCCTTCTCCGAGCCCACCGGCGAACGCCGCCAGGAGGTCGGGGGCGATCGTGCGCTCCCAGGCGTCGTCGAGCTCGTCAGCCGACTGCGAGAGGTAGCGGAAGTCGGTGACGAAGCGCAGCTGCCCGTCGCGACCGACGACGGCCGCCGCGTTGGAGCCCGTGAAGCCCGTGAGCCAACGGACGTTGACCAGGTCGGTGACGAGCAGCAGGTCCAGCCCGCGTTCGGCGACGCGCTCGGCGACCGCCCGCGCGCGGGCGGCGGGAACGCTCACGTGCCCAGCTCCCGCGCGATGCGTTGCAGCGCCTCTCGGTAGCCGTCGGGGCCCTTGCCGCTCACGCTCGTCACGCACAGCTCCTCGATGACGGAGTGGCGGCGCCACTCCTCGCGGTTCTTGATGTCCGAGAGGTGCACCTCGACGGTGGGGAGGTTCGCGATCTCCAGCGCGTCGCGGATCGCCCGCGAGGTATGCGCCCATGCGCCGGGGTTGACCACGATCGCGTCGGCCATCCCTTCCAGGCGGTGCAGGTGCTCGATGAACTCGTGCTCGGCGTTCGTGTGGAAGAAGCGGGCCTGGAGGCCCAGCTCGGAGGCGAAATCGGCGATCACCCGCTCGAGCTCGGGCAGGCTCAGAGGGCCGTAGTGGGCGGCCGGGCGCCGGTGCAGCTGGTCGAGGTTGACGCCGTGCATGATCTCGACGCGGTGCAGGGCGGCGGTGCTCATCGTCGGGTCAACTCTGTCACGGAGCCGAGCAGGTCGGCGGCGCTCACCGTGTTGCCGTGCGTCACGCGCCCCGGAGCATCGACGAGGATGAAGGGCGTGTGCTCGCCGGTGCGCTTCTTGTCGCGCACCGTGGCCGCCGCGACCTCGGCGGGATCGGCGGCGTCGAGCTGTGTCGGCAGTCCGGCGCGGGCGAGCAGCCCCGCGACGGTCTCGCGCAGCTCGCCGGCGCCGCTGAGACGCAGGGCCGCAAGCAGGCCGAGGCCGACGGCCTCGCCGTGGCGGTAGCGGCCGTACCCGGTGACGACCTCGATCGCGTGCCCGACGGTATGGCCGAGGTTCAGCAGCTGGCGGGTGCCGGCGTCGCGCTCGTCGGCGGCGACGATGCGCAGCTTCGTGCGCGCGCAGGCCAACACGATCGCGTCGTCGACGCTGTCGCCGCGGCCGATGCGCTCCCAAAGCGTCCCGCCGGCGATCAGCGCGGTCTTGACGACCTCGGCGTAGCCGGCGGCCAGCTCGGCCTGCGGGAGGGTCTCGAGCAGGGCGCCGTCCACGAGTACTGCGGCGGGCTGGTGGTAGGCGCCGACGTAGTTCTTGGCCTCCGGGAGGTCGACGCCGGTCTTGCCCCCGTAGGCGGAGTCGACCTGCGCGACGAGCGTCGTCGGCACCTGCACTACGGGCATCCCGCGCTGGTAGGTGGCCGCGCAGAACCCCGCGAGATCGCCGACGACCCCGCCCCCGAGCGCGACCAGGTGGTCGGCGCGCGTGGCGCCCTGCGCGACGAGGGCGTGCCACACGCGCTGGGCGGTATCGAGCGTCTTGTGCTCCTCCCCGGCCGGCATCTGGATGACCCCGGTCGCGTCGGGGACACGGCCGGCGTGCAGGTCGGCGACGGTCGCGTCGGTGACGACGATGCGCCGGCCGGCTGCCGGCCACGGCGCGGTCGACATCGGCCCGACCCAGACGGGGTAGTCGCCCGACGCGCTCGTGCCCCACAGCAGCGTGTGGCCGTCCGGGATCGCGCGCAGCGCCGTGGCGGCGCGCGCGGCGGCGCCGCGCCCGAAGCCCGGTACGACCGCGTCGGCCGCAGCCTCGTACGTCGCGGCGCGCGCGTGGTGGAGGGCCTCGAAGGCGCCGCGGTCGCGGGCCAGCGGGCGCCCGTGGCCGTGGGCGCGTGCCCAGGCGGTTCCGAGGTCGATGTCGACGAGGACGGCCGTGTGGCGCGCCAGCGCAGCGCGCACGCGCTCGGAGCCCAGCGCGCCGCCGCCCACGGCGACGACGGTCCCGTCGGCGTCGTCGAGCACCCGCGTGGTCAGCTGCTCCTCGCGGGCGCGGAACGCGGGCTCGCCCTCGCGGTCGAAGAACGCCTCGATCGGCTCCCCCAGCTCGCGGGCGAGCAGCTTGTCGGCGTCGACCGCCTCGACGCCCAGCGCGGCCGCGGCCTCGCGGGCGGCCGAGGACTTCCCCGCCCCCATGAAGCCGATGAAGACGAGGGCGGGCTTCAGCGCGACGTCACCTCCATCCGATGCGCTCCTGGTAGCGCTCGACGGCCTCGCGGGTGTCGTCGACATGGTCGCCGCCGAACTTGCGCAGGTAGGCGTCGGCCAGCACGTAGGCGAGCATCGCCTCCCCCACGACCCCGGCGGCAGGCACGACGCACGAATCGGTGCGCTCGCGCAGCGCCTGGGCGGGCTCGCCGGTCGCGATGTCGACCGAGCGCAGCGGCTTGGTCAGCGTCGGGATCGGCTTCATCGCGACGCGCGCGACGAGTGGCTCGCCCGTGGTCATCCCGCCCTCGAGGCCGCCGGCGCGGTTGGTGTGGCGGACGTAGCCGCCGTCCTCGTTGAAGATCTCGTCGTGCGCCTGCGAGCCGGGCAGACGGGGCAGGTCGAACCCGGCGCCGAAGGCCACGCCCTTGGCCGCCTGGATCGAGCACAGCGCGCCGGCGACGCGCCCGTCGAGGCGCTCCTCCCAACTCACGTGGGAGCCCAGCCCGGGCACAAGCCCGAAGCCGATGACCTCGAACGTGCCGCCGATCGACTCGTTCGCCTTCCGCTGCACGTTGATGTGC
>JBDTYI010000026.1:0-2236 GCA_040005775.1 Solirubrobacteraceae bacterium
CGTCGAAGCTGTCCGCCCGCGCCCCCGACCCGCAGGCCGTCGCCCTGCTGCAACGGACATGGACGCTCCTGTCCCGCTGATCCTCGCGGCCCTGCTCGCCGCGCTCGCCCTCGCGGCCCCCACGCCGCGCGTCCGGGCGTCGGGGATGCTCGGCGCGCTGCTGCTCGCGCCGGTGATCCTCGGCTTCCACGTCGCCGACTCCGCCCAGGTGCGCCCGCTGCGCGACAGCCCGGCGCTGCTCGCGGTGGCGCTGGCCGCGGCGCTCGTGGCCGTCGTCGCCCTGGCCGCGGTCTTCGCGCGGCGACCGACGTGGCTGCCGATCGCCGCGGTCTTCGCGCTGCCCTTCCGCGTGCCGATCGCGTCGGGCGGATCGACTGCGAACCTCCTCGTGCCGCTGTACCTCGTCGTGGCGGCGGGCGTGCTCGCCGTCGCGGTGCCGGTGCTCGCCGGGCGTGAGCCGCCGCTCCCCGAGAGGCGACCCGGCGCGGTCGAGTGGGCGCTCGCCGCGCTCGTCGCGCTCTACGGCGTGCAGTCGGCCTACTCCGAGGACTTCGGCCACGCGCTGGAGAACGTCGTCTTCTTCTACGTCCCGTTTGCGCTGCTGTTCGTGCTCGTCGCCCGCGTGCCGTGGACGCCGCGCCTGGCGCGGACCTGCCTCGGCGTCCTGGTCGGCCTCGCCCTCGTGCTCAGCGGCATCGGCTTCGTCGAGTACGCAACGCGCCACCTGTTCTTCAACCCGAAGGTCATCGCCTCCAACCAGCTCGAGGACTACTTCCGCGTCAACTCGCTGTTCTTCGACCCGAACATATACGGGCGCTTCCTGATCATCGTGATGCTGCTCGTGACCGGCTGGCTGCTGTGGGCGCGCGAGAAGCGCGAGGTCATCGCGGGCGCGGTGCTCCTGCTCGTCCTGTGGGCCGCGCTGGTCGTCACGTTCTCGCAGTCGAGCTTCGCGTCGCTGCTGGTCGGGCTGGCGGTGCTCGGCGCAATGCGCTGGAGCGCCCGCCGGGCGCTCGCGCTGTCGGCCGCCGCGCTGGTCGTGGGCATCGGGGTGATCGCGTTGGCGCCGGGGCTGGTGAAGGTCGACCTAGGCTCGTCGAAGTCCGCGCAGAAGTCGACGAGCGGGCGCTATGACCTGATCTCCGGCGGCGTCGGCCTGTGGCGCGACGCGCCCGTGTTCGGGCAGGGGTCGGGCTCGTTCCCGCGGGCCTACCGGCGCGCGGAGAAGGTCTCGGCCGAGCGGGCGACGTCGGCGTCGCACACGATCCCGATCACGATCGCCGCCGAGCAGGGGCTGCTCGGGCTGCTCGCCTACCTGGCCCTGCTCGTCGCCGCGCTTGCGCGCCTGGGCCACAACGCGCACTATGCGGCCGAGCGCGCAGCGGTACTGGCCGCGTTCGTCGCCCTCGTCGCGCACACGATGATGTACGCGGCCTTCCTGGAGGACCCGCTCATGTGGGTGCTGCTGGGCGCGGGTAGTGCGATGGCGGGCTGGACGACCTCGCGGGTGCGCGATCGGCACGCCTCCGACGCGGCGCCCGCCGCGCCATGAGCCCCGCGTGGCGGCGCGCGGAGCTGCCGGTCGTCGCGGCACTCGCGCTCGTCACGCTGGTCGCGGCGCTGCTCGTCCCGACCTACCCGAACTACGACACCTACTTCCACCTCGTGTGGGGGCGCGACCTGCTGCACGGGGTCACGCCCGACTTCGAGGCCTACGCCGCTCCGACTGAGCACCCGCTGTGGATCGTCGTGTGCGCCTTCGCGGGCCTGGTCGGCGCCGACGCCGACCGGCTGCTGGTCGTTGTCTGCGTGCTGTCGCTCGTCGCGCTGGCGTGGGGGGCGTTCCGGCTCGGCCTGGCCTGCTTCGGGCCCTGGCCGGCGCTGGCGGGCGCGTTCTTCGTCGGCTCGAGCTTCTCGTTCCTGCTGTTCGCCGCGCGCGGCTACCTCGACGTACCGTTCCTCGCGCTGGTCGTGTGGGCGGCGGTGCTGGAGGCTCAGCGACCGAGGCGTGGGATGGCCGTGATGTTGCCCCTGGCCGTCGCGGGCCTGCTGCGCCCGGAGGCATGGGTGCTCGCCGGCTTGTACGGGCTGTGGTGTTGGTCCGGGCCGCGCCGCTGGTCGCTGCTCGCGCTCGCGGCGGCCGCTCCGCTGCTGTGGTGTGCCGTCGACCTCGCGGTCACCGGCGACCCGCTGTACTCGCTGCACGCCACGAGCGAGCTGGCCGACGAGCTGAACC
>JBDTYI010000027.1:0-5523 GCA_040005775.1 Solirubrobacteraceae bacterium
AGCGAGTTCTTGTTGAAGGCGCCCTCGTAGTGCAGCGCGTAGACCAGGATGTCGGGCATCAGTGCTTCCTCTCGTGCGTCGTGATGTCCTTGGGCGGCTGCTGGCGCCGGCCTGGCAAGGACGCAGATCCGAAGGAATCCGTCAGGATTTCGAGGGTCGAGGACGCCGCCAGACGGTGATCAGCGGTCGTTCCAAGGACGTCAGGACGTGCGCGAGGGAGCACTAGATCAGCTTCCTCTCGTCGAGCCAGGAGACGATCTTCTCGACGGTCTCGTTGGTGTCCTCGTCCTCGATGATCTCGCCGGCGGCCTTGGCGGGCGGCGCCTTGGCGGCCGTCCACTGCGCGGCGGAGTTCTCGCCGCCGACCTTGGCGGCGTCGATCTCGACATCGCCGGTGGCGAGCGTGTCCAGCGGCTTCTTCTTGGCCCCCATGATCGCCTTCAGCGACGGGTAGCGGGGCTCGTTGATCGCGTCGCCGACGGAGATGACGGCCGGGAGCTTGATCTCCACGGTGTCGTAGCCGTACTCGGCCTGGCGCTCGGCGGTGAGCGAGTCCGAGACGACGTCCATCTTGATGACCTGCGTCAGCGACGGCATCTGCAGGTACTCGGCCACGACGGCGCCGATCGTGTAGCACTCGCCGTCGTCGGACTGCTGGCCCAGCAGGACCAGGTCCGGGCTCTCGCGCTTGAGCGTCTGCGCGAGGGCGTAGCCGGTAGCGGCCACGTCGGAGCCGGCGAGGGCGTCGTCTGTCAGGTGCACCGAGCGGTCGGCGCCGAGCGACACGGCCTTGTGCAGCGCACGGACGGCGCTGCCGGGGCCCATCGTCACCGCGACGATCTCCTCGACCTCCACCGCGCCGCCTTCCTTGATCTGCATGGCGGCTTCGATGGCGTGGGTGTCGTACGGGTTCAGGTTCTTCTCGCCGTTGCGATCCATTCGACCCGTGGACGGGTCGATGCGCTTCTGCACGGCGGCGTCAGGGACCTCTTTCACGAGGACACAGATCTTCACAGGCTCAGCCTCCTTGGGCACACGAACGGGGGGATCCTACCGTTTTGACTGACGAGTCAATCGGCCGATGTGGCCACGGGTTCGGATCAGGCGCTCTGGCGGTCGCCGACGGCGCCGCGGATGAACTCGACGATGTCCTGCGTCGGCGCCCCGGGGGTGAAGACCCCCGCGATGCCGAGCTTCTTCAGCTCCGGGATGTCGTCGGACGGGATGGTCCCGCCGACGGTGATGACGACGTCGTCGACGCCCTGCTCGTGCAGGAGCTCGACGATGCGCGGCACCAGGGTCATGTGAGCGCCCGACAGGATCGACAGGCCGACGGCGTCGGCGTCCTCCTGGATGACGGTCTCCACGATCTGCTCGGGCGTCTGGTGCAGCCCGGTGTAGATGACCTCCATCCCCGCGTCGCGCAGAGCGCGGGCGATGATCTTCGCGCCGCGGTCGTGGCCGTCGAGGCCGGGCTTGGCGACGACGACGCGGATCTTGCGCGCCGTGGGTGCGGATGGGGCCATCGCCGAAGGGTATCCCCCGCGGCGTGCCGTCCGCCGCGCCGTCAGCGGACGGTGACCGTCTGCTTCATGTTCGGGTGGATCGTGCAGATGATCCGGTAGGTGCCCTTGCGCGTGAGGCGCTTGGAGTAGGAGCCCTTCGTCTTGACGGTCGAGTGGAACTTCACCGGGCCGGTCTTGACCTTGACGTCGTGGGGCAGCTTGCCGCGCCAGACCCACTTCACGGTCGTGCCCTTGGACACGCTGATCGACTTCGCCTTGAAGAAGGTGTCGCCGACGGTGACGGACTTCGTCGCCGCGAGGGCGGGGACGGCGAGCAGGGCGAGCACGGCGATCGCGGCGAGCGCGAGAGCGATCTTCTTTGTCATATCGGGCCTCAGAACACGGGGGATTCGGTGTAGTTGCCCCAGACGTCCTGAAGCGCGGTGATGATCTCACCTTCGGTGGCGTGCGCGCGCGCCGCGGCGAGCAGCAGGGGCATGAGGTTGGCGCGGTCCTGGGCGGCGGCCTCGCGCAGCGCCGCGAGGGTCGCCTCGACGCCGTCCCCGTCGCGGCGGGCGCGGACGGCCTGCACGCGATCGATCTGCTTGCGCTCCAGCGAGGGGTCGACGCGGTGCAGCTCGAGCGGCGGCTCGTCGTCGACCTGGTAGCCGTTGACGCCGACGACGATGCGGTTGTGCGCGTCGATCTCGGACTGCAGCTCGAAGCTCGCGTCGGCGATCTCGCGCTGGGGATAGTTCGCCTTGACCGCCGCGACCATGCCGCCGATCTCGTCGATCTTCTCGAAGTACGCGTAGGCCTGGCGCTCGAGCTCGTCGGTGAGCGCCTCGACGAAGTAGCTGCCGCCGAGCGGGTCGATCGTGTTCGTCACGCCGGTCTCGTGGGCGATGATCTGCTGCGTGCGCAGGGCGATGCGCGCCGCGTCCTGGGTGGGGAGCGCCAGTGCCTCGTCGTAGGAGTTCGTGTGCAGCGACTGGGTGCCGCCGAGGACACCGGCGAGCGCCTCGATCGCGGTGCGGGTGATGTTGTTCAGCGGCTGCTGGGCGGTGAGCGACACGCCGGCGGTCTGCACGTGGGTGCGCATCAGCCACGACTTCTGGCTCTTGGCTCCGAACGTGTGGCGCAGCTCGCGGGCCCAGATGCGGCGGGCGGCGCGGAGCTTGGCGATCTCCTCGAAGAAGTCGATCTGCGCGTTGAAGAAGAAGCTCAGGCGTGGGGCGAAGTCGTCGACGTCGAGGCCGCGGTCGACGGCCTGCTGGACGTAGGTGAGGCCGTCCTTCAGCGTGAAGGCGAGCTCCTGCGCGGCGGTCGAGCCGGCCTCGCGGATGTGGTAGCCGGAGATCGAGACGGGGTGCCAGCGCGGCATCTCGGTGGAGCACCACTCGACCATGTCGCCCATGAGGCGCATGCCGTGGTCGACGGGGAAGCACCACTCCTTCTGAGCGATGTACTCCTTGAGGATGTCGGCCTGGATCGTGCCGCCCAGGCGGTCGGCGCCCACGCCCTGGGCTTCGGCGGCGACGACGTAGTAGGCGAGCATGATCGCGGCGGGCGCGTTGATCGTCATCGACACGCTGACCTCGCCCAGGTCGATGCCCTGGAAGAGCGTCGACATGTCGTCAAGGGTGTCGATGGCGACGCCCTCGCGCCCGACCTCGCCGAGGCTGCGCGGGCTGTCGGAGTCGTGGCCCATCAGCGACGGCATGTCGAACGCCGTGCTGAGCCCGGTCTGGCCGTGGTCGAGCAGGTAGCGGAAGCGCTCGTTGGTCTCCTCGGCGGTGCCGAAGCCGGCGAACTGGCGCATCGTCCACAGCCGCCCCCGGTACATGCTCGGGTACACGCCGCGGGTGAACGGATACCCGCCGGGCACGCCGATCTCCGAGAGATGGTCCCGCCCACCCAGGTCGGCCTCGGTGTAGAGCGGCTCGATCGGCAGCCCGCTGAGCGTCGTGAACGGCACGTCGCGCTCGGGCGTGAGCGCGTAGGCGTCGCGCCACTGCGCAGCGGTCGTCGGCGTGCTGGTCGGCTTCGTCTTCTCGGGCGTGGCCATGGAGATGCTCGGACTTCCTCGTATCTGGGACGAAGCGGAGGTTAGGGGCTGTAGTCGCCGGCGTCGACCCGCAGGTCGCCGAGGATCTCGGTGAGCCGGTCGAGCTCATCGCCGGTCAGCGCGCCGATGCCGAAGCCGGCCGCGTGCAGGGCCTGGGTCGCGGCCGCCGCCGCGGCGCGGCCGGCCGGCGTGATCACCGCGAGCGTCGCGCGGCGGTCCTGCTCGTGGGGGGCGCGGCGCACCAGGCCGTCCGCCTCGAGCTTGTCGACGATGTTCGTGACCGAAGTCCGGTGCACCTGGAGGCGCTCGCCGACCTTGCCCAGCGGCAGCGCGCCGGTGCGGGTGAACGACAGCAGCATCAGCGCCTCGTAGCGCGGGAACGTGAGGCCGAACGGCCCGACGAACTCGTTCAGGCGCGCGAGCAGGATCTGCTGGGCGCGCATGATCGACGTGACCGCCGCCATCGGCCGCGCCGGCTCCGCGCCCCAGCGCTCGGTCCAGTGGCGCCGGGCCTCCGCGATGGGGTCGATGGGCAGCGGCGTGGGCATGCGCGCCCATCATCGCGCGAACGACATCACGAACGCGGACGTGGCACCGTCCAAGGTCAATGCGCCTCCACGACTACGACGCCTCCGGCAACTGCTTCAAGGTCCGCATGCTCCTCGCGCTGCTCGGCGCGGAGTACGAGCGGGTACCGGTCGACATCTTCGCCGGCGACACCTTGACCGACGCTTACGCGAAGCTGAACCCGGCGCGGAGACGCCCGTCCCCGAGCTCGACGACGGCCGCGTCATCACCCAGTCGGGCGCGATCCTCTGGTATCTCGCGCACGGCACGCCGTGACTGCCGGACGAGCGCCTCCGTCAGGCGCGCGTGGCCGAGTGGCTGGCCTTCGAGCAGGAGCACGTGATGGGCGGGATCGGCGCCCCGCGCTTCGTGTTGACGACGCGCCGCCTCAAGCCCGAGTCGGGCTTTCGTCCGCCAGCGTCTCGAACGCGGCCGCCAAGCCCTGGAGCACCTCGACGCCGTGCTCACCACGCAGCCCTACCTGCTCGGTGCGGATCCGACGATCGCCGACCTCGCGGTGTACGGCTACGCGCACGTGGCGGGAGCGGTCGGCCTCGACGGATTCACCGCCATCGACGCCTGGTGCGAGCGCATCCGCTCGCTGCGCGGCTTCGCGGGCGCGCTCGCGCCCTACCCGGCGAACTCGATGGAGGGCGCGAGCCGGTGATCTACGACTGAGCCGTCGGGCGTCGAAGTACACCTACGCGCTCTCGCGCGCGGCCTCGCCCAGCAGCGCGCGGGCGATCACGAGGCGCTGGATCTCGCTCGTGCCCTCGTAGATCTCGGTGACCTTGGCGTCGCGGTAGTAGCGCTCGGCCGGGAACTCCTTGGTGTACCCGGGGCCGCCGAGCACCTGGATCGCCTCACCGGTCCAGTGGCGCGCGACGCGGGAGGCGAAGAGCTTCGCCTGGGCGCCCTCGACGGTGTGCGGGTGGCCGGCCTGCTTCAGGCGCGCGGCGCGCCAGGTCAGCGCACGGGCGGCCTCGATCTCGGTCTGCATGTCGGCGAGCTTGGCCTGGATCTGACCGAAGCCACCGATCGCGCGGCCGAAGGCGTTGCGCTCCTTCGCGTAGGCGGCGGCGACGTCCAGTGCCGCCTGGGCGATGCCGACGGCCTGCGCGGCGATGCCGATGCGCCCGCCGTCGAGCGTCGCCAAGGCGATGCGCATCCCCGCGCCCGGCGCGCCGAGGCGCTCGCCGGGGGTGCCCTCGAAGCTCAGGTCGGCCGTGGAGGACGAGTTCAGCCCGAGCTTCTCCTCCTCGCGCGTGACGCGGAAGCCGTCGGCGCCGCGGCGTACGACGAACGCGCTCGGGCGGTCGGCCGCGGCGGGGTCGCGGGCGAAGACGAGGAACGAGTGGGCGTGCGAGCCGTTGGTGATCCACT
>JBDTYI010000028.1:0-7162 GCA_040005775.1 Solirubrobacteraceae bacterium
GCGGGCCCTGGGAGGCGCTGCACCCGCGCAAGCGCCGGCAGGTCCGGGCGATGGCCGTGGCCTACCTGACGGAGTCGCTCGACCGGCCCTACAACGACGCGCTGCGCTTCGATGCCATCGGCGTGATCATCGACGCGCACGGGCATCTCGTGCACCTCGAGCACCTCGAGGCGGCGTTCTGAGTGCGCGTGCGGGTCCTACAGCGCGAGTTGCTGGTACGCGGTGCTCTGGAAGGACATCCGGTGCAGCGGCGACACGCCCTGGCGCTGGATGGCATCGCGGTGCTCGGGCGTCGAATACCCGACGTGGGCGGCGAACTCCCAGCCCGGGTGCAGGGCGTCGGCGCGGTGCATGAAGCGGTCGCGCGTGACCTTGGCGACGATCGAGGCGGCGGCGATCGCGGCCGACGTCGCGTCGCCGTCGACGATCGGGCGCTGCGGGTGCCCGACGTCGGGGACCGCGAACCCGTCGACGAGGCACAGGCACCCCGGCCGCGCGACGCGGACGAGCGCGTCGTGGAGGGCGTCGAGGTTCGTGCGGTGCAGGCCCCGCTCGTCGATCCCGGTGGCGCAGCGCGAGACGGCGGCGACCTTGACCGCCGTACGCATGACGATCGGATAGAGCTCCTCGCGCGTGGCGGCGTCGTGCTGCTTGGAGTCGTTGAGCAGCGACAGCGCGCGGATGTCGCGGACGCCGAGTGCCTCAACGTCGAAGAGCACCGCGGCGGCGACCAGGGGGCCGGCGAGGCAGCCACGGCCGGCCTCGTCGGCGCCCGCGATCCAACGGATCCCCAGGCCGCGGTCGAACTGGAAGAGACGGCGACCGGTGCGGCGCTTCTTTACCCGGCGCCGGGGACGCAGCGGGATGGTCGCGGCCGCGACCGGAGCGGGGTCCGGGACGGCGGTCAGGGCGGGCTCGGCGGCGGCGTCCTCCAAGGCGCTCACCACGCTACCTCGCCCGGCGGCGGAGCGGTCGCCGCGACGGCTCAACGGCTCAGAGCAGGCCGATCCGCCGGACCGGCCAGTAGGTCGCGAAGGCGCCGCCGATGATCCACTTGCGCGGGACGGGGCCCCAGAAGCGGCTGTCCTGGGAGTCGCCGCGGTTGTCGCCCATCATGAAGAAGTGGCCGAGCGGAACCTTGATGGGCGTGGTGAAGTTGCAGCCGCGACCGTCCTGGCCTCGTGCGCAGGAGCGGTTGATGTAGGAGTCCTTCTCGCGCTTGCCGTTGCGGTAGACGTGCCCGCGGCGGATGTAGATGCGATCGCCCGGGAGACCGACGACGCGCTTGATGTAGTTGATGCCGGCGCGGCGGATGGGCGGGCGATCGCAGGCCTGCCCCTGCTTGCGGTCGGGGTCGCCGCAGATGCCCGACTCGGCGCCGACGGGCGGGTGGAAGACGATGACCTCGCCCACGCGCGGGTCGCCGAAGTTGTTGCCGATGCGGTTGACCAGCACGCGCTGGCCGATCTGCAGCGTCGGGACCATCGACTCGCTGGGGATCTTGTACGGCTTGACCAGGAAGGCCTGGATGGCCAGCGCAAGGCCCAGGGCGATCGCGACGATGACGACGAGCTCGACGATCGAGCCCCCCGCAGACTTCGCGGTCGAGCTGGAGCTCACGCCTTGTCGGCGGTGGCCGCGGCGTCGCCGCCGTCGGCGTCCGCCTCAGCGGCGGGCTGCTGCTCTGTGGTCGTCTCGGGGGCGTCGTTCTCGACGATCTCCTGGACGGTCGCGCCCTCGGCGTCGGTGGCCTCCGGCTCGGCGGCTGCCTCGGCTTCGAGGGCAGCGGCCGGATCGTGGACGAGGCCTGGCTGGACGACCTGCTCCGGTCCGGTGTAGCGGCGCTCGCGGACGCGGGCCCGCTTGCCGACCCGCTCGCGCAGGTAGTAGAGCTTCGCGCGGCGGACGTCACCGCGGGCGGCGACGTCGATCTTCTCGATCTTCGGCGAGTGCACGGGGAACGTGCGCTCCACGCCGACGCCGAAGGACTGCTTGCGGACGGTGAAGGTCTCGCGGGCGCCGTGACCCTGGCGCTTGATGACCACCCCCTCGAACACCTGGGTACGCCGACGCGTGCCCTCGATGACCTGGAAGTGGACGCGGACGCGATCGCCGGCCTGGAAGTTCGGAACGCGGCGCAGCTGGGCGCGCTCGAGGGATTCGATGACGGTGCTCATGACGGAGGAGGCGCGGACGGACGGGAATGGCCCGCGCAGGGCGCTCATGCTAGCGAAGAGCCGCCGCCCGCCGCCCCTCGCTCGCGGCTGCGCGCGCGGCGCCACTGGCGAATCTCCTCATGATGGCCCGAGAGCAGGACGTCGGGAACACTCCAGCCGCGGAAGTCCGCGGGCCGCGTGTAGTGCGGGTACTCGGGGTCGCCGCCCAGGGCCGAGCTGAAGGACTCCTCCAGCGCGGAGTCGGCGTGGCCGAGCGATCCGGGCAGCTTGCGCAGCACTGCGTCGAGCACCACCATCGCGGCCAGCTCGCCGCCGGAGAGCACGTAGCGCCCGATCGACACGGCGTCTGAGGCGTAGTGCTGCACGATGCGCTCGTCGAAGCCCTCGTAGCGCCCGCAGAGCAGCGTGATCGCCGGCTCCCGGGCGAGTTCGTCGACGAACGCGTCGTCGAGCATCCGCCCGCCCGGTGTGAGCGCGACGACCCGGCGCTCGCGGCGCAGCTCCACCGGGTCGGTGTTGTAGAAGGCGCGCAGCGCGGCGTCCATGACGTCGACGCGCAACACCATTCCGGCGCCGCCGCCGAACGGCGTGTCGTCGACCTGTCCGCCGGTGAGCGGCGTGTGGTCGCGCGGGTTCAGCGTGCGCAGCTCATGGCCCTGACGCGCAGCGTTGGCGACATGGCGCTGATCGCGGAACCACTCGAACCAGTCGGGGAACAGCGTGACGACGTCGAGCTGCATCAGGCCTCCTCGCCCAGGAACGCGAGGTCGACGTCGATGCGCGCGCCGGCGATGTCGACCGAGCGCACCGCGTCGCGGACGAGCGGGACGAGCAGGTCGCCCGCGCCCTCGCGCTCCACCTCGAGCGCCTCGCAGGACGGCAGCGCCATCAGCCGCCGGACCCGGCCGACGGGCCTGTCGCCGTCGACGACCGCGCAGCCTTCGAGATCCTCGGCGTACCACTCCTCGTCCTGGAGCGGCGGCGCGTCGGTGCGCGCGACGCGCAGCTCCTGGCCGCGCAGCGCCTCGATCGCCTCACGGCCGTTGTGGCCGGCCAGTCGCAGGATCGGGCGCTCGTCGGTGCCCGACCGGCGGACGATCTCCAGTGGCGCACCCCCGATGACGACGGTGCCCCCCAGCGGCAGCAGTGCGCTGCGCGGGCGGGTCACGTGGAAGGAGCCGTCGAGGCCGTGGGGACGACCGACGCGGCCGGCGTCCAGCCACTGGCGGCCGGCACCGGGAACATCAGCCACGTCAGTCGACGATGTCGATGAGCACGCGACAATTCTCCTTGACCGCCGCGGCCTTGATCACCGTGCGCAGGGCGTTCGCCGTGCGCCCGCCCCGGCCGATGATCCGCCCGTAGTCGTCGTCGGCAACGGACAGCTCGAGGACGATCGTTCCGTCGTCCTCCTCGAACTGCTGGACCGACACGCCCTTGGGCTCGTCGACCAGCTTGCGCGCCAACGACTCGAGCAGCTCGCGCATGCCGGTCTCGGCGGTCATCGGAGGCTCACTAGCGAGCGTTGGGGTCGATGCCCTGCGTCTTGAGCAGCTTGCGGACGGTCGCCGTCGGCTGTGCGCCCTTGGACAGCCACTCGCGCACGCGGTCCTCGTCGAGCTTGATGGTCGACGGATCGGTCTGCGGGTTGTACTGCCCGACGGTCTCGATGAAGCGGCCGTCGCGCGGGGAGCGCTGGTCCGCCACGACGACCCGCCAGATGGGGTCCCTGCGGCCACCCACACGGGTGAGCCTGAGTCGAACTGCCACGAAGATCCTCTCGAAGTTCTCTCGGAAAAAGCCGACGGAGAGCGTAGCCGACGCCGGAGGGCGCCTGCTCAGCGCCTCAGCGGCCGCCCTGGCGCATCAACGCGCCGAGGTCGGGCATCTTGCCCTTGCCGATCTGCTTCATGAGCTTGCGCATCTGGTCGAACTGCTTGACCAGCTGGTTGACCGCCTGCACGTTCGTGCCCGAGCCCTTGGCGATCCGCAGGCGCCGAGAGCCCTTGATCAGCTCGGGTCGGCGGCGCTCCTCGGCGGTCATCGACAGGATGATCGCCTCGACGCGGTCGAGCTCGCGCTCGTCGACCTTCATCTGCGACAGCTGGTGGCCCGAGAGCCCGGGCATCATGCCCAGGATCGACTGCAGCGGGCCCATCTTGCGCAGGGTCTTCAGCTGCTTGAGGAAGTCCTCGAGCGTGAACTCGTTGCGGCGCAGCTTGCGCTCGAGCTCCTTGGCCTCGTCCTCCTCGTACTGGGCCTCGGCCTTCTCGATGAGCGACATCACGTCGCCCATGCCGAGGATCCGTTGGGCCATGCGGTCGGGGTGGAAGCGCTCGAACTGGTCGAGCTTCTCCCCCACCGACGCGAACAGGATCGGCTTGCCCGTGACGGCCTTGACGCTCAGCGCGGCGCCGCCGCGGGCGTCGCCGTCGAGCTTGCTCATCACCACGCCGTCGAAGGCGACGGCCTGGCCGAACTGCTCGGCGACGTTGACCGCGTCCTGGCCGGTCATCGCGTCGACGACGAGCAGGATCGAATGCGGGCGGACGGTCTTGCGGATCTGGACGAGCTCGTCCATCAGCTCGGCATCGACGTGCAGGCGCCCGGCCGTGTCGAGGATGAGGACATCCTTGCCCTCGGACTTCGCGCGGTCCAGAGCCCACGCGGCGATCTGCACGGGGTTGCGGTCGGTGCCCTGCTCATAGACGTCAGCACCGACCTGCGCTCCGACCGTCACGAGCTGGTCGACGGCGGCGGGACGGTAGACGTCGCACGCGGCCAACGCGACCGACGAGCCGTTCTCGGCCATCAGGTACTTGGCCAGCTTCGCGCACGCGGTCGTCTTGCCCGAGCCCTGCAGGCCCGCCATCAGCACCACGGTCGGCGGCCGCGGCGAGAACGTGACCCCGTGCGAGGCGCCGCCCATCAGCGAGGACAGCTCCTCGTTGACGATCTTGACGACCTGCTGGCCGGGGTTCAGCGCGCCGACGACGTCGGCGCCCATGCAGCGCTCCTTGACCGCGCTGGTGAACGACTTGACGACCTTGAAGTTGACGTCGGCCTCGAGCAGCGCGAGGCGGATCTCGCGCATCGCGGCGTTGATGTCGTCCTCGGTCAGCGTGCCGCGGGCGCGGACGTCGGCGAGGGTCGCCTGGAGCTTCTCTGAGAGGGCGTCGAACACGAGGGACCGAGAATAGGGCGCGTCTAGGCGAGGCGCGCGACCGTGACGCCGTCACGGACTGTCAGCAGTACGTTCTCGGTGCGCGGGTCGTCCTGCACGTGGCGGTTGAAGCACTGCATGACCCGGGCACCCTCGCGCTCCGGGTCGGTGATCACGGAGCCGTCACGCAGCGTGTTGTCGGCGGCGACTAGGCCGGTCGGCGCGAGCTTGGGCACGATCGCCTCGTAGTAGTCGACATAGCCGTCCTTGTCGGCGTCGATGAACACGAAGTCGATCGGGCCCTCGATTGCGGCCAGGCTCTCGAGCGCCGGGCCGCGGCGCAGCTCGATGCGTGCGCCGTGCTCGGAGCGGTCGAAGAAGCCTTGGGCGAAGTCCGCGTGCTCGTCGGACACCTCGCACGTGATGAGCCGGCCGTCCTCGGCCAGCGCCGGGGCCATCGCCAGCGCGGAGTAGCCGCTGTAGGTGCCGATCTCGACGATGAGCCGCGGGCGCGTGCTGAACGCGAGCGTGCGCAGCAGCCGTCCGACGACCGGCCCGGAGAGCATCTGAGGCGCGCCGAGCGAGGCGTGCGTCGCCGCGTCAAGTTCCTCCAGCAACGGCTCCAGCGGCGTGCTGTGGGCGGCCGCGTACGCGTCGACCTGATGGGGGTCGGGCAGATCAGCGCTCATGCGCGCATGGTGTCACCCGGTGCGACCGGGGACCGCGACGCCGCTCTCGTACGCAGCCCGAACTTCATCAGGACGCGGGCGACGTGCGTCTTGACGCGGCGTGAGCTAGTCGAGGCCGGGCGGGGGCTCGGACGGCGCCGGCGCGGCGGTCGCGAACTCCTGGATCAGGCCCCGGGTGATCGACGGGGCCAGCAGCGCCTCGCTCGGCGACGACCCGGATGCCCGCGACGAGCTGCTCGGGCGGGACGTCCTTGAGCAGGAAGCCGCTGGCGCCCGCGCGCAGCGCCTCGTACGTGCTGCTGGCCTTCGCGGTGATCGTCAGCCGGTTCGGCCTGGCCAACACGCTCATCCTGGCCACGTTCGCGCGCACCCGGGAGATCGGGATGGTCCGCGCCGCCGGCATGACACGCCGTCAGCTGCGGATGGTCCGGCGCGAGTCGCTCATCACGGCACTGCTCGGCGTCACCGTCGGCGTCGCGTCCGGCCTGCTGCTGGCCGAGGCGGTCGTGGCGTGCGTCGCGGGCACGCTGGCGGCGGTCCTGCCGGCGCGCCGCCGGGCGCATGAGCGTGCTCGGAGCCCTGGCTTACGAGTAGGCGTCAGGCCGCGGGGGGCAACGGAGGCGGCTCGGGGGGCTTGGCTCCTCGCGCACGTCGTTGATCTACGGGAGCAGGGCGATCGGGCTCCCCGGGCCGCGTCGCCTTGTCCACGATGCCGCCGAGGTTCCCGAGGGCGGTCGTGAACTCGCTGGGGATGACCCAGATCTTGTTCGCCTCGCCCTTGGCGAGCTGGGGCAGCATCTGCAGGTACTGGTAGCTGAGCAGCTCCTGATCGGGGCGGCCCTCGTGGATGGCCTTGAAGACGGTGTCGATCGCCTTCGCCTCGCCCTCGGCGCGGAGGATGGCGGCCTGGCGCTGGCCTTCGGCGCGCAGGATCGACGACTGCTGCTCGCCCTCGGCCGTGAGCACCGCCGCCTGCTTGACGCCCTCGGCGGTGAGGATCGTCGCGCGCCGGTCACGCTCGGCGCGCATCTGCTTCTCCATGGCCTCCTGGATGCCGCCGGGCGGGTCGATCGACTTCAGCTCGACGCCGTTGATGCGGATGCCCCACTTGCCCGTGCGCTCGTCGAGGACGA
>JBDTYI010000029.1:0-8871 GCA_040005775.1 Solirubrobacteraceae bacterium
GCCCTGCATCCGGTACCAGTCCTCGCCCATCGCGAGCTCGCCCGGCGCGGTGCGGCGCCCGTGGGTGAAGACCGGGTGGTGCTCGAGCAGCAGGAGCGTGTCGGCAATCGCGCCGGCCTGGCGCGCGGCGCGGACCCGCTCCTGCAGCGCGTAGGCCTCGCGGTACTCGACCACGCCCATGTGCACGGTCCACAGCTCATCCATCGCCTCTGATGATGGCAGACTGGCGCGCGTGCCCAACACGCTGATCCTGGTCAAGACGGGTCCTCGCGCCGACGAGATCCTCGACGCGTTCCAGGAGCGAACGGGGATGGCCGCCCGCGACGCCGACCACGCCCGCATCTTCACCGTCGAGGGCGCGCCGCGACTGGTCGATCCGACCGAGGACCTCGATGCCGTCGCGTCCGACTGGGCCGAGCACGTGGAGCTGGCGACGCAGGTCTGATGCGCACCATCGGCGTCCTCGGCGGGATGAGCAGCGAGTCGTCGGCCGACTACTACCGGGTGATGAACCAGACCGCCCGGGCGCGGCTGGGCGGCGTGCACTCGGCGCGGACGCTGATGCTGTCCTTCGACTTCGGCGAGATCGAGGCGCTCCAGGCCGCCGGGCGCTGGGACGAGTCCGCCCGGCTGCTGGCCGACGGCGCCCGGGCGCTCGAACGTGGCGGCGCGGAACTGCTGATCATCGCCACGAACACCATGCACGAGGTCGCCGACCAGGTCGCCGCCGCCGTCACGATCCCGCTGATCCACATCGCTGACCCGACCGCCGCGCGCATCCGTGCCGCGGGCCTGACGCGCGTCGGCCTGCTCGGCACGCGGTACACGATGGAGCGGCCTTTCTACCGCGGGCGCATGGAGGCGCTCCACGGGCTCGCGGTGATCGTGCCCGGCGAAGCCGATCGCACGACGGTCCACGACATCATCTACTCCGAGCTCGTCGTCGGCGTCACCCGCGAGGCGTCGCGGGAGCGTTACCGCGAGGTGATCGGCCGGCTCGTCGAGCAGGGCGCGGAGGGGGTGATCTACGGGTGCACCGAGATCGAGCTGCTCGTGGGTGCCCAGGACAGTCCCGTGCCGGTGTTCGACACCGCGCGCATCCACGCCGAGGCGGCGGTCGACGCGGCGCTGGCGACGCCGGCCTGACCGGCGTATCGTCTCCCCGATGCGAGAGCGCCGCCATCCGCTGCGCTTCGTCCGGGAGCTCACGCTGCCGGCCCCCGACCGCCACGCCGCACGCGCCGAGCGCCGCGCCGAGGCGGCGATCCGGCTCGAGCGCGAGAACGAGCACAGCGCCCATCGGCGCGCCGCGGCGCTCGAGGCCGAGCGCCATCGCCACCGCCATCAGCACGGCCGCGTGCGCTGAAGGCGCCTAGGCCCGCGTCGCCACGGTCAGCAGGTACTCCATCTCGAAGCGCGCGGTGCCGGCGGTGCCGCGGTTCCATTCGTCGCAGAACGCGTCCAGCGCGGTGACGAGCTCGTCTTCGCGGCCCTCCTTCCGGGCCTTCGCCTGGGCGGCGATCGTCGGGCCGTAACGGTCCTTGAAGTGGGTGGCGTAGTCGTGCGCCTCGGCGAACGCGGTGACGTCGAGCACGTCGCGCTCCACGCGGTCCAGCGTGGCGCGGTCGCCGAAGAGCTCGCGCAGGTGCGCTTCGCTGCCCCAGAGCGGCGGCGGCTGCGCGCCCGGCGGGGGCGGCGGCATGAACGGGCCCATCGTGCGGAACAGCGCGCCGATCATGCCCTCGGGCGTCCAGCTCAGCAGCCCGATCGTGCCGCCCGGGCGGCAGACGCGCGTCAGCTCGGCCGCCACGTCGGCGTGGTGGGGCGCGAACATCGCGCCGATCGACGACATCGCCACGTCGAAGGCGCCGTCGTCGAAGGGCAGGTGCTCGGCGTCGGCCGCGACCCAGTCGAGCTCGACGCCCGCCGCCTCCGCACGCTCGCGGCCGGCCTCCAGCAGCTCGGGCGTGAGGTCGCTGGCGGTCACCTGTGCGCCGAGCTGAGCCGCGGGGATCGAGGCGTTGCCCGTGCCGGCGGCGACGTCGAGGACGCGCATCCCTACGCCGATCCCGCACGCCTCGACGAGGCGCGGGCCGAGCGGCCCCAGGAACGTCTCCACCATCGACGGGTAGTCGCCCGACGCCCACATCGCCCGGTGGCGCGCCTTGAGCTCCGAGTCCTGAGTGCTGGCTGACACGAGATCCCCTTCTTGCGGTCGCCCGTCCGACCGTACCCCGGGGACCGGTGCGCGTCTAGCGCACGACGTCGTAGCGCAGCTCGACCATGCCGTTCGCGAACGGCCGCGTGCCGACGAGCCGCAGGGGCGGGGCGGGTGGGGCGGACATCGCGTCGTCGAAGAGCGGCTTGCCCGCGCCGAGCACGACCGGCACGACCGTGACCTCGACGCGGTCCAGCAGGCCCGCGCCGGCGAACTGCGACGCGACGTTGCCGCCGCCGACGACCCATACGTCCCGCTTGCCCGCCGACGCCACGATGTCCTCGTGCAGCGCAGCGACGTCGCCGGCCACGATGCGGACGTCGGCGCCGTCGGGAACGGGCCGGTCGCGCGACGTGAGCACCCAGACCGGGTGCTCGGGATAGGGCCACGGGTCGAGGGCGAGGACGAACTCGTAGGTCGCCGAGCCCATGACCAGGGCGCCGATGCCGGCCATGAAGCGCTCGTAGTTCTCGCCCAGCGGCAGCTCGTCGGCGCCCGCGTACTCGCCCTCGTAGCCCATGAGCCAGTCGATGCTGTCGTCGGCGCGCGCGATGTAGCCGTCGAGTGACTGCGCGCAGTAGTAGACCGCGGCCACGGCCTACAGCGCCTCCAGCCGGTCGCGCACCGCGGCCAGGAACTGCGCCGCCAGCACGCCGTCGAGCGCGCGGTGGTCCCAGCTCAGGCCGAACACGCACATGGGCCGGATCGCGATCGCGTCGTCGCCCGCGGCGTCGGTGATCACGACCGGGCGCTTGACGACGGCCTCGAGGTCGAGGATCGCCACCTGCGGCTGGTTGATGACCGGGGTGGCCATCAGCGTGCCGTACTGGCCCGGGTTCGTGATCGTGAACGTGCCGCCCTGGACGTCGTCGGGCGTGAGCGTCTTGGCGCGCGCGGCGCGGGCGAGGTCGCGGACCCGCTTGCCCAGGCCCTCGGGGCTCAGGTCCTGCGCGCCGTGGATGACCGGGACGATCAGGCCGTCCTCGCCCAGCGACACGGCGATGCCGAGGTTGACCTCGTGGTGGACCGTCACCTGGTCGCCGTCGAGCCACGCGTTGAGCAGGGGGAACTCGCGCAACGCGTCGATGGCGGCGCGGGCCACGAAGGCCAGAGCCGTGAGGCCGGCCTTCCTGCGCTCGCGCTCGACGCCGCTCATGTCGACCTCGATCCACGACGTGCACGTGGCCGCGGTGTCCAGCGAGCGCTTCATGTGCTCGCCGATCGACCTGCGCATCCGCGACAGCGGCTCGGCCGCGGGCGGGTCGTATGCGCCGGTCGAGATCGCCGGCGCGACCGTCGCTGCCTTCGGCTTGGGCGGATCGGGCCGGTAGGGCGACTCGATGTGCATCGGCGGCTCGGGCTTCTCCTCCGCGCCGTCCTGGAGGAACGCGAGCACGTCCTGCTTGCGCACGCGGCCGCCGCGCCCGGTGCCGCCGACCTGCGCGAGGTCGACGCCGTGCTCGGCGGCGATGCGCGACACGACCGGCGAGTAGCGCCGCGTGTCGGCCGCGCCGGCGGACCCCGCGGCGACCTCGGGCTTCGGCGCCGGGTCGGGCGTTGCGGGGGCGGGGGAATCCCCCGTGGCCGCAGCGGCGTCGCTCGTCGCCGGCGGTGCGACTGTGCCGCCCACCGCGTCGCTCTCAGAGGCGTGCGGCTCGCCGGGCTTGGCGTCGGTCGCCAGACGTGCGAGCACCGTGCCGACGTCCACGGTCGTGCCGACCTCCACGAGAATCTCGACCAGCCGGCCCGCCGCGGGGGAGGGCACCTCGGTGTCGATCTTGTCGGTCGAGATGTCGACGAGCGGCTCCTCGTAGGCGACCCAGTCGCCCACCTGCTTGCGCCACTCGACGATCGTGCCCTCCGACACCGACACGCCCATCTGGGGCATGACGACGTCGATGCCGGTCTCAGTACTCGAGGAGCTCACGGGCAGCCTCCTTCACGCGGTCGATGCTCGGCAGCAGCGCCTGCTCCAGCGGGGGGGAGAACGGGATCGGCACGTCGGGTGTCGCGACGCGCCGCACGGGCCCGTCGAGGTCCTCGAAGGCGTGCTCGGCGATCACCGCGGCGACCTGTGCGCCGGCGGCGCATGTCTCGTTGGCCTCGTCGACGATCAGCACCTTCGACGTCTTGCGCACCGACGCGAGGATCGCCTCGGTGTCCAGCGGCACGAGCGAGCGCAGGTCGATGACCTCCACCGAGGCGCCGTCGAGATCCTCGGTCGCCTCCAGCGCGGTGTGGACCATGGCGCCGTAGGTGACGATCGTCAGGTCGGTGCCCTCGCGGGCTGTACGCGCCGTGAACGGGGTCGTGTAGGTGCCCGTCGGCACGTCGCCCTTTACGCGGCGGTAGAGGTGCTTGTGCTCGAGGAACACGACGGGGTTGTGGTCGCGGATCGCCGAGATCAGCAGGCCCTTGGCGTCCTCCGCGGTCGACGGAGCGACGACCTTGAGCCCGGGGGAGTGCATGAACCACGCCTCGGGATTCTGCGAGTGGTACGGCCCGCCGGAGAAGCCGCCGCCGGAGGGTAGGCGCACCGTGATGTTCGTGGGCAGGCCTTGGCGGTAGTACATCTTGGCGGCGACGTTGATCAGCTGGTCGAAGCCGCAGGCGATGAAGTCCGAGAACTGCATCTCGCAGATCGGCCGCAGCCCGGCGTAGGCGGCGCCGCAGGCGGTGCCGATGATCCCCGACTCCGCGAGCGGGGTGTCCATCACGCGGTTGGCGCCGAACTCGTCGAAGAAGCCGTCGGTGACCTTGAAGGCCCCGCCGAAGACGCCGACGTCCTCGCCCATCACGAACACGCGCTCGTCGGCGCGCATCTCCTCGCGCATCGCGTCTGAGATCGCCTGGAGATAGGTCATGGTCGCCATTTAGCGATCGCCTCCGGCGAACCCCGACCACGGCGCGTTGCCGTCGCCGAGGTGGATCTCCTCTTCCCCTTCGTAGAACAGGCGGTCGGTGGCCGTCTCGGGGTCGGGCATGTCCATCGCCAGCGCCTCCTCGGTGCCGGCGTCGATCTCGGCCTTCACCTCTGCACGCAGTGCCGCGGTGTCCACCCCGGCCTCGCGCAGACGCGCCTCCTGGCGGTCGATCGGGTCCTTGGCGCGCCACTCCTCGACCTGCTCCTTGGGCACGTACTTCATGTCGTCGTGGGCGGCGTGGCCGTGCATGCGCATCGTCACGGCCTCTAGCAGCGTCGGGCCCGCCCCGGCGATCGCGCGCTCGCGGGCGCGGCGCGTGGCGTCGAACATCGCCTCGGCGTCGTTGCCGTCGACCGTCTCGCCCGGAAAGCCGTAGGCCGCCGCGCGCTCGACGGGGTCGACGGCGAACTGGCTGGCGGTCGGCGTCGAGTAGGCGTACTGGTTGTTCTCCAGCACGAAGATCACCGGCAGCTTCTGCACGCCGGCCCAGTTCATGGCCTCGTGGAAATCGCCGCGCGAGGTCGATCCGTCGCCGAACCAGGTGATCGCGCAGCGCTGCTCGCCCCGCAGCTTGAACGCCATCGCCAGGCCGGCGGCGACGAGCATCATGTCGGGCAGCATCGAGACCATCCCGACGCATCCCAGGCGGTGGTCGCCGAAATGCACGTTGCCGTCACGGCCACCGGTGATGCCGCCCTCGCGGCCCATGTACTGGCCGAGGATGCGCGCGGGCGTGACGCCGCGCACGAGGTGGGCGCCGAGGTCGCGGTGCAGGATGCACAGACGGTCCTGGGCGCTCATCGCGAAGCTCGATCCGACCGACACGGCCTCCTGGCCGAACCCGTCGTAGAAGGAGCCGGGGACCTTGCCCTGGCGGTAGAGGTTCATCGCGCGCTCCTCCATGCCCCGCATGAGGAGCATGTAGCGCAGCAGCGCGGTTCGGTCGTCGAGCGTCAGGTGCTCGGACGCGGCGGCGAGCGCCGTGTTCGTGGCCATGGGTCTTGCTGTCCCTTCGTGGTCAGGGGCCCGAGCGGGATCTCCGCGCGCGGCCCGAGCCGCGCGCCCGGCCGGGATCTCCGGACCATGGGCGCGCCTCTCACTTCAGCCCCGGCAGGCTAGCTGACGGCCTAGTCTGCTGATAGGAATGCACGAGGGATCGTGGACAACCCGGCTGCGCTGGCGCACGCGCGGTGCGACGCAATGGCCGGCGTTCGCGGCCGCGCTCGTCGTCGTGGCGGTGCTGGTGCACGTGCTGCCGCCGGCAGGCGACCACGGGCCGGGGGCGTTCCCCTCGCTGCTGCTCAGCGGCTTCCTGTGCCTGGTCGTGGTGGCGGTCGCCGCACCGCTCGCCGGGATCTGGCTGCGTCGCCGCCGGCCCGGGCTGCCAACGATCGTGGCCGACGACCAGGCCGCCACGGTGCTGCTGGCCGTGCTCGTCGCACTCGTCGTGGGCCTGGGCATCCTCCATCGCCCGGCGGTTCGGGCCGCCGGTGACGCGCTCGGCGCCCAGGCGCTCCAGGCCCGGCGCTACATCCTCGCCAACGCGCCCGCGCGCTTCCACGCCAACGCCGATCGCCTCGACACCTGGAAGCAGGCCGACGACCTCTACCGCACCTGCGTGCCGGGCCCCGACCCGCGCAAGGCCTTCTGCGTGCTGGTCAACACCGATCAGAGCCCGCCGGGCGTGGTCCGCGATCCGGACCAGCGGCCGAACGCCACCGTCGCGGGACCCGGCAACCCCGGCCGCCGAACCGGCTAGGGCAACCGCTCCGCCTCCTGGCGCGCCCGAAGTACCGTTGAGCTCAAGCTCCCCGCAATTTGGACCGATACACGACGAGTCTTGCGAGATCCGCGTTCCCTCCTCGCCAGCATCGCCGCCAGCTCCGTGCTCGTCGGCGCGGCCGCCTTCGCCCTTCTGAGCGCCAGCGCGATCGTTGCGTTCCACGGCTGGCCGGTCGGTGGCGGCGCCGCGGGCTCCTCGCTCGCGCTGCCCGCCGTGCCCGACCAGGCCGTCCAGGCGCCGGCCCGGATCCTCGTTCCGACGACGGCCTCCAGCCGCGACCGGCGGGCCGTCGTGCGCCGTGCACCGGCCGCACTGCGCCGTCGTCGCGCCGGGGCCGCGCCGTCCGTCGTCCGCCGCCGGTCCTCGCGTCGCGTCGTGCGCGCCCCCTCGCCGGCCACCCCGGACACGAGCGCGCCGCAGCCCGCGCCGGCCCGCAGCCCGGCCCCGGCGACGCCGGCCGACCAGGTGGCCGGCACGGCGGCCGCAGCGCCCGCGCAGGCGAGCGACGCCGTGGCTGGAAGCTCGCCGGCGCCCGAGCTCGCCGCCGGCGACCCGCGTTAGCCCTCCCTAGAAGGCCAGCGCGAGGGGCTGCTCGAGCAGCGCCCGGATGCGGGCGAGAAACCTCGCCGCGTCGGCGCCGTAGAGGATGCGGTGATCGCAGACGAGCGTCACGTCCATCGCGTGACGCGCGACGACCTCCCCGTCGCGCACGACGGCCCGCTGCTCCATGGCGCCGACCGCGAGGATCGCGGCCTGCGGCGGGTTGATGACCGCCTGGAAGCTCGTGACGCCGAACATCCCGAGGTTCGACACGGTGAACGTGCCGCCGCCCAGCTCCGGCGGGGTCACCACGCCGGACCGCACGCGCTCGGCCAAAGCGCGCGCCTCGCGGGCGATCTCCGACACGGCCTTGCGGTCGGCATCGAACACCGTCGGCACGACGAGCGCGTCGTCGGTCGCCACCGCGACCCCGACGTTCACCCGCGAGTACAGCTCGAAACGGCCGTCCTTGTAGCTGCCGTTCGCGCGCGGGAACTCGCGCAGCGCCAGGCCGCACGCCTTCACGACCATGTCGTTGTAGGACGGGATCGCACCGCCCTCGGGCGCGACGGCCTTGAGCTGGCCCCGCAGCCCTACGCAGCCCTCCATGTCGATCGTCGTGGAGATCGCGAACTCGGGGACCGTGGCCTTGGACTCGGCCATGCGCCGCGCGATGACCTGCTGGGTGCGGGTGAGCTCCTCGACCGTGACTTCGCCCTTCGGGGTGCCTGACTCGGCGACGACCGGCTCGGGAGGGGGCGGGGCGGACGCCAGGGCCGCTGGTGCCGCGGCGGGCCCCGCAGGCACCGCGGCGACGCCCGGCTGCGCGGACTCGACGTCGGCCTTCACGATCCGCCCGCCGGGGCCCGTGCCCTGGACGGCGGCGAGGTCGATGTTGCGCTCGCGCGCGATGCGGCGGGCAACGGGCGAGGCCTTCGGGCGCCCGCCGTTGCTGTCGGTCTGGCGGTCGTCCTGGGCGGGCGGTGCGGCGACCGGGGCCGGCGTGGACACGGGGTCCGGCGCGGGGGCGGGTGCCTCGTCCACCGGCGCCTCGGTCGTGGGCGGCTGCTCGGGGGCGGGCACGTCCTCGGCGGGCGCCTCTGCGGCCGGAGACTCCTCCGCAGGTGCCTCGCCGCCGGCGCCGATGCGCGCGATGATCTCGCCGATAGGGAGGGTCTGACCCTCCTGGGCGACGATGCTCAGGGTCCCCGCCGTGTCGGCCTCGTAGGTCATCGTGGCCTTGTCGGTCTCGATCTCCGCGAGCTCCTCGCCGCGAGCGACCTCGTCGCCGTCGGCCTTGAGCCACTTCAGGATCGTGCCCTCCTCCATCGAGTCGGACAGGCGCGGCATGACGACGTCGGACATGGGACCGGATGCTACCCGCGCCTCGCCGGCGCCTCGCGGTG
>JBDTYI010000030.1:0-3606 GCA_040005775.1 Solirubrobacteraceae bacterium
AGGGCGGCGTCTTTGGCCTTGGCGGCCTTGTCGGTGTCGGTGCTGGCCATGGTTCCTCTCTGCGCTCGTGAGGCGGCAATATTGCTGTCAGGGTCGGACGGAACCGGACCGTACGCGTGTTCGTGTGACGGCTCTAGGCGTCGTCTGCACCGACATCGCGCAAGGGCCGTGACGGAAGCCCGGCGCGCGCCAGCGCCTCGTGGCGCGCGGCTCCGCCGCCCAGGTAGGAGCGGAACAGCACCACCGACGCCGACGTCCACGCCGCGACCGGCGCCGCCGGCAGCCCGGTCAGCCGGGGCTGCGCGCCGCGGCGCACCCGCGCGACCGTGACGTGCGGGCGCAGCGGCCGGGTCTCGGGCGTCCACGCGGGGAGCGCCTCGGCCAGGCGGGCGAGGACCTCCGCGTGCAGCGCCGCCAGCGCGCCGCTGGGGTCGGCGACGGCCACGGTCAGCACGTGCGGGCGCCGCGGTGAGAGCCACAGCGCCTCGCCGAGCTCCAGGGGCGGCGCCGGCGCCGAGAGCGCAGCGACCGCCCCGGCAGCGGGCTCGACCTCGTCCAGCGCCCGGTGCCCGAGGAACGCCAGCGTGAGGTGCATCCCCCGCTCGCCGACCGCCCGCAGCGCGAAGTCGTCGGCCGCCGCCACCCGCCCGAAGTCCCCCAGCGTGCCGCACACCGCTTCGGGCAACTCCAGCGCGGCGAAGAGCCGGGCGCTCATCCGCCGAGCAGCAGCCGCCGGACGAGATGCAGGGCGACGACGGTCGAGCGGTCGCGCACGTCGGCGCGGCCGCCCGGCAGCTGGACCGCGCGGGTGAGCCGCGCGTGGTCGGGGCCGGCGACCGAGAAGCAGACGTACCCCACCGGTTTGGCCTCGGTCCCGCCCCCGGGCCCCGCGACGCCGGTGATCCCCACCCCCAGGTCGGCGCCGAGCCGAGCCCGCGCGCCGTCGGCCAGCGCCTCGGCGACCTCGGTCGAGACCGCTCCGACGCGCTCGATCAGCGTCGCATCCACGCCCGCGAGCTCGGTCTTGGCCGCGTTGGAGTAGACGACCAGGCCGCCGAGCACATAGGCCGAGGACCCGGCGCGGTCGGTCAACCGCCCGGCCAGCAATCCGCCCGTGCACGACTCGGCCGTCGCGATCGTCAGCCCGCGGTCGTGCAGCAGCGTCGCGACCTGCTCGTCGATGGTGGAGCCGTCGGTGGAGAAGAGCGTGTCGGCGTGGCGTTCGGCCACCACGGCGGCGAAGGCCTCGTAGGCCGCGGTCGCCTCGGGCGCGAACCGCGTGACGACCTCGATCTCCCCCCGCCGCAGGCAGGTCGTGATCTCCAGGCCCTCGAGACCGTGGGCGTCGTCGGCGATGCGCAGCGTCTCGGCGATCTCCGACTCCGGGATCCCGAACATCCGCAGGACCTGCAGGCGCAGCTCCACCGCTCCGGCCACCGCGCGGCCGAACGCGTCCGTGGCGACCGCCGCGGGCCACATGCCCTGCAGCTCGCGCGGCGGGCCCGGCAGCACCACGATGGTCGGCTGCTCACCCTCGGCGGGGGACACGACGACCCCCGGCGCGGTCCCGACGGGCTCGAGCACGTCGGCGCCGACCGGCACCACGGCCTGCTTGCGCGTGGCCACTCGCACCGACTCGGGGTCGACGCCGGGCCAGCGGGTCATCAGCGGCGCGACGATCGCCGCGATGCGCTGCTCGAGCGCCTCGTCGAGCGCCGTCTCGCGCCCCTGGAAGCGCGCCACCACGTCAGTGGTCAGGTCATCGGCGGTCGGGCCGAGCCCGCCGCTGGTGACGATCAGGTCCATCCCCTCGCCCGCGAGGAAGCGCAGCGCGCTCTCGATGTCCTCGGGCCGGTCGCCGACCACGATCGTGTGGGCGTGCTCGACGCCCAGCTCGAGCAGGCGCTCGGACAGCCACGGGCCGTTGCGGTCGGCGACGCGCCCGGTGAGCACCTCGGTGCCCGTGACGACGACGCCGGCGCGCGCGCTCACGGCAGATCGACGAAGTCGATGTCCAAATGGCCGGCGAAGCCGGCCACGCTCAGGCGCCCGAGCACTTCGGCCAGGCCGAACGCGGCAGCGTCCTGACCTTCGTCGCGGTGATGTCGTAGCCGACGCCGTTGGCGACCGGCGGAACCGTCCGTTGCTTTCCGTTGATCGACACGCGCGCCTCCCCGTTGCCCAGCAGCAGCCGCAGGCGCGTCGAGCGGTAGGGGCCCTTGCGGCCGCCGGAGGTGAGGATGACCCCGTTGACCGGGGTTCGCCCGCCCGCGGCCTTCAGGCACACGTAGACCTGGCCCGTCGCGACGACGGTGACCCGCGCGCGGCGGGGCTTGCGCTTCTTCTTCTTCGACGACGCCGTGGCCCCGGCGCTCTTCTTGGCCGAGCTGGGCGTGGCCGGCTGCGTGGCGGTGGCCACGGTCGACGCGGGCGGCGGTGCCTTGTCGTTCCCGGTTCCGCTGCCGAGGGCGTAGAGCGCGACGACCAGGCCGAGGACGACGACGAGGATCACCAGCCAGCGCGGGATGATCGGCCCGGGGCGGCGCTGGCGCTGGCGCTCGCGGCGCCCGGGCGGGGCGATCGGCTGCAGCTCGACGTCGCTCAGGCGCTCGTGGCGGAGCTTGTACTCCTCGATCAGCAGGCGGCCGTCGAGGCCCAGCGCGTCGGCGTAGGTGCGCAGGAAGCTCTTGACGTAGGTGGGCCCGGGCAGCAGGTCCCATTCCTCGTTCTCGAGCGCGCGCAGGTACTTCGCGCGGATCTTGGTGTCAGCCTCGATCTCGGCGATGTCGATGCGCTGGCGCGTGCGCGCCTCGCGCAGCGTTGAGCCGATGTCCGGCATGGCGCCCGGGAGGCTACCTAGTGACCCCGGTCACCAGTCTCGCGCACGAGACCGTGACCGGAATCACTGAGCGTCGTCTAGGACCGGCACTGCCGCAGGTTCGCTGTCACCGGTCCCGGCCAGCGCGGCGAGGACGCGCGGGAGGTCGGACTCGGTCACCAGCACCTGCCGGGGCTTCGATCCCTCGTAGCCGCTGATGACCCCGCGGCGCTCGAGCATGTCGATAAGGCGCCCCGCACGGGTGTAGCCCAGGCGCAGGCGGCGCTGGAGCATCGAGGTCGACGCGGTGCCCATCTCGACCACGAGCTGGATCGCGTCGCCGAGCAGCGGATCCTCGTCGGGGTCGAACTCATCGTCGACGCCGGCCTTCTCGACGACCTCGGGCTCGACCTCCTCCAGCAGGTCCTCGCGCAGCTCGGGCTCGCCCTGGCGGCCCCAGAACGCCGTGAGTGCCTCGATCTGGGGCTCGTCGATGTAGGCGCCCTGGATGCGCTGCAGGCGATTGGAGCCGACCGGCGAGAAGAGCATGTCGCCCTGGCCGAGCAGCGACTCTGCGCCGTTCTGGTCGAGGATCACCCGCGAGTCGGTCTGCGAGCTCACCGAGAAGGCGATCCGCGAGGGCACGTTGGCCTTGATCATGCCCGTGATGACGTCCACGCGCGGGGACTGGGTGGCGAGCACGAGGTGGATGCCGACCGCGCGCGCCTTCTGAGCCAGGCGGATGATCGAGTCCTCCACGTCGGCGGGCGCGACCATCATCAGGTCGG
>JBDTYI010000031.1:0-1585 GCA_040005775.1 Solirubrobacteraceae bacterium
AGGCCTGAGCAAGCGCGTACACGGTATGAGCCCCGGGCTTTGCCCGGGGCTCGAACCCCGTCCCCTGTGTTACGGACTCTGCCGGCGGTGGCTACTGTCCCCACAGATACAGACCCGCGTGATCGGCAAAGGTTGGTCGAGCCCGCACTTTTTTTCCTGGCGGGGTCAGCCGACGGCGCCGGGAACCACGGCGACGAGCCGGGCGCAGACCGCGTCGGCCTCCTCGACACTCGGCGCCTCGACCATGACCCGCACGAGCGGCTCGGTGCCGCTGGGGCGCACGAGCACGCGCCCGCGGCCCTCGAGCGCATCGCTCTCGCGCTGGGCGGCGTCGTGGAGCTCCGGGCTGTCCGCGGCGGCCGCGCGGTCGGCGACGCGCACGTTGACCAGGCGTTGAGGCAGCTTGCGCATCGCGTGGCGCTCGGCGAGATCCGCGCCCTCCAGCGACTCCAGCGTCAGCAGCGCGCTGGCGATGCCGTCGCCGGTCGGGTTGAAGGAGCTCTCGATGATGTGGCCCGACTGCTCCCCGCCCAGGGCGAAGCCGCGGTCGCGCATCGCCTCGAGCACGTAGCGATCGCCCACGTTCGTGGTCGCGACCTCGATGCCGTGCTCGGCCATGGCGGCGTGGAAGCCGTAGTTGGTCATCACGGTGACGGCGACGCCGTCCCCGGGGAGACGGCCGGCGGAGCGCAGGTGCAGCGCGGCCAGGGCGATCAGCTCGTCGCCGTCGACGACCTCGCCGTTGCGATCGGCGGCGAGCACGCGGTCACCGTCGCCGTCGAAGGCGAAGCCGACGTCGTGGCCCCCGTCGCGCACGGCCTGCGCGAGGAGGCCGACGTGCGTCGAGCCGCAGCACTCGTTGATGTTGCGTCCGTCGGGCTCGACGTGCAGCGCCGTGACGCGGGCGCCGAGACGCGCGAAGATCGCCGGGCCCGCAGCGTGGGTCGCGCCGTTGGCGCAGTCCAGGACGACGTCGAGCCCGGAGAGGTCGAGTCCGCCGAAGCGCTCGAGCAGGGCGGCGAGGTAGTCGTCGAAGGTGTCGTCGAGGCGCCGGATGCGGCCGATGGCCGTGACCGGCTCGGGCGGCGCGTCGAGGGCCACCTCGATCGCCGCCTCCGCGGCGTCGGTCAGCTTGTGGCCGTCGGGGCCGAAGAACTTGATCCCGTTGTCGCTGTAAGGGTTGTGCGAGGCCGAGATGACGACCGCCAGGTCGAGCCCGTGGCGGTGCAGCAGCAGCGGCGCGGCGGGCGTCGGCAGGACGCCGCCGAGCAGCGCCTCGCCCCCCGCGGCCGTGATGCCCGCGGCCAGTGCGGCCTCGAGCATCTCCCCCGACTCACGCGTATCGCGGATGACGAGCACGCGCGGCGCGTCGGCCTCCGAGCCGGTGGTCGCGGCACGACCGAGCGCGAGCGCGAGCTCGGCGGTCAGCAGGTCACCGGCGGGTCCGCGGACGCCGTCGGTGCCGAAGAGATTGCGGGACAACTCCGCTGTTAGCGCTTGCTGAACTGCGGGCGCTTACGGGCCTTCTTCAGGCCGGCCTTCTTGCGCTCCTTGGCGCGCGCGTCGCGCGTCAGGAAGCCGCGGC
>JBDTYI010000032.1:0-2714 GCA_040005775.1 Solirubrobacteraceae bacterium
GCGATCTCGCTGGCGATCGTGGCGGGCGAGTAGCCCGACTGGTTCTCCCAGCGATCCTGCGGTGACCACGGCGCTGTGTGTTCGTCCTGCTGGAAGCCGATCAGGAAGTTGGCGGCGCTCTCGACGTGCGACCACGTGCCGGCGTCGCTGCGGCCCAGCTGATGGGCGAGCACGATCGGCAGTGCGACCTCGTCGAGCTGCAGGCCACCCCAAAACGGCGTTCCGTCGGTCGTTGAGTTCTGCGGGAACGAGCCGTCGCTCTTCTGCTGCTCGTCGAACAGGAAGTCCAGCGCGCCGTCCCCGCCCGTGGTGTCGCCGTAGGCGATCAGCGCGGTGGCGATCTGGTAGAGGTCGCGCGACCAGACGAGGTGGTACGGGCCGCTCGGCGCCTCCTTGCCCCAGATCCACGGCATCGTGTGCGAGGCCACGTAGGCGCCGCGGTGGATCTTGTCCTCGCTGGCCGCGAGCGTCATCGCCGACGCGCGGTAGAGCGTGCGCTGGTCGGCAGCTGTCAGCGAGGGCGGCGCCGCCTTGAGCGACGCGACGTACGCGTGCCAGCCCGCGGCGTAGGCGGAGGCGACTGGCCCGAAGGCGGTGGCGAGCGACCCGCGCGCGGCGCTGAGCGCGCTCGACGGCGAACCGCCGAAGCCGAGCGCGACGGTCGCGTGCCCGCCGCGGCCGATCGCCAGCTGCGCGGTCTGCACGAGGTTCCCGGGCGCGGCCGAGCTGTAGTGCCAGTCCATGCGCCCGTCGCCGCGGAGGTCGGTCGGGCCGTCGCTCGTGCCGCGGTAGCCGCTGGAGGTCGCCGTGAACGCCGGGCGGCCGACCAGTGCGCTGCTCGACGGCACGTGCGTGGCGGTGAGCGCGTCGCCCTGTGTGGCGCCGGAGTTCGCGGTGCGGCTGTTGGCGGGCGTCGGCTCGTACACCGCGTAGACGTCGAAGCGGTTGCCGGGCTTCGACGGGGTGAAGCTCACGTCGGTCAGGACCGTGTGGCGCGCCGGGTCCGTGACGTAGGTGGCGGTGAGGCGCCAGCGGCCGGAGCGCTCGGCGAACGTCTGGCGGTAGGAGAGGCTGCGCGTGTCGACGAGGGTCGTGGTGACCGCCGCGACGTCCTCGGCGTAGGAGCCGCGGTGTCCGCTGTGGTCGGTGACGAAGAAGCGCAGGGCGCGGGCGCTGGGCGTAGACAGGTCCGGATCGAAGAGCTCGCCCAGTCCGCGGCGGCGAGGGCGACGACCCCCCGGGACGAGGGGCCGGACGCGGGGGGACATGCCCGGCCGGTACCCGCGTGGACGCGCCAGAAACAGCCCGTGTCGGTAGGTGTCATTCGGGTTATCCGTACATCGGTTGTGGTGGCACCTTCGGTGCAAGGCGGGCGTCGCGGCCCGAAACTGGCGCCATGGCCGTCACCGCTGTCCCGCACGCCGTCTCCTTCGGATCCGTCCTCACCTTCGAGGACCTCGACGCCGACGCGCCCCAGCCGCGCATGCGCACCGGCGAGCAGACGCTGCTGCGCGTCGTCGCCGGTTCCGTCGGCCTGTGCGTCTCGGGCGTCGTGCGCCTGCTCACGCCGGGCGACGAGGCGATCATCGAGGCCGGCGAGACCCATACGGTCGAGTCCGTCGGCGGCCCCGCCCGCATCCTGACCGGGTTCAGGTACTCGGCTGCGCGCTGAGCGCGGCGACGAGGGCGCGCCAGCCGGCCTTCTGACGCTCCAGGGGCCATTCGAGCCGCCGGCGCGCGAACAGGTGCGCGCCCGGGCTGACGGCGTCGAGCAGGGCGCGCGCGGTGAACTCGGAGTCGAGGTGCGGCGCCGCCTCGCGCAGCAGGATCGTGAGGTGCGTCGTGTAGAGCGCCATCGGCGCGCCGCCGTCGTGGGTGTTTCCGAGCGCCGCGAAGAGCAGGTCGGCGTGGAGGTCCATGAACTCCAGGTAGTCCTCGCCGAAGGCCAGCAGGCGCTCACGCGCCGGAGCGCCCGGGCCGAGCGGCGCCGGGCCCGAGATCAGCGCGTTCTGGAAGCGCTTGGTGTGCTCGTCGAGCAGCGCATAGGCGAGGCCCGCGCGATCGCCGAAGCGCCGATAGAGCGTGCCGGTGCCGACGCACGCCGCGCGGGCGATGTCGTCCATCGAGACCTGCTCGATGCCGCGCTCCTGCACGAGGGTTGTGGCTGCGCAGAGGATCTTCTCGCGGTTACGCGTCGCGTCCGCGCGGACGCGGGGGAGCGAACCGCCGCCGTCGAGGATGGGAAGCTGCGCCGCCACCGGTCCATTATCCCGCCTCGACCGGCGCGTCGATCTCACGCGCGAGGTCGCCCACCAGACCGCCGAGGCGCTCCTGCAGCTCGGGCTCCTGGAGATGGTCGTCGTCGCTGAACGCGCCGTCGGCCATCCCGACCGGCAGCTCGCTCTCCAGGACGTGCGCGCCGCTGGCCTTCAGCGCCTTGCGCACCTCGGCCTGGGCCCACACCGCGCCGAACAGGCCGGTGCTCGCGCCGATGACCGCCATCGGCTTGCCCTTGAGGACGTTGTCGGGGAACGGCCGCGAGGCCCAGTCCAGAGCGTTCTTGAGTGCGCCCGGGACGCTCGCGTTGTACTCCGGCGTGGCGATCAGGACGCCGTCGGCGCGCTCGATCTCGTCGAGGAACGCCTGGACGACGGCCGGCGGGGTGGTCTCGAGGTCTTCGTCGAAGGCGGGGATGTCCGCGAGGCCGTCCCACT
>JBDTYI010000033.1:0-9707 GCA_040005775.1 Solirubrobacteraceae bacterium
GCGGTCCTTGGCCTCGGCGTGTTCGTCGACGACACGAAGATCGTCACCGACGGCACGACGGTCGACGAGACCTCGTTCGAGACCGACCAGGGCGGCTGGACCGTCCCGGGCGCACCGGCGAGCAGCGGGCAGAACGCCAACGACTGGAAGCGCACGCAGTCGGTCGGCTTCGTCGACGGCCCCGGCGTGGCGACGCGCCACTCGCTCTACTGGGGCTTCGGCCTCGAGGGCGTGACCGATGCCGCCAGGCGTCAGCAGCTCATTGCCGACGCGATGAAGTACTTCGGCGCCACCGGCTAGCGCCGGCGCGCACAACGATGGTCGCCTGATCCCCCGTGGCGGGGGATCAGGCGACCGTGGGCGCTAGTCCTTGCCCTTGACCTTGTCGGTGACCTTGTCGACCGCGTTCTTCGCGCTGCCGCCCGCGCGGTCGGCCTTGCCCTCGTTCTTCAGGCTCTTGTCGCCCGTGAGGTCACCGGCGGCCTCCTTGATGCGGCCCTTGCCCTTGTCGACGTCTCCTTCGGCCATGTGGTCCTCCTGCGTCGGGTTGACTGGTGAAAAGCATTTGCCCACCCGAGCGCCCGTTCATGCGGTTGCAGTGGTAAGTGGGAAGTCCTACTCTCCACTTCATGTCCGCCACCGCGCCCGTCATCAAGCCCGACTTCGGCGCTCGCCGCAAGCACTTCATCTTCAACGACGAGCACGACCAGCTCCGGGAGTCGATCCGCAACTACGCGCTGAAGGAGCTCGCGCCGCACGCGATGGAGTGGGAGGAGACGACGTTCCCCGACTCGGTCTTCCACCGCATGGGCGCGCTCGGGTTCCTCGGCCTCGACAAGCCCGAGGCCTACGGCGGCCAGGGCGGCGACTACTACTCCTCGCTCGTGCTCGCCGAGGAGATCGTGCACGCGCAGTCCGGCGGCCTGGCGATGGGCGTCGCGGTGCACACCGACATGGCGATGCCGCCGATCCTCGCGTTCGGCACGGAGGAGCAGAAGCAGGAGTGGGTCGTCCCCGCGATCGCCGGCCAGAAGATCCTGTGCCTGGGCATCACCGAGCCCGACGCCGGCTCCGACGTCTCGGGCATCAAGACGCGGGCACAGAAGGACGGCGACGACTACGTCATCAACGGCTCGAAGACCTACATCACCAACGGTCACCGCGCCGACGTGATCGTCCTGGTCACCAAGACCGACGCCGACGCCGGTTACGACGGCTTCACGCTCTTCCTCGTCCCGATGGACGCTCCGGGCGTCATCCGCGAGAAGCGCCTGGAGAAGCTCGGCATGCACGCGTCGGACACGGCGCTGCTGGCCTTCCAGGACGTGCGCGTGCCCGACACGGCGGTGCTCGGCCAGGTCGGCAAGGGCTTCTACCACATCATGTGGGAGCTCCAGGGCGAGCGCCTGATCGGCGCCGCCGGCTGCGTCGCGGGCGCCCAGCGCTGCTTCGAGCAGACGCTGCAGTACGCGACCGAGCGCACCGCCTTCGGCCGCCAGATCGGCAGGTTCCAGGTGATCCGCCACAAGTTCGCCGAGATGGCGACGAAGATCGAGACGGCCCGCCAGCTGGTCTACACGACGGCGTGGCGCTTTCAGAACGGCGAGTACCCCGTGCGCGAGATCTCGATGGCCAAGCTGCACGCCGCCCGCATCGCCGTCGAGGTCGCCGACGAGTGCATCCAGATCCACGGCGGCGCCGGGTACATGAAGGAGTACGGCGTCGAGCGCGTCTGGCGCGACATGCGCCTGAACCGCATCGGCGCGGGCACCGACGAGATCATGCTCGACGTCATCGGTCGCTCCTACGGGCTCTAGTCGCAGTTGAGATAGCGTCGCCACGCATGGCCGACGACTTCGCCCAGTCCATCGCCACCGCCTACGCGGCGACCGGCCCCGTGATCGACCTCGGCCGCGGCGTGCACGAGGGCAAGGTCCACCAGGACGCCGTCGTGCAGGTCCCCCTGGCGATGATGAACCGCCACGGGCTCGTCTCCGGCGCCACGGGCACCGGCAAGACGAAGACGCTGCAGGGGCTCGCCGAGCAGCTGTCGGCTGCGGGCACGAGTGTCTTCGTCGCCGACATGAAGGGCGACCTCTCGGGCCTCGCCGTGCCCGGCGAGGCGGGCGCCGTTGCGCAGAAGCGCATGGCCGACCTCGGCGAGCCGTTCGCGCCCATGGGCTTCCCGGTCGAGTTCCTGTCGCTCGGCGGGATCGGGCCGGGCGTGCCGGTGCGCGCGACGCTGTCGGACTTCGGGCCTCAGCTGCTGGGCAAGGTCCTGAAGGCCAACGAGACGCAGGAGCAGAGCCTCGGCCTCGTCTTCCACTACGCCGACGAGAAGGGCCTGCCGCTGCTGGACCTCTCCGACCTGCGCGCGCTGCTGACGTTCCTGGACTCCGACGACGGCAAGGCCGAGCTGGAGGGCATCGGCGGCCTGGCCAGCGCGACCGTCGGCGTCCTGCTGCGCGGCCTCGTCGGTCTCCAGGACGGCGGCGGCAACGAGCTCTTCGGCGAGCCGCAGCTCGACATCGCCGACCTCCTGCGCAGGGCCGACGACGGCCGCGGCGTCATCAGCGTGCTCGAGCTGCCCGCCGTGCAGGACAGGCCGGCGCTGTTCTCGACCGCCCTGATGTGGCTGCTGGCCGAGCTCCACGAGACGCTGCCCGAGGCCGGCGACCTCCCCCAGCCCAAGCTCGTGTTCTTCTTCGACGAGGCGCACCTGCTCTTCGACGGCGCGACCGACGCGTTCATCCAGTCCGTCGAGCAGACCGTGCGGCTCATCCGCTCCAAGGGCGTCGGCGTGTTCTTCGTGACCCAGACGCCGAAGGACGTGCCCTCAGGCGTGCTGGCCCAGCTGGGCAACCGCGTCCAGCACGCGCTGCGCGCCTTCACGCCCGACGACGCCAAGGCGCTGAAGGCGACCGTCTCGACGTTCCCGAAGTCCGACCTCTACGACCTCGAGGAGCTGCTGCCCGCGATGGGCATCGGGGAGGCGGCGGTGACCATCCTCGGCGAGAACGGCGTGCCGACCCCCGTCGTCCACACGCGCCTGCGCGCGCCCGCCTCGCGCATGGCCCCGGCCGACGACGTCGACGGCGCCGCGAAGGCATCACCGCTGTTCGCGAAGTACGGCACCCGGGTCGACAGCGAGTCGGCGCGCGAGAAGCTCGCCGCGCGCACCGCCGCGGCCGCCGCCCAGAAGCCCACGCCGGTGAACAAGCCCCCCGTGCCCAAGCCCGAGGACAAGGAGGCCGCCAAGGCCGGCAGCGGCGGGGCCGACGCCGTCGGCAAGTTCCTGAAATCGCGCCAGGGCCAGACCCTGCAGCGTCAGGTCGTGCGCGGCGTCTTCGGGATGCTCAAGAAGCGCCTCTAGCCAGCGCGCCGAGCTCGACGGGCTCGGCCAGCGGGCGCGCCGGCGGGGTCCCCGCGTCGGGCGGGACGTGGCCCAGCTCGGCGGTGAGGACGTCGCGCGCGGCAGCGGCGCACATGCGGCCCTGACACAGCCCCATCCCTGCGCGGCACAGCAGCTTCGTCGAGCGCAGGTCGGTGGCGCCCAGGTCGCGCACCGCGCCGCGGATCGCGCCCGCGGTGACCTCCTCGCAGCGGCAGACGACGACGTCGTCGCCCAGCGCCTGCGCCCACTCCGGCGGCACGCGGTGCACGTCGCGCAGCGCGGCGGCGAAGCGCCGCAGCGTGCTGCGGCGCGCCAGCGCCCGGGGCGACGCTCGTCCGCCCGCCGCGGCGGCGCCGGCGATCGCGCCCTCGGCGGCCGCGAGCTGGGCCCCTCCCACACCGCAGACCTCGCCAGCCGCGAAGACGCCGGCCACCGTGGTCTGCTGGCGCGCGTCGACGACGACCCGATCGCCGTCGAGCGCGCACCCGGCCTGCTGGGGCAGCTCGAGCGCTCCGACGAAGCCGTGACCCACGCACACGCAGTCGACGGCGATCGTCTCGCGCGTGCCCGGCACCTCGTGCCAGTGCGCGTCGAGGCGTCCGACGTCGGCCTCGGCCACGCAGCCGTCGCCGCCGGCGCGGGCGGCGAGCACGCCCCACCCCGTGCGCAGCTCGATACCCGCGCCGCGCAGGGCGTGCAGGTAGCGCGCGCCCTCGGGCAGGCGCCCGGCCCCCGCGGCCACGGCGGCCGGATGGCGCGCCCAGGCGCGCGCGACGTCGGCGCGCGCCTCCAGCACGGCCGGGACGGCCGCGCCGCGCTTCGCCAGCAGCGTCGCGACCGGCAGCAGGAACGGCCCGGTCCCGGCGACGAGGACGCGCTTCCCGGGCAGCACACCCGAGCCCTTGAGCAGAGCCTGGGCGCCCCCGGCGGTGAGCACGCCGGGAAGCTCCCAGCCCGGGAAGGGCAGCGGCCGGTCGTGGGCGCCGGGCGCGAGCACGATCGCGTCGGCCGGCCACTCGCCGCCCGCCGAGTAGGCGACGTCCGGGTCCACCCGCCACACGCGCACGCCGCTGCGGACCGCCACGCCCGCGGCGGCGGCGATGTCCTCCCCGCGGTGGTACTGGCCGCCGAGGCGGGCATTGCCGTCGAGCAACGTCACGCGCGCGCCCCCGCGCGAGGCGGCCCGCGCCGCGGCCAGGCCGGCGGGGCCACCGCCGACGACCAGCACGCGCGTCATCCGGCGCCGTCCTGGGTGCGGACGTCGTCGCCGTCGGCGGGCTCGGCCAGGCAGGCGCGCACGCCGGGCTGCCCGTTGACGACGACGAGGCAGTCGAAGCACGCACCGATGCCGCAGAACATCCCGCGCGGCGCACCGGCCACCCGCGTGCGCCGCAGGACGCGATGGCCGTCGGCCAGCAGCGCGGCGGCGATCGTCTGGCCGGGACGGGCGGGCACCGACTCGCCGTCGAAGCGGAACGTCACGCGGCGACCGCGGCGAAGCGGCCAGGCTCGAAGGGGCTCGGGTCCAGCGGCGGCGGCGTCGCGGTGAGCCCGGCGACGACGAGCTGCGCGGTGCCCGGCGCGAGGCCGATGCCCGCGCCCTCGTGGCCGCTCGCGTGCCACAGGCCGGGCACGCCCGGGTCCTCCCCGATCACCGGGAGGTGATCGGGGCAGTAGGGACGGAAGCCGTGGTAGGCGCGCATCGCCCGCACGCGGCCGAGCACCGGGAAGAGCGCGACCGCCGCGGCCGCCAGCGCGCGCAGCACCGCGACGGGCACGACGCCGTCGAAGCCGACCCGCTCGCGACTGGAGCCGATCAACACGGTGCCGCTGCGCGTCCCCTCGATCACCGGGCTGACGAGCAGGCCGCCGTCGTCGCTGCCGACCGCGGCGACGTAGTCGGCCGCGTACACCTTGTGGCGGATGAGCGGCGCCAGCGGCTCGGTGACCAGGATCGCTCCGCGCCGCGGCGCCACCGGCAGCCCCGCGCCCGCCAGCCGCGCCACGTCGGGCGCCCAGGTGCCCGCCGCGTTGACGATCGCCGGCGTCGCGATCGTGCCCGTCCGCAGCACGGCGCCGCGGACGTCTCCCCGCGGGCCGCGATCGATGCCGACGAGGTCTGTCCCGCAACGCAGCTCGGCGCCGCGCGCCCGGGCGCCGGCGAGCAGCGCGGCCGTCGCGAGCATCGGCTGCAGCTGCGCGTCCTGCGGGTACAGCGCGCCGCCGGCCAGGCCGCCGGCCAGCGCGGGCTCGAGGTCGTGCAGCGCGGCCGCGGGGACCGGCTCGACGTCGACTCCGGCCTCGGCCTGGGCCGCGCCCAGCGTCGCCAGCGCGTCGAGGCCGCCCGGCTCGGCGGCCGTGACCAGGCCGCCCTTGCGCTCGAGCTCGATGTCGGTCGCCTGCTCCTCGACGAGCTCAGCCCAGCCGGCGAGGCTGAGCAGCGCGAGGTCGAGCTCGGGCCCGGGCGGCTTGTCGGACACGAGCAGGTTCCCCTCCCCAGCCCCGGTCGTGCCGGCCGCGATGCCGCCGCGCTCGACGACGAGTACGTCCAGCCCGGCCCGGGCCGCCGCGTGGGCGCACGCCGCGCCGATGACGCCCCCGCCGACGATCACGACGTCGGCGGTGCGCCTCACAGCGAGAAGCCCTCGGGGAACGGGTCGCTCTCGTCGAGCAGGTACTGGCCCATCGCCGTCACCCACGCGCGACCGGTGATCTCGGGCACCACCGCCGCCACCCCGGCGACCTCGGTCTCGGCGACCAGCCGACCGGTGAAGCGCGTGCCGATGACCGACTCGTTGACGAACGGCTCGCCGAGCGCCAGCTGACCGCGCGCATGGCGGACGGCCATCGTCGCGCTCGTGCCGGTTCCGCACGGCGAGCGGTCCAGCCAGCCGGGGTGGATCGACGTCGCGGCAACCGCGCTCGCGCCGTCGCGCCCGGGGGCGTGGAAGATCACGTGGCGGCAGCCCGCGATGCGCGGGTCGGCCGGGTGCACCGGGCGGTCCGCGGCGTCGATGGCCGCCATCACCGCCGCCCCACGCGCGATGAGCTCGCCCGCCCGCGCGGGGTCGACCGCGACGCCCGCCTGCGCGGCGTCGACGAGCGCGTAGAAGTTGCCGCCGAAGGCCATGTCGTAGCGCAGCTCGACCCCGCCCACCGCGACCGTCCGGTCCAGCGCGCTCACGAAGGCGGGCACGTTGCGCAGCGTGACCGACGTCGCCCGGCCGCCGTCGACGGCGACGCGCGCCTCCACCAGGCCGGCGGGGGTGTCGAGCCGGATGACGGTCTCCGGCTCGCTCACCTCGACCATCCCAGTCTCGACGAGGACGGTGCAGACGCCGATCGTCCCGTGCCCGCACATCGGCAGGCAGCCGCTGACCTCGATGAACACGACGCCCATGTCGGCGTCGTCGCGCAGCGGCGGCTGCAGGATCGCCCCGGACATCGCCGAGTGCCCTCGCGGCTCGCGCATCAGCAGCAGCCGCAGACCGTCGAGGTGGCGCTCGAAGTGCTCCTTGCGCTCGAGCATCGTCGCGCCCGGGATCGGGGCGACGCCGCCGGTGATCACGCGCGTGGGCATTCCCTCCGTGTGCGAGTCCACGGCTTGGAGGACGCGGCGCGCCCTCATGCGGGGAGGGGAGCCTCCACCAGCGACGCCAGCGCCGCGTCGAGCACGGCGCGGTCGGCGTCGTCGAGCGCCATGCGCGGCGCGCGGCACGGGCCGCCGTTGGAGCCGAGCGCGTCCTGGGCGGCCTTGAAGAACTGCACGAGCTTGGGCGTCATGTCCAGGCGCGCGAGCGGCAGCAGGCGCTCGTAGACGGCGCGCGCGCCGGTGAGATCGCCGCCGGTTGCGCGCTCGTAGAGCTCGTGGCAGGCCTCGGGCGCCGCGACCGCGACGCCGCTGATCCAGCCCGTCGCTCCCGCGGCGAAGCCCTCCAGCGCCCAGTCGTCGCCGCCGACGAGCACCTCGAGGCGGTCGCCGGCCTCCGACACGAGCCGCGCGATGCGCCGGGCGTCGCCCGAGCACTCCTTTACAGCGACGACGGAGTCGACCGCCTCGGCGATCGCGAGGATCAGCGCCGGCGCCATGTCGGTGCCGCTGGCCTTGGGGTTGTTGTAGGCCATCATCGGGAGGTCGGTGGTGTCCGCGACCGCGCGGTAGAAGGCGAGGATCTCGCGCGCGTCGCCCTCGTAGCCCAGCGACGGCAGCAGCATCACCGAGCTCGCGCCCGCGGCGGCGGCGTCGGCGGCGTAGGCGCTCGACAGCGCCGGCGTCTCGCTCGAGATGCCCGCGGTGACGCCGACGCGGCCGTCGACGGCCTCGACGATCGTGGCGATGACGGCGCGGCGCTCGTCGCGCGTGAGGCTCTGGGCCTCCCCCATCGTGCCGGTGCCCACGAAGCCGGTCATGCCGGCGCCGAGCATGCGGGCGACCGCGCGGGCAAGCGCCTCGTGATCGATGGCGCCGTCGGCGGCGAACGGGGTGGTGACGGCGGGGATGACTCCTGGGAAGCGCACGGCGGTCTCCTAATTGTCGAGCGTCATGTAGCGACGCACGCGGTCGATGTGCCTGGCGGCGTAGAACTCGGCGGCGGCCGCGTCGCCGGAGACGACGGCCTCGTAGATCATGCGGTGCTCGGCGACGTGCATGCGCATGTGGCCGGCATCGGCGACCGAGTCGTCGCGCAGGCGCTGCCACAGCGGCTGGTCCATCACGTCGCTGATGTGCTCGGCCAGCGACGCGAGCACGGGGTTGCCGGTCAGCTCGGCGAGGCGCAGGTGAAAGAGGCGGTCGGCGTCGTTCCAGGCGAGGCGACCGGTGGGCGACGTCGCGTCGTCGATCGCCTCCATGGCCGCGAGCAGCCGCTCGGCCTCGGCGTCGCTGCTCGGGCGCCCCGCGGCCAGAGCGGCGATCTGCGGCTCGATCAGCGCGCGCGCCTCGAGCAGCGCGCTGGGCGACACGTCGCCCGCCGTATCGCCGTCGCGGGCGACGGGGGGAGCGTCGGCGACGTAGGTGCCCGATCCCGGGCGGGTCACGACGATTCCGTCCACCTGCAGCGAGGCGATCGCCTCGCGCACCGACGAGCGGCCCACGCCCAGGCGCCGCGCCAGCTCGCGCTCGCCCGGCAGTCGCTCTCCCGGCGCGAGCGCCCCCGAGCGGATCTCCGCGACGAGGCGCGAGGCGATTCGCTCGTAGAGTTGCGGCGTAGGGAAACTGGTTTGATAGGCGGACCGCATAGGCGTTCAACCGGTATAGCAAGCGAACCACCACGCGTCCAGTAGGTTCCCGCCCGGATGCCCGCGACGCCGCCGTTCACCGAGGAGCACGAGGAGCTGCGCGACTCGATCCGCCGCTTCATCGCCGCCGAGCTGCGCCCCCACGCCGACGCCTGGGAGGCCGACCGCTGGTTTCCCGACGAGGTCTTCGGCAAGCTGGCCGCCGTCGGCTTCCTGGGTCTGAAGTACCCCGAGGAGTACGGCGGCCAGGGCGGCGGGCACCTGCACGACGCGGTCCTCGCCGAGGAGCTCGCGCGCTGCGGCAGCGGCGGGCTCGCCGCCGGCATCGGTGCTCACGTCGGCATCGCCACGCCGCCGGTCGCCGCGTTCGGCACCGAGGACCAGAAGCAGCGCTACCTGGCCCCCGCGATCGCCGGCGAGAAGATCGCGGCGCTCGCGATCACCGAGCCCGGCGCGGGCTCCGACGTCGCCGCCGTGTCCACGCGCGCGGACAAGGTCGACGGCGGCTGGATCGTCAACGGCGAGAAGACCTACATCACCAACGGCGTCCGCGCCGGCTTCTACGTGACGGCGGTGCGCACGACGCCCGAGGGCGGCCACGGCGGCCTGAGCTTCCTGATCGTCGACCAGGGCGAGGGGATCACGACCAGCACGCTCGAGAAGCTCGGCTGGCACGCGTCGGACACCGCGACCGTCGCCTTCGACGACGTCTACGTGGGAGAGGAGAACCTGCTCGGCGAGCTGCACGGCGGCTTCAAGCTCGTGATGGCCAACTTCCAGTGGGAGCGCCTGCTCATGGCCCTCGGCGCGGTCGGCGCGATGGACGTGGCCCTCGAGCGGACGCTCGCCTACGCGAAGGAGCGCCAGGCCTTCGGGCGCCCCTGACCGGGCACCAGGCTGTCCGCCACCGCCTCGCCGAACTGGCCACGACCGCCCACGTGTCGCGCTGCGTGACCTACGACGCGCTGCGGCGCTTCTGCGCGGGCGAGAACGCCATCAATGAGGTCACAATGGCCAAGCTCGCGACCCAGCGCGCATGCTTCGACGTCATCGACGCGTGCCTCCAGCTGCACGG
>JBDTYI010000034.1:0-4623 GCA_040005775.1 Solirubrobacteraceae bacterium
CTCGGCGGCGCGATGAGCCACAACTCGAAGTCCGGCGTCGCCCACCTGGCCGCCGACGACGAGGACCAGTGCCTCGAGGACACGCGCTACCTCTTCAGCTTCCTGCCCCAGAACAACCTCGAGACGCCACCGCGCGTGCTCCCGACCGACACGATCGACCGCGAGGACGCCGACCTCGACACGATCGTCCCCGACAGCCCGAACAAGCCCTACGACATGCGCGACGTGATCCGCGGCGTGGTCGACGACGGCGAGTTCTTCGAGATCCACGAGCACTGGGCCAAGAACATCGTCGTGGGCTTCAGCCGCCTCGACGGCTACGCGATCGGCGTCGTCGCCAACCAGCCCGCCCAGCTCGCCGGCGTGCTCGACATCGACGCCAGCTCGAAGGCCGCGCGCTTCGTGCGCACGTGCGACGCGTTCAACATCCCGCTGCTGACGTTCACCGACGTGCCCGGCTTCCTGCCCGGCACGAGCCAGGAGTGGGGCGGCATCATCCGCCACGGCGCGAAGCTGCTCTACGCGTTCACCGAGGCGACGGTCCCGAAGATCACGGTCATCACGCGCAAGGCCTACGGCGGCGCCTACGACGTCATGGCCTCCAAGCACCTGCTGGCCGACTTCAACTTCGCCTGGCCCGGCGCCGAGATCGCGGTCATGGGTCCCGAGGGCGCGGTCAACATCATCTACCGCCGCGACCTCGCCGCCTCGCCGACGCCCGAGTCGCGCCGCGAGCGCCTGACCGACGACTACAAGGCCCGCTTCGCCAACCCGTACACGGCCGCCGAGCGCGGCTACGTCGACGACGTGATCGTGCCCCACCAGACGCGCCCGAAGGTCATCAACGCGCTGCACACGCTTCTGACCAAGCGCGAGCCGGGCCCGAAGCGCAAGCACGGCAACATCCCGCTGTAGGCGCGCGGGTGGGCCGTCCTGTCCGGGATCATCCGGGACAAGACGGCCCGCCCCAACCCGGGTCGCCCGGTCAGGCCGCGGCCGGCACGGCGGCCCTCCGGCGCGCCGGCACGCTGAGCACCAGCACCGCGCCCAGGACGAGCGCGCCGCCGGCGAGCTGCACGGATCCCAGTGACTCCCCGAAGATCGCGAAGGCGAGCAGCACCGTCGTGACGGGCTCGGCGGTCGAGACGATCGAGGCCGTCGTCGGGCCGACCCGCCGCATCCCGGCGAAGAACAGCGTGACGGCCCCGACGGTCGAGACGAGCGCGATGCACGCGATCCAGCCGAGGCCCGCCGGGGTGAGGGCGCCGAGGCGCAGGTCGCTCGACGCCACGCCCGTGAGGGTCAGCGTCGCCGCGGCGCCGGTGCAGATCAGCGCGCTGAGGACGAGCGGCCCGGCGCGCCCCGCGATCTCCGCCGACGTGAGGATGTAGGCGGTGTAGATCACGGCCGCCGCGAGGCCGAGCACCGTCCCTACCGGATCAAGCGCACCCGTGCCCGCCCCGGCGAGGACCAGCACCAGGCCGGCGGTGGCGACCCCGAGCGCGATCGCTCGGCGGCGGTCGGCGCGCTCGCGCCCAAGGGCGATCGCGGCGACCGTGACCATCGCGGGGAACGTGTAGAGCAGCAACGAGAGCAGCGACGCGTCGAGCCGGGAAAGAGCGGCGAAGTAGGCGCCGGCCTGGGCGCTGTAGCCGACGGCGCCGAGCGCGAGGGCGAGGGCGACGTCACGGCGGGTCAGCGCTCGCAGCTGGCGCCCGGCGCCGCTCGCGGCCACCAGGATCCAGAACACGACGGCGGCCAGCGCGAAGCGGACGGCCAGCAGCGTGCCGACCGTGGCGCCCGCGTCGTACGCGAGCTTGCCGAAGATGGCCATCGCGCCGAAGGCGACGGCGGAGGCGAGGCAGATGAGAACGCCGGGCGACGGCATGGCCCCACCTTGGCGTGCCGACTCTTCAGTATCGACCCCGATTTCTGGCGCATACTCGGTAGCATCGCTTGATGCTCGATCTGCGTCGTCTTCGGCTGCTTCGCGAGCTGCACGCGCGCGGGACCATCGCCGCGGTCGCCGACGCACTGCAGTTCACGCCCTCGGCGGTGTCCCAGCAGCTCGCCGTGCTCGAGCGCGAGGCCGGGGTCGCGCTGCTGCAGCGGGCGGGCCGCGGGGTCCGCCTGACCGACCCGGCGCTCGTCCTCGTCGGCCACGCCGAGGCGCTGCTCGATCGTGCCGACCGCGCGGAGGCCGACCTCGCCGCGGCCGCGGGCAGCGTTGCCGGGCGCGGGCGGATCGCGACGTTCCAGTCAGTCGCGATCCGCGTGGTCGCGCCGGCCATGCGCGCGCTCGCCCGCGACGCGCCCGGGCTGCGCTGCGAGCTGGTCGAGGCCGAGCCCGAGGAGTCGCTGCCCGCGCTCGCGCTCGGGGACTTCGACCTCGTCCTGGCCGACGAGTGGCAGCATCAGGCGCGCGCACGGCCCGCCGGCGTCGACCGCCACGACCTGCACCGCGACCCGGTACGCGTCGTCCTGCCCGCGGACCATCCCGCCGCGCGCCACCCCCGGTCGGTGCCCCTGTCCGAGCTCGCCGGGGAGATCTGGACCACCGGGCATCCCGGCACGGGCTGGGAGCAGATGACCGAACGGACGTGCCGCGCGCTCGGCGGCTTCGACCCGGTGATCCGCCACCGCGCCAACGACAGCGTCGTCAGCCTCGAGCTCGTCGCGAGGGGCCTCGCCGTGACGCTGCTGCCCGACCTCGTCGGGCCCGCCGCGCACCCAGGCGTCACCGTTCGCAGCATCGCCGAGGCGCCGGTGCACCGCACGATCTTCGCCGCGACGCGCGCCGCCGACGCCGGGCGCCCATCGGTCCGGGCGCTGCTCGGGGCCGTCCGCGCGGTCACCGCCGGCAGCGGTTGGTAGCAGCGCGAACGGAGGGATAGGCTCGCCGCCGTGCAGACCCGTCGGCAGTTCGTCGCCCGCGCCGGCTCGGCCGCCGCCGCGGCCGTGCTCGTGCCCACCTCGCTCGCCTCCGGGCGCTCCGCGCCGCTCGCGCGCGGCGGACGGTTCTCCGAGGGAGTGATGTCGGGCGAGCCCACGCCCACCGCGATCTCGCTGTGGTCGCGCCTGCACGACGTCGAGGGCGCGCTGGCCGCCGACCTCGAGGTCGCCACCGACCGCGCCTTCCGCCACGTCGTGGCCCACAAGCGCGTCGCCACGTCGGGCGCGCGCGGCCACGCCCTGAAGGCGCGCGTCACCGGGCTGCGCCCGCACGAGCAGTACTACTACCGCTTCGCCACGCGCACGACCGACGGCCCCGTCGGGCGCTTCCGCACCGCGCTGCCGGCCGACTCCCAGCAGCCCGTGCGCTTCGCGTTCTTCTCCTGCCAGGACTACACGCACGGCTACTACAACGCCCACGAGCTGCTGGCCGACGAGGACCTCGACTTCGTGGTCTGCCTGGGCGACTACATCTACGACGAGACCTACCACTCGCGCAAGGGCGGCACCGGCGTGCGCGACGACCGCATCGGCAGCGCCAGCCGGGACGCCTCGCACATTCGCGAGGCCGTGACCCTCGCCGACTACCGCGAGAAGTACGCGCTGTACCGCTCCGACGCATCGCTGCGCGCCGTCCACCAGAAGTTCCCCACCGTGATGCTGTGGGACGACCACGAGGTCCAGGACAACTACGCCGGCGGCGAGAAGGGCGGCGGCCTGGCGCCCGCCAAGCGCTACAGCGCGAAGCGGCGCGCGAGCGCCTACAAGGCCTTCTTCGAGTCGATGCCCTACTCGCCGCCGAAGGTCGACCGCATCTACCGCCGCCTGCAATTCGGGCGCACGGTCGACCTCGTGATCATGGATCAGCGCCAGTACCGCAAGAACCAGCCCTGCGGCGACGCCGTCGCCCCGCCGTGCGCCGAGTTCGATCAGCCGCGCGACTTCCTCGGCCGCACGCAGATGGCGTTCGTCAAGGAGGCGCTGCGCAGCTCGAAGGCCAGCTGGAAGATCATGGCCAACGAGGTCACGATGATGCCGACCAAGGTGCTCGGGGGCTCGTTCTTCCAGTTCGACAGCTGGCAGGGCTACCCGCGTGAGCGCGAGGAGCTGCTGACCTACATCCGCGATCAGCAGATCAAGGACGTCGTCTTCGTCACCGGCGACATCCACACGTTCATCGCCGGCGACGTGCGCACCCAGCTAGGCGACGGCGACACGGTGGCCGTGGAGTTCGTCGGGGGGTCGATCACGTCGCAAGCGCTCGGCGAGTACGACCTGCCCGCAGGCAACGGCACGACCATCAAGGGCAACGACAAGCACCCGAACACCCCGCCGGCGCTCATCGATGCCCTGCGCGGCATCAACCCGTGGGTCGACAACGCGGACTTCGACCACCACGGCTACGGCCGCGTGGTGGCGACGTCGTCGTCGCTGGACTGCGAGTTCGTGCGCCTGAAGACGATCAAGACGCGCTCGCGCGCGAAGCTCCCGTCGACCGGCTTTCACTACCGCGTTGCGCGCGGCCAGACGTCGATCAAGGGCGCGTCGGTCTAGCCGATCGCCCGGCGCAGCGCCTCGACCTCGCGCGCGAGGCGCTCCTCGGGCATCGGCGACGGATCGGGATCGGGGAACGGGAACGGCCAGCCGGGGCGCGGATCCTCCGCGTAGCGT
>JBDTYI010000035.1:0-18241 GCA_040005775.1 Solirubrobacteraceae bacterium
GCGACCGTGCGGAGGCGCGCAAGGACGAGGCGCAGACGCGCGTGGAGGGCGGCTCCACCCCGGGTGGCCGCGCCACGGGCGGCGCGTACTCCGCCTAGCCGCCGCGCCTGCGCCGAGCCGGGATTCGTGTTCGCTTCGCGAGCATGGATCCCGGCTCGCGCTCGTTCTACGATCGGGCCATGCCCGATCGCCTGCACTTCACCGGCACCGACGAGGCCGACGAGCTGATCGCCCGCGATCCGCTCGCGCTGCTGATCGGCTTCGTCCTCGATCAGCAGGTGACGGTGCAGAAGGCGTTCGCCGGGCCGCTCGTGCTCGAGCAGCGCGCCGGCACGCTCGACGCCGCCGCGCTGGCCGCCATGGACCTCGAGCCGATCTTCCGCGAGCGTCCCGCCATCCATCGCTTCCCAGGCTCGATGGCCGGCCGGGTGCAGGCCCTGTGCGAGCAGGTGGCCCGCGAGTACGACGGCCACGCCGAGCGCGTCTGGACCGAGGCCACGTCCGCGGAGGACCTGAAAGCCCGCCTCGCGGCGCTCCCCGGGTTCGGCGACATGAAGGTCCGCGCGGTCGCCGCCGTGCTCTCCAAGCGCTTCGGCGTACATGCCGCCGATGCGCTCGTGCCCGACATGCCGACGCTCGGCGACGTCGACTCGCCCGCTGCGCTCGCCGAGTACCAGGCGGGCAAGCGCGCGGCCAAGGCCCGCAAGCGTGCGGAGCGCGCCTCGGCCGCCGCCGGTTGACCGCGCCTAGCGCGTGTGGATCACGACGGTGCGGCCGACGTTCGAGACGTAGTTGCCGTCGACGATCAGCGCGTAGATGCGGTAGCTGCCACCACGGGAGACCTTGACGCTCTTCGCGTAGCTCGACTTCGACGTGGTGCCGCCCGAATGGCGCGTGATCGTGCCGGCGACCGTCACCCACTGCTTCTTGCTGTTGAGCTTCTGGATGCCGATCTGAGCGCCGTCGCGCGCCGGGTAGATGTGGCCCGAGAAGCGCACCGAGCGGCCCTTGCGGGGGCGGGTCGTCGAGGTGAGCGTGCTCACTTTCACCGCGGCGCCGGCGGTGACAACCGGGCTGGTGACGGTCGGCGCCTTGTCGGTCTGCACCCGGAACTGGGTGTTCTGACCGACGACGACGCCGGGGAAGGAGAAGCTGCCGTCGGCGCCCGTCACCTGCGGGTTGCCGACCTGCGCGAAGGGCGTCGTGTAAGGGAACTGGCGCTGCTGCAGGACGATCTGGCGGTTGCCGCCACCCGTGCCGGTCAGGGTGCCCGCGACCGTCGTGGTCGTGCCGAACAGGACGGGGTTCGGGGTCGCGGCGATCGTGAAGCCGAGCGGCTGCTTGGCGGTCGTGAACGTCCGGTCGCCGCCGAGCGCGGTGCCGCCGGCGTTGCGGGCGACGATGCGCACGTGGTAGCGCGTGTTCGGCGTCAGCGATCCGACCGGCGTCGTGAAGCGCTTGGCGCTCGTTCCCGCGCCGGCGCTCGCGGGCGGCGTCGCCGAGCCGTAGGCGACGGTCGGCCCGTACTGGAAGAAGTACGTCGTGGCGCTGCCGCGCGGGTTGACCGAGCCCGAGAGCGTCGCGCTCTGGTCCTTGACATTGGCCGTGCCGCCGGTGCTCGCGGAGGGCGCGGCGGCGGCCTGGGCGCCGGCGGCGGGGATCAGCGCGAGGGCGGCGGTGGCGGCCAGGACGCGCAGCAGAGAGGTGCGGTGGGGGGTCACGCGCGCTCAAACCCCGCCGCGGCGCGGAAGTTGTGCAGCCGCGTCGCGAGCAGCACGAGCGCCGGCGGGATCGTCGCGGGCAGCACGTCGTAGACCAGGAACAGCTGGTCCCACGCAAGCGAGACGATCACGAGCGCGCCGGCGGCCGGCAGCTGGGGCCGGCGCCGCGCCGCCAGGATCGCGCCGACGACGCTGGCGGCGAAGAAGTCGCCGTAGCCCAGGCCTGCGCCGCCGAAGGACGCCGACTGCAGCCGCGGGAGCCCGAGGCCCGGCTCGGCGGCGACCAGCACCGCGTTCGGGGCCTGGAGGCGATTGGTGAACACGAGGTAGGCGTCGACGGCGGCCATCGCGTAGACGGCGGCTTCGAGCAGGCCCAGCGGGGCGGCGCCCGCCAGCAGCCGCCCGACGGTGACGGCGGAGCCGAGGATCAGCAGCGTCGTCGCGAGCTGGCCGGCGTGCGCGTCGGGCGCTGCCCAGGCGAGCGCCAGCAGCGGCGCGGCGAGTACGGCCAGCCCGCGCCGGCTGCCGTGCATCGCCCACCCGAGCGCGAGCGCGCAGCCGACCGGCACGAGCAGCAGCGCGACCCAGGTCAGTACGTCGGCCGTGGTCGGCACGAGCGCGATCGCGCCGACCACGACGGCGATCGACAGCGGCAGCACGAGCGCCCACCCGCGCGTGCGGAAGCGCTGCGCCCAGAGCGGCAGGCCTGCCGCGGGCAGCGCGACGCACGCGGCCTGGGCCACGGTCAGGACGAGGTTGTCGGCGGAGAAGAACACCCTCAGCGCACGGCGGGCGCGGGCGGCGCGACGGCCTGCGCCATCGCGCTCACCGCCCGCGCGTTGGCGTCGACCGCGCTCGCCGGCAGCGCGCCGGCGGGCAGCTCGACGACGAACGCGCTGCGACCCGGGAGCCGGTGGTTCGTCCAGCGCGCGACGGTGCCGGTCAGCAGCGCGGTCCGCACGGCGCGCAGGCCCGCGATCGCCGCGTACTGGCGCATGAGCTCCTGGTCGGAGCCCGGCTGGAGGTCGACCCAGTTCAGGTGCTGGTGAAACCAGATGGACACGGTGGGCTTCTCACGCAGGATGAGCGCCTCGGCCGCGCGCGTCTCGGGCTCGGACGAGGACCGCGGGCCGGACTCGTAGACGCCGCGCTGGCGCCGCCAGCCCCAGGGGAAGTTGCGGTTGAGGTCGACGCCGTTGGCGTTGGCGCGCGTGCCGCGCGCGCAGCCGTCGGGGTTGAGCGTGTCGAGCAGCAGCAGCTGCACGCCCGTCGGCGGCTCGGCGCGGCGCAGCGCCCTGAGCACCGGGAGGCCGGCGCGCTCGGTGCCATGGATGCACCCGACGACCAGCACCTTGCGCGGCGCGGCGGGGTCGCCGAGGCGCACGAGGCGGATGTCCCGACCCTGCACCGACGTGCCGACGCTCTCGCCGCGAATCAGTGCCCGCGCACCCGCCGAGGCGGTGGCGGTGGTCAGGCCCAGGAGGGCGGCGAGGAGGAGGGCGCGGCGCACGCGGGGATCGTGACCGACCGGGCGGCTGTCCGCGGCGCCACGATGTCGTGGCTGCCGTCGTCGTAGACGACCAGGCCGCCGTCGGGCAGCGCCGCGGCGGCGCGCTCGGGCCCGCGGAGTACCGCGAGCTTGGCGCGCTCCTCGGCCTCCGTCGCCGTCGCCGCGATCGCGGTCGCCTGCACGACGCCCGTATACGCCGGGCGCCCGGTGGCGGGGTCGAGCAGGTGGTGGGCGACGCGGCCGCGCTCGTCGAGCCAGCTGCGCCGGCCGATGCCGCTCGTCGCGACACCGGCGTCGGCGAGCGCCCACTCGTGCAGGACGCCGCCGTCGAACGGGCTCGTCACCCGCACGGGCCGCGCGATGCCGGCGGCGCCGCCGACGCGCACGTCGCCGGCGCAGTCGACGGCGAACGCGTCGCAGGGAGCCAGCAGCTCGGCGAGGACGTCGGCGAACATGCCCTTGGCGATGCCGCCGCTGTCGATGCGCAGGCCGGGCGGCCGGCGTACGACGCCCGCGTCGGCATCGACGGCGATCTCGCCCCAGCGCGAGACCGGGCTGGGCCCGGCGGGCCGGCGCGGCGGGGCGAGGCCGAGCGCGACCGCGAGCGGCAGCGGCCGGCCGAGGTCGGCGCGATAGCCGGCGGCCTCGAGCTCGCCGAGCAGCGTCGCGTCGACCAGCCCGCCGGTGCGCCGTGCCGCGTCGCGAACGACCTGGGTGAGGCGCAGCATCAGCGGGCTCGCGGGCACCGCGTCGCGCGGGTCGGCGTTGAACGCAGAGAGCTCGCTGGCCGCGTCGAAGCGGGTGAAGCGCTCGTGCCAGGAACGCAGCGAGCGCTCGGCGAGGGCGACGGCACCGGCCGCGGTGCCCCGGTCGCCTGCGCCCGTCGCCCATACCGCGCAATGGCTGCCGAAGCAGGGGAACGTGGAGGACGCCTCGGCGCTCACGACTGCTGGGTGGTGACGGCGGCCGGGGTCGAGGACGAGCTGCTGTCGCTCCCTGTCGAGGACGAGGTCGACGCGGCCGGCGCGCTCGCCTTCACCTTCGCCGAGGCGGTGCCGGTCGCCGGATCGTTGCCCGCGGCCATCTGCACCGAGATGGTCGCGAACAGCGCGATGAACGCCGTGGCGGCGCCGGTCGCGACGCGCCGGCGCATGCGGCGGGTGCGCTCGCGGTGCGCCCGGGCCTTCCCCGCCGCGAGCGCCCGGCGGTCGGTGGGAGGGGGCGTCGAGTCGGGCATCGGTCGAGTGTCTCCGTGGTCGGTCATAGGGGCCTCAGCGCACGCTGAGAGGTCGGTGGGCGGCGGGTGGCGCCAAGGCGGGTCAGCAGCAGCGCCAGCGCGGGCAGGACGACGATCGCCATCGACGCGAGGAACCACCGCTGCCCGGCGTCGGTGCCCTCGCCGAGCGCATGACCGGCGCCCATGAGCCAGCCGAGCGCGGTGAAGCGATGCAGCAGCTTCCAGCGGTTGCGCCCGATGCGGTCGCGGACGTAGAAGGAGAGGCCGAGAAGGACGATCGCCCAGCCGCCGATGATCCCCAGCGACGTCCAGAAGCGGTGGTAGCTGGTCACGAAGGGCACGGTCACGTCGAGCACGCTCATGTGAACGAACCCGTCGAACAGCAATGCGCCGGCGTGGACGGCGAGCGCGGCGATGGTGCCGAGCGATAGCGCCTCGTGCAGGACGCGCAGGTCGCGCGTGCGGCGCTTGAGATACCCGCCGCCCATCAGCAGGCCGAGGCCCACCGAGAGGCTCGCCAGGATCAGCGCGAGGCTGCCGGCCGCGCGGCTGGTGATCCAGAACAGATGGGTGTTCAGCGCGGTCGCGGACACGGCTCAGCCGCGCAGCCGCAGGACGCCGGCGCTCGCCGCCTGACGCAGGCAGCGGCGGCGCGCGAACGGGCCGATGCAGCGGAACACGACGACGCCCTGGTCCGTGACCAGCGCACAGCCGTCTGGGAGGGTTCGGAGGCTCAGGGTCGTCGCGGGCATGACGATCACTGTGCGCCATCGGGCTTTGCCGAACGTGAAGGGGAGCTGGGAACTCCCTGAGTGCGTGCGGCGGGGCAGTCAGCCGGTCGCGGCGCGCGGTCGGCGGCCGACCTGCAGGGGCTCGTACTCCCACAGCGCAAGCGCGGTGAGAACCGCGGCCACGATCGCCGTGAGAACCAGCGCCGAGACGCTCCCGGCCAGCGGCCAGAGCAGTGCGAGGACGACGATCGTCGCCACGCGCTTGCCGTTGGCCGAGCCGATCATGCGCACACGGAACAGCGTCTCGCCGAACAGGAACAGCGCGGGCCCCCCTAGCACCATCGCCACGCCCGCGGTCTCGAACGGATCGCCGGGGTGCGCGATGAGCAGCTCGTCGGCGACGGCCACTGCGATCACGCCGGCGACGATCGGCAGGTGCAGGTAGGTGTAGGCGTCGCGGGCCAGGCTGCCGGGGTCTTCGCTCTCGGCCATGTGGCGCCGAGAGTGCTCGGCGACCTCGCCGAAGTACAGCCACCACAGCGCCGACGTCCCGAGGAAGGCGATCGCGAGCGCGAACAGCACCTCGGTCGTCAGCCCGGCGTCGGCGGCGGTCGCGCCGGTCACCACGATCGACTCGCCCAGCACGATGATCACGAAGCCCTGGCAGCGCTCGGCGAAGTGCCCGCCGTCGACGCTGTAGTCGGCGGTGTGCGACGCGCCGCGGCCCGGAGTCCGGTAGCCGACCAGCGGCGCGATGAGCTCGATCGCCAGCGCGGGTCCCCAGAGCAGCAGGCGTGCGTCGCCGTCCATGAACGCCCCGGCGATCCACAGCACGCCGGCGGCCAGGCTCCACGCCACGATCCGCTCGAACACGGCGCGCAGCGGGTGCCCGCGCTCCAGCAGCATGGCGCCGGCCACGTTGCGCCCCACCTGGAGCACGACGTAGGTGCCGGCGAACAGGAGTCCGTGACGGCCGAACGCCTCGGGCACGGCGGCGGCCATGAGCAGGCTGGCCAGGGCGGCGCCGATCAGGACGAGGCGGACCGGGGTGGAGCCGGGGTCGAACCAGTTGACCATCCACGTCGTGTAGATCCATGCCCACCAGATGATCAGCAGCAGGAACGCGGTGCGCGCGGCGCCGGCCCAGCTCAGGTCGTCGATCAGCAGGTGCGAGAGCTGCGTCACCGCGAAGACGTAGACGAGGTCGAAGAAGAGCTCGACCGCGGTGGTCGACTGCTCGGTCCCGTCGCGGGGGCGGAGGTGGGCGGCCATGGCGGCCAAGCCTACGAGCACTCGCTGGGCCCGCGGGGTGCACTGCGCGGGCATTTGGTTCAGCGAACCGCGCGTCGTCCCCCGTGCCGGGGGACAACGCGCGGTTGGGTGCGGCAGGAGGCCGGTCGACAGCTAGGCCGCGTGGGCGGCGAGCGAGCCCTTGGACTCCTCGCCCTGCCCGAGCGCCTCGTAGGCGACGATGTCCGGCGGCTCGGCGAGGAGCTCCTCGGCGCGCTGGAGCACCACGCCGATGTGGTCGGAGCCGAGGTGGGCCTGCAGCTTCTCGGCCGACTCCCAGCGCTCGACGAACGCGAAGCGCGTCGGGTCCTCGGCGCCCTGGTGCAGCGCGTACAGGATGCACCCGTCCTCGGCGTGCGTGGGGCCGACGAGACCACCCAGCGCCTCGCGGGTGTCGTCCTCCCTGCCCGGCTTGGCCTTCAGGGACCCGACGACGACGATCTCCGGCATGCGTGCTCCTATCTGCGGACAGTGGGGCTGGCATGCTACGGCGGGTGCGGATCAACCACGTCAGCGTCAACGCGAAGGACCTCGCGGCCTCCGTCGGCTTCTACGTCGACGTGCTCGGCGCCCAGCCCGTGCCCACGCCGGACTTCGGCCTGCCCGTGCAGTGGCTGGCGCTCGGCGAGTCGCAGTTGCACCTCTTCGAGGCGCCGGTCGACCCGCTGAGCCACCACCACTTCGCCGTGACCGTCGAGCACCTCGAGCCCGTGTACCGCCGCGCCGAGGCGCGCGGAGCGTTCGACCACACGGCGTTCGGCAACCACCTCGTCGAGTTGCCGGGCGACCTGGCGCAGACCTACCTGCGCGACCCGGCCGGCAACCTCGTCGAGCTCGACACGCCGGGCGCCTCGGCGCTGCCCGCGGCGCTGCGCGAGCAGCTCGTGCGCCTGCAGGACATGCGCCCGCAGAGCCAGGAGAACATGGCCGGGCGGCTGGCGCCCTGATGGCGATCGACGGCTGGCCCGAGCTTCCCTACGAGCCCTTCGCGGACACCCGCGACGTGCTGCACATGTGGACCCAGGTCGTGGGCAAGGTCAAGCTCGCACTGTGTCCCTACCTCAACGAGTGGTGGGAGGTCGCGCTGCACCCGAGCGCCCGTGGGCTCACGAGCGGCCTGATCCCGTGGGGCGAGGAGAGCTTCGAGATGGAGTTCGACTTCGTCGCTCACCGCCTGGCCATCCGCACGGCGGCCGGGGAGGAGCGCACGGTCACGCTCGCGCCCAAGACGGTCTCCGCCTTCCACGCGGAGGTCATGGCGGCGCTGGCGTCCCTGGGGGTCGAGCCCACCATCTCGACGCTGCCGGCCGAGCTGCCCGGGGAACCCGTCCCGTTCGAGGACGACGACCGCGTGGGGTACGACGCCGCCGCGGTCGAGCGCTGGTGGCACGCGCTGCTGGCGATCGAGCGCGTCATCCAGCGCTACCGCACCCCCTTCTCGGGCAAGAGCAGCGGCGCGCTGTTCTTCTGGGGCGGCTTCGACCTCGCGCACGCGCGCTTCAGCGGGCGCCCGGCGCCCCCCGAGCCGGGCACCAACCCGATCCTGGCCTACGGCGAGGACCAGGAGAACGTCGCGATCGGCTTCTGGCCCGGCAGCCGCGAGTTCCCCCACCCACTGCTCTACGCCTACATCCACCCGGCGCCCGACGGCATCGCCGGCGCGCCGATCGAGCCCGCGGCCGCGCGCTGGGAGCCGACGCTCGGCGAATTCGTGCTCACCTACGCCGATGCCCTCGCGACGGGCGACCCGGCGGGCGCGATCGCCATCTTCTTCCAGAGCGCCTACGAGCTCTGCGCGGGCCTGTCGGGCTGGGACCGTGAGGCGCTGGAGGGCGCGGTGCCGGGGGAGTGATCGCGTCCGGATCGCACTAACGTCCCCGCGGGATGATCGCGGTTCCGCCCCATCTGACCGGCGACGGTGTGACGCTCAGGGCACCGCGCGCGGACGACGCCGCTGCGCTGGCGGCGGCGTTCGTGGCCGACCGTGATCTCGGACGTCTGATCGGCGTCGACGCCGACCCCGACGAAGCACAGCTGCGCGAGCGGCTGGGCCGGGCGGGCCAGACCGCGCGCGAGGACAGGGCGGCCAGCCTGGTGATCGCCGATCCGCGGACCGATGCGTGCTGGGGCTCGTTGGTCGCCCACTCCTTCGACACCGAGAGCCGACGCTGCGAGGTCGGCTTCTACCTAATCCCGGAGGCCAGACGTCAGGGACGTGGAACACGCGCAGTCGCGGCTGCCTTGCGCTGGCTGTTCGCCGATCTCGATCTGCTCCGGGTCGAGATGACCACGACGCCCGACAACGAGGCGATCCATCGCCTTGCCGCCCGACTGGGGTTCGTCGTGGAGGGCACGATGCGCCGGCGCAACATCGAGCGCGGCCGCCGGGTGGACATCGTGATGTTCGGGCTGCTGCGCGAAGACTGGGACGGGGACTAGCTCCAGTGGGCGCCGGCACGTACGCCGAGCTGCTGCGCAGCCGGGGCACGACGCGCCTGGCGACGTCGTTTCTGACCACCGGGCTGGCGAGCACGATGACGCCCGTCGCCTTCGTGCTCTTCGCCCGGGAGGCGACAGGCTCCTTCGCCACCGCGAGTCTCGTGCTCGCCGCAGCGACGGTCGGCGGACTGCTGTCCGCGCCGGCGCGCGGGCGCCTGGTGGATCGATACGGCGCAACCCGCGCGCTGATCTGGCTCGTGATCCCGTCGCCTGCGACCGACCTCGCGCTGATCGTCGCCGGCCGAGCCGGCGCGCCCCGCGCCGCGCTGCGCACGGTGTGGTCTGCGCGGCTCACCGACGACACGACCCGGCAGGCCGGCTACGCCCTGATGACGGCGATCGCGAGGTCACGTTCTTCGCCGGCCCGCTGCTGGCCGGTCTGCTGATCGCGGCGGGGTCGCCGACCCTGGCCGTCGCGGCCGCCGCGGGCCTCGCGGTTGCGGGCACGACGGCGTTCGCCACATCCAGCGCCGCTCGCGGCCACGTTGCGCACAGCACCGCGGCGCGCGGCCGCGGCGCGCTCGTCGGAGGCGGCCTTCGCACCGTGGTCGCCACGGCCGCCCTGTTCGGGCTGACCTTCGGCGCCCTCGACGTCGCGTTCCCCGCCCTCGCCCGCGAACACGGGTCGCCGGCGGTGGCGGGAATCCTCCTCAGCGCCCTTGCCGCCGGGATCGGGCTCGGGAGCCTCGCGTACGGCGCCCGACGCCACGCGCCGAGCGCGGTCGCGCCTACCCCGCACTCTGCGCGCTGGCCGCCGCGGGGCTGGCACCGCTGATGCTCACGCCGCGGATCGGCGCGGCCGTCGCCCTCGCAGCCCTCGCCGGCCTCTGCTTCGCGCCGATCACCGTGTGCCAGAACGCGGCGATCAACGAAGTCGCCGCCGACGCCTCGAAGGCAGAGGCGTTCTCCTGGCTGGCCACCGCCTACGGCACGGGCGCCGCGGCAGGCGCCGTGCTCGCCGGCCAGCTCAACGACGCAAGCCACGTCCGAGCCGTCTTCGCGACCGCGTGCGCGGCGACCGCGCCCAGCTGGCTCTTCGCGGCAGTCCGATTGCGCGACCGACGGCCCGTCGCCGCCTAGGTGGACGGCCTGGGCGGAGCCCCCGCGCTAGCGTCGGGCGCGTGAGTCCGCGCATCCTCGTCGTCGACGACGACCCCGACGTCCGGCGGATGCTGGCGCGAACGCTCACCGCCGAGGGGCACGAGGTCGAGGCCGTCCCCGACGGTGGCGCGGCGCTCGCGGCGGCCGAGCGTCATGCGCCCGACACGGTGCTGCTCGACGTCTCGATGCCGGGACTCGACGGCCTCGCCGTCTGCCGCCGCCTGCGCGCCCGCGGTCTCGCCGGGCCGATCCTGCTGCTCACCGCGCGCGACGCCGTCGCCGACCGCGTCGCGGGCCTCGAGGCGGGAGCGGACGACTACGTGATCAAGCCGTTCGCGGTCGAAGAGCTGCTGGCGCGGATCGCCGCGGTCGAGCGTCGCGGGCGGGCCACGGGCGACGTGCTGGTCGCCGGCGCCCTGCGCCTGGACCCGGTGGCGCGTGCAGCCCGGCGCGACGGCCGCGACATCGAGCTGACCGAGCGCGAATCGGCGATGCTCGAGCTGCTCATGCGCAACCAGCGCGCCGTGATCACGCGCGAGCGGGCGATCAACGAGCTGTGGGCGGCGGCGGCCGTCGAGAACGTCGTCGACCGCACGGTCACGAACCTGCGCCGCAAGCTGGGCGAGCCCTCGCCGATTCGCACCGTGCGCGGCGTGGGCTTCGTGCTGGAGCCATGAGGCTGCACTCATTGCGCCTGCGCGTGGCGCTGGCGTCCGCCGTCGGCGTGTTCGTCGCGGTCGCCGCGCTCGGCATCGCCGCGCAGCAGGTGGTCGACCATGAGCTGCACAACGCCCAGGATCGCGCCCTGCGCACGCAGGCCACGAACATCGCGCGCCTCAGCGCCTCGGCGCCGGCGCTGCTGACGGCGCCCGGCGCGCTCGACGCGCCCTCCGGCGGCCAGCAGCTGCTCGTCGAGGTGCTCGACGCGCGGCGGGGGATCGTCGCGCGGTCCAGCGCGCTCGGGGGGCGGCTGCTCGGCGCCGACGCGCAGGTCGAGGCGGCGATCGCGCGCGGCCGGACGGCCTACGCGCGGACCGACCTCTCGGGGGAGGCGCTGCGGCTGTTCGTCGCGCCGCTGCCCGACGCCGGCGGCCAGGCGCGGGGCGGCGCGGTGCTCGTCGCGGCGACGCTCGGCGAGATCGAGCGCACGACCGAGCGCGTCCGCACCCTGATCCTTCTGAGTGCGTTCGTGGCTGCGCTGCTCGGCGCCCTGCTGGCGGCCGCGCTCACGGGGCGCGGCCTCGCGCCGCTGCGGCGGCTGACGGTCGCCGCGCGGGGCATCGAGCGCACCGGCGACCCGGCCGACCGCCTGCCGCCGGCGGAAGGGGGCGAGGTCGGCGAGCTCACCCACACCCTCAACGCGATGCTCGCCGCGCTCGAGCGCGCCCGCGAGGGCGAGCGCCGCTTCCTGGCCGACGCCTCGCACGAGCTGCGCACGCCCCTGACCGCCCTGCGCGGCAACGTCGACCACATCGCGCGCCACGGCGCCGACGCGGAGACCATCGCCGACGTCCAGCGCAGCGTCGAGCGCGTCGCCCGGCTCGTCGACGACCTGCTCGCGCTGGAGCGCACCGACCACGCGGGCGCGGCGCCGGCGCCCGTCGCGCTCGACGACCTGGCCCGCGCGGCGGCCGACGCCCACGACGGCGAGGTGACGGCCGATGTGCCGCAGCGCGTCGTGGTGGGCGGCGACGAGGACGCGCTGCGCCGCGCGCTGGACAACCTCGTCGCCAACGCGGTCGTGCACGGCGCCCCGCCGGTGACCATCGCCGTGCGCGCCGTCGATGGGCGCGCGCGGCTGTCGGTCAGCGACGCGGGCCTGGGCCTGACCGCCGCCGACTCGGGTACCGCCTTCGAGCGCTTCTGGCGCGCGCCCGACGCTCGCGGGCGCCCGGGGTCGGGTCTCGGCCTGGCCATCGTGCGGGCGATCGCCAGAGCCCACGGCGGCGAGGTCGAGGTCGACGGCGCCACCTTCACGATCGACCTGCCGGTCGTCAGAGAGTCTTCAGAGCCCTCGCCTACGGTGGTCGCATGAATCGCCTGCGCCGCCTCCCGCTCCCTCGCCTCATCATCCTCGTCGTGGCCGTGGTCGCCGTGCTCGGCGCCGGGACTGCGCTGGCCGCCGGCGCGCTCTCGGGCAGCGGCGCCAAGCCGCCCGCCAAGCCGCTCGCGCAGGCGCTGCACGACGCCGCCACGGCCCCCGCCGTCGACGGCGTGTCGGCCGACATCACCTTCACCAACCACCTGATCGACGGCGCGAGCCTCGCGGGCGGCGGCACCCCGCTGCTGACCGGCGCGACCGGCCGGCTGTGGGCCGCGCCCGACGGCCGCGTTCGCCTCGAGCTGCAGTCCGACCGCGGCGACGCCCAGATCGTCAGCGACGGCAAGACGGCCACCGTCTACGACGCGAGCTCGAACACGGCCTACGAGATCGCCCTGCCCGCCGACAAGGGCGCGCAGGACAAGCCCGACGCCCACCAGCCGCCCACGGTCGCGCGCATCCAGCAGTTCCTCGACAAGCTCGCCCGCAGCACGGACGTCAGCGGCGCGGTGCCGTCGAACGTCGCTGGGCGCGAGGCCTACACGGTCAAGCTCTCGCCGAGCCACGACGGCGGCCTGGTCGGCGCCGCCAAGCTCGCCTGGGACGCCGCGAACGGCACGCCCCTGCGCGCCGCCGTGTACGCCTCGGGCAAGTCCGACCCCGTGCTGGAGCTCGAGGCGACGCACATCAGCTTCAACCACGTTGCCGCCTCCGACCTGACCGCGGCGGTGCCCTCCGGCGCGAAGGTCGTCAAGGTCGACGCGGGTGCGCGGACCGCGGACAAGGGCGCGCCCGACCACGCCAAGGACGTCGCCGGCGTCAAGGCCGTCGCGGCGAAGCTGCCCTTCGCCCTGAAGGCGCCCGACACCCTCGTCGGCCTGCCGCGCCGGCAGGTGCGCCTGCTCGCCATGGACGACAAGCAGGGCGCCGTGGTGACCTACGGCGCCGGGCTGGGCGGCATCGCCGTCGTGCAGACCGAGGTCAAGCCGGCCGACAAGCAGGGCGCCCCGAAGGGCGACCGCCAGGGCCTGGCGCTGCCGAAGATCTCGATACCCGGGACCACCGGCGGCCAGGAGCTCGCCACCGCGCTGGGCACCGCCGTCACCTTCCAGCGCGACGCAGTGCAGTACACGATCCTCGGCTCGGTGACGCCGCAGGCCGCGGAGGCGGCGGCCCGTGGGCTCTAGCTCCGGCCCCGCGCCGGTCGAGGCGCGCGGCCTGGTCAAGGTCTACGGCGACGTCACCGCCGTCGACCACGTGGACCTCACCGTCGAGGCCGGTGACGTCTACGGTTACCTCGGCCCGAACGGGGCCGGGAAGACGACCGTCCTGCGGATGCTGCTGGGCCTCATCACCCCGACCGCGGGCGAGGTCCGGATCTCCGGGCGCGACCCGGTCGCCGACGGCGCAGCGGCGCTGCAGGGCGTGGCCGGGTTCGTCGAGGCGCCGCGCTTCTACCCCTACCTGACCGGGCGCAAGAACCTCGAGCTGCTCGCCGCGCTCGACGGCGGCGACGCCGCGATCCGGATCGACGAGGCGCTGGACGTCGTCGAGCTCACCGACCGCCAGAAGCATCGTGTCGGCGGCTACTCGCACGGCATGCGCCAGCGCCTCGGCGTCGCCGCGGCGCTCCTGCGCGACCCGAAGCTGCTGCTGCTCGACGAGCCCGCGACCGGCCTGGACCCCGCAGGCATGCGCGACATGCGCGCGCTCATCGCCCGGCTGTCGCTGAGCGGCACGACGGTGCTGCTCTCCAGCCACCTGCTGGCCGAGGTCGAGGAGCTGTGCAACCGCGTCGCGATCGTGCGGACCGGGCGCATCGTCTTCGAGGGCGCGCTGGAGGACCTCAAGCGCACCGCCGGCGGCGACTGGCGGCTGCGCACGACCGACGACGGGCGCGCCGCCGCCGTCTGCCGGGCGCAGCAGGGCATCGACGACGTGCGCGTCAGCCCGCTGGAGCTGCGCTTCGCCGGCACCGAGGAGGCCGCCGCCGCGCTCTCGGTGGCGCTCGTCGAGGCCGGCCTGGCGATCCGCGCCCTCGCGCCGCACGCCGCCACGCTCGAGGACCTCTTCTTCCGCCTGACCGAGGACGAGCCGGGCCGACCCGAGCTCGCCGCCGAGGCCGCCTGATGGTCGCCCTGCGCACGGTGTACGCCTGGGAGCTGCGCAAGCTCGTCGCCCAGAAGCGGACCTACCTCGGCCTGGGCGTCGCGATACTGGTGCCGATCATCTTTGTGGTCGCCCTCGCGTTCCAGACCGGCCAGCCCGAGGACGTGGCCTTCGGGCGCTACGTGCGCCAGTCGGGCCTCGCGATCCCGCCGGTGATCCTCATCTTCGGCTCCTACTGGCTGTTCCCGCTGGTGACCGCGCTGGTCGCGGGCGACATCGTCGCCGCCGAGGACCACAACGGGACGCTGAAGACGATCCTCACGCGGTCGGTCGGGCGCGGGCGGATCTTCGCCGCCAAGGCGCTGGCCGCGTTCACCTACGCGTTCGTCGCGCTCGTCGCCATGGGCATCGTCGCCGTGGCCGGCGGCGTCCTGAAGTCGGGGTTCAACCCGCTCGTCAGCCTGTCGGGCACGACCGTCAGCCCAGGCCGGGGCCTGGCGCTGATCGGCGCGAGCTTCGCCGTGTACATGCTGCCGCTGCTGGCCGTCGCCTCGATCGCGCTGTTGCTGTCGACGGTGACCCACAACTCCGCCGCCGCGGTGGTCGGGGCGCTCATGATCAGCCTGCTGATGCAGCTGATCACCATCATCCCGGGCCTGGGCGCGCTGCAGCCCTACCTGCTGCCGACCCAGTTCAACGCGTGGCAGGGGCTGCTGCGGACGCCCGTGGACTATGGGCCGCTCATCCGCGCTGCGTGGGTCTGCGCCCTCTACGCGATCCCGTGCCTCGGCGCGGCCTTCCTGGCCTTCCTGCGGCGCGACGTCGCGGGTGGGTAGCCGTTAAGGCCCCGTTCAGGGGTCGCGGCCTACTGTCGCTGCGTGCGGCTCCCCCGAAGATTGCCCGTCGCCGTGCATTCGCACGAGCTCGGGCCACGCTGCTTCATCTTCGGCGCGCGCGTGCACGAGTGCCACCTCGGGTTCGTGCTGCTGCCCGTGGGCGCACTGCTGTGGAACGTCGCCGGGTGGGTCGCGGGCACGGTCGTCCTGCTGCTCGCGGCGTGGCTGCTCGTCAAGGACTGGCGCGACCTCTTCGCGGCGACGCGCGACACGGCCGCCTGGGGCCTGGGCCCGCACCGCTGCCCGGACATGCCTCCGGCGCCGACCGTGGCCGACCGCGTCCCGCTCATCGCGGGCGTGGCCACGGCGCTCGTCGGTCTGGTGAACATCGGCTCGGCGCTGACGCCCGACCTGCCGCTGCGCCTGCGCGCGCTGCTGCAGATCGGCGCGGTGGGCGAAGTCTCGGTGGCCCACGCCATCGCCCTGCCGGCGGGTCTCGCGCTCGTCGGCGCCGCGTGGCAGCTTGCCCGCCGCCGGCGCCGCGCGCTGATCGCGGCGGTCGGGCTGCTGAGCCTTCTCGGGGCGGCGAACCTCTTCAAGGGCCTCGACATCGAGGAGGCGCTGCTGAGTTGGGGCATGGCCGCGCTGCTGTGGCGCGGGCGTGGTGCGTTCGTCGTGCGCAGCGACGCGGACGGGCTCGTCCGCACCCTGGCGCACGTCGCCCTGGTGATCGCCGGCGCCTACCTGGTGGCCCTCGCCTCGGTGCTCGCCGCCGGCGACGCCCTGACCCCGCTGCTTCCCGCCGCGCAGGCACCGGCGCGTGCGCTGTGGCTGCTGGGCATGGACCGCTCCATCCAAGCGCACGGCGGCTTCCGCTGGCTGCCCAACGGCCTGGCGCTACTGTCGCTGGGCACTCTCGGCGCCGCTGGCGCGATCCTCTTCGCGCCGCTGCGCGTGCGCGTGCTCTCCGACGCTCGCGAGCGCGCCCGTGCCGCCGCGCTCGTCCGTCGCCACGGCGCCGACACGCTGAGCGCGTTCAAGCTGCGCCGCGACCTCCTGCGCCGCTGGTCGCCTGACCACCGAGCGGTCGCCGCCTACCGCATCGAGGCGGGCACGCTGCTGATGGCCGGCGACCCCGTCGGCCCGCCGGAGGCGACGTCGGCCCTGCTCGCCGAGGTGCTCCCCGACGCACGGCGCCAGGGCCTCGCCGTCGGCGTTGTGGGGGCCAGCGAGGACTTCGCGCGCGCCGCCCGTGCCCACGGCCTGCACCGCGTGTACCTCGGCGACGAGGCGATCCTGCGCACCGGCGCGATGGAGCTGTCCGGCGGCAGGCGGAAAAGCCTCCGCAAGGCGGTCAACCGCGTCGCGCGCAACGGCTACGCCGCCGAGCTGCACGTCATGGGCGACCTCGACTCCGCCGGCCTCGCCGAGCTGCGCGGCGTCAGCGACCGCTGGCTCGACGGCTCCCCCGACCGCGGCTTCTCGATGGCCCACGACGCGCTGGCCGACGAGCTCGTGCCCGAAGCGCTCGTCGTCGTCGCCCGCGACGCCGACGGGGCGGCCCGCGGCTTCCTGCACTTCATGCCCGTCTTCGGGCGCCCCGTCGTGTCCCTGGGCTTCATGCGCCGCGACCGCGACACCCCCAACGGCGTCAACGACTTCCTCGTCGTCGAGGCCGCGCGCCTGCTGGCCGAGCGCGGCGTCGAGGAGTTCTCGCTGAACTTCGCGGCCTTCGGGCGCTGGCTGCGCGAGCCGGCGAACGCCTTGGAGCGGGGCCTCGGGCGCGTCCTGCGCGTCGGCGACCGCTGGTTTCAGATCGAGCGCCTGCACAGCTTCAACGCGAAGTTCGACCCGCGCTGGCAGCCGCGCTACCTGCTCTTCGAGCATCCCTCCCAGCTGCCCAAGGTCGCGCTCGCCGCGATGTTCGCCGAGGGCCAGCTCCCGCGCCCGAGCGAGCCTGCCCCGCGCCGGCGGCCGACGCTGCCCGCCGCGGCCTAGGGGTACGGTCGAGCCATGCCTCGCACCGGACAGGAGATCCAGCTCGCCGCGCGACCCCAGGGCGAGCCGGCCGAGAGCGACTTCCGGCTGGCCGAGGCGGAGGTCCAGGACCCCGGCGAGGGCCAGGTGGTCGTGCGCAACACGTGGATGTCGGTGGACCCGTACATGCGCGGGCGCATGAACGACCGCAGGTCCTACGTTCCGCCGTTCCAGATCGGCGCCCCGCTGGAGGGCGGTGCGGTGGGCGAGGTCGTCGCCTCACGGGCCGACGCCGTGTCCGAGGGCGACACGGTGCTGCACCAGCTCGGCTGGCGGGAGTACGCGGTGCTCGACGGGCGCGCGGTCCGCAAGGTCGACACCGACCTGGCGCCGCCGCAGGCCTACCTCGGCGTGCTCGGCATGCCGGGCCTGACCGCGTACGTCGGGCTGCTGGACATCGCGGCCCTGACCGAGGGCGACGTCGTCTTCGTCTCGGGGGCCGCGGGCGCGGTCGGCGGCATGGCCGGGCAGATCGCCAAGGTGCGCGGTCACCGGGTCATCGGCAGCGCCGGATCGCCCGAGAAGGTCGCCCATCTCACCGACGAGCTGGGCTTCGACGCCGCGCTGAACTACCGCGACGGCGACGTCGCGGGCCAGCTCGCCCAGGCCGCGCCGGACGGCATCGACGTCTACTTCGACAACGTCGGCGGCGAGCACCTGGAGGCGGCCCTCGAGGTCCTCAACCGCAACGGGCGGGTCGCCATGTGCGGCGCGATCTCGCAGTACAACGCCACCGAGCCGGTCGCGGGCCCGCGCAACCTGGGGCTCGCGGTCGGCAAGCGCCTGACGCTGCGCGGGTTCATCGTGAGCGACCACGGCGACCGGATGCGCGCGTTCGCCGAAGAGGTCGGCGGGCTTCTGCGCGACGGGCGCATCCGCCACCGCGAGACCGTCGTCGAGGGCCTCGAGCACGCGCCGGAGGCCTTCATCGGCCTGCTCCGAGGTCAGAACCTAGGCAAGATGCTGGTGCGGCTCGCATAAGCCGATTCGGTCCTGTGCGAGCGGGTAGCGCCGTAGGTATATGAGCCAGCCAGAACAGAAGATCGTCCAATACCTCAACGAGGCCCACGCCAGCGAGGTCGCCCTCACGCGCGTGCTGCAGTCGCAGATCGCCATGACGCCGCGCGGG
>JBDTYI010000036.1:0-7174 GCA_040005775.1 Solirubrobacteraceae bacterium
GTGCTGACCGTGTTCGCCCTCTACAAGCCCGCGCTCGAGGACACGAGCGCGAAGGTCGCTCTGACCGACGTCATCAAGGCGCCCATGCGCACGGTCAGCGCCGACGTGCGCCTGAACCCTGCGAGCGCGGGCGATGGCGCCGAGTGGCTGACCGTCACGGCGTGGCAGGGCGGCGGGCTGATCGTCAACCGGCTGAGGAAGATCGGCCCCGGCCACTACCGCACGACCCAGGCGATCCCGGTGCACGGCGACTGGAAGACGCTCATCCGCCTGCACAAGGGCAGCTCGCTGAACGGGCTGCCGGTCTACATGCCCAAGGACGAGGCGATCCCGGCCAAGGAGGTCCCGGCCGCGGCGAGCTTCACGCGTTCGTTCGCCGCCGACCACGAGATCCTGCAGCGCGAGCAGAAGACCGCCGCGGGCGCCCTGTGAGCGATCGCCTACGCGATCGTCGCCGGCATCGCCCTGGGCCTGCTCGCCCTGCTGGCCTGCGGCCTGCACCGCCTGGCGGGCGCGTCGCGCCTGGGTGACGGCGGCGAGCCGCCCGCACATCACGTGCTCGTCGTCGCGCTGCCGTTCTTCGGTCCGATGCTCGTCATCGGCGCCGTGATCGCCGCGATGACGATCCGCGATCGCCGGCGCGGCGACCGCTAGCCCGCGCGACCGGCCGCGTGTTGGACGGCCCAGTCCAGCGCGTGGTCGGCGACGGCCTCCCAGCCGGGCTCGCCGACGGTGAAGTGCGACCGCTCCGGATATTCCTTGAGCTGGGTCAGCGCGCCTGACTTCGCGTACTTCTTGGCGATCGCGTGCGTGGTCTTGGCCGGCACGACGTGGTCCTGGCCGCCCGCGAGCAGCAGCAGGGGCGCGCGTGAGTCGTTGGCGTAGTCGACCTTCGCCGCCGTCTTCGGACTGAAGTTCGCGGCCGCGCCCTCGAACAGGACCTGGTTGGCCGCCGGCACCGCGTAGCGGTCGTAGGCCGCGCGCGAGTCGGCCTCGTTCAGCGTGTTCGTGAACGCGTAGTGGAACTGGTCGTGGGTGAGCGCCGTCGCCTTGCCGCGGTTCAGCGGGTTGCCCAGGACGGGGAACGACGAGCGCAGCGTGGAGATCGGCAGGCCGAGGATGCCCTTGCCGGGGGCGCCGTCGACCGAGACGCCGGCGACACCGAGGCCGCGGTCGAGCAGGATCGTCGTGAACAGGCCGCCGAAGGAGTGGCCCATGATGATCGGCGGCTGCTCGAGGCCGCGGATGATCGCCTCGTAGTGGTCGACGATCCGCGCGATCCCGAGGTTCTGCACTCCGGAGGGATCGGCGTTGAGGGCCGGCACGGCGGCGTCGAAGCCCGGCCAGGCGGGCGCGAGGACCTGGTGGCCGCGGGCGCCGAAGCGCTCGGACCAGTGCTCCCAGCTCAGCGGGGTCATCCACAGGCCGTGGATGAGGACGATGGGTGCGGGCATCGGGCCATCCTTACGCGAGCGACGGCCTCGCGCTAGTCCCGATCGTCCTGCCGGTCCCGCCACGGGGTCGCGCCGCCGCAGAACTGCCTGACCTGCCCCGGCGCGAGCAGCGCGGCGGGGGATGGGTCCGCGGCCGCGCGGACGCGCAGGCGCTCGAGGGGCAGTGATCCGTGCGCGGCGAGCAGCACGACGTTGCCGCCCCGCCGGGCCCGCAGGGCGCCGGGCCCGCCGATCACCGCGACGGTCGGAAACGCCTCGCACAGCCCGGCGGCGATCGCCCGCGCGTCGGGCAGCGGGGCGGCGTCGACGACGTTGATCGCCAGTGCGCCGCGCGGGGCGAGGACGCGCGCGGCGTCGTGCAGCGCCTCGAGCGTCGCGAGATGACGCGGCACCCGCGCGCCGACGAACGCGTCGATGAGGATGGCGTCGGCGCTCGCTTCGTCCTCGGCTGCGAGGAGCGCGCGGCCGTCGGCGTGGCGCACACGCAGCCCGGGCGCGCGGCGCAGGCCCAGGTGCGCGCGGGCGAGCGCGAGCACGTCGACGTCGACTTCGGCCACCACCTGGCGGCGATCCGCTCCGCCGACGGCGAGGGCTCGTGGCAGCGCGCAGCCCGCTCCGCCGACGTGGACGATGCGCCGCGCCCTGATCGCCTCGACCAGGTCGCGCATGCGGCGCATGTAGTCGAACTCCAGGTGGCCGGCGTCGGCCAGGTCGACGTAGGAGGACTCCATGTCGCCCTGGCGCAGCAGCCGCCCGCTGGGGCGGTCGCGGTCACGCTCGACGATCAGCTCGCCCGCGCTGGCGACGATCAGGGGCTCGGAGCGGCGCCGCGGCACCGCGCGAGCCTACGCGGCCTCAGCGCAGGATCCCCGTGTGCCCGATCGAGTAGCGACCGGGCTGCGGCCAGACGGCCATGCCGTGCGGCCCGTTCTGCACCCTGATGCGGTGCAGCAGCTTCCCGGTGCGGGTAGAGATGGCATAGACCTCGGCGTCGTAGCGGCCGGTGAGCCACAGCACGCGGCCGTCGGCGGAGAGGCCGCCCATGTCGGGCGAGCCGCCGCCGGGGATCCGCCACTTGCCGACCGGGCGGCGCGTGGCGAACGAGATCCGCGTGATGGAGCCCTCGCCGCGGTTGGAGACGAACAGCACCTTGGAGTCGCGGCTGGGGTACAGGCCGTGCGCGCCGCGCCCGGTCGTCTCGAACCGGATCCGGCGCATCCGGTGCGCGTCGACGAGCCACACGCCGTTGCCCGCCATGTCGGCGACGTAGAACGTGCGGCCGTCGGGCGAGATCTTCACGTCCTGGGGCATCGCGCCCGCCCGCAGCACGATCGTCTTGACCACGCGCTCGCGCAACAGGTCGACGACGACCATTCGCCCGGCGAACTCGCACGACACGAGCGCATAGCGCCCGTCGGCGGTGTAGTCCATGTGGTCGACGCCGGCGCACTGGGGCACCTTGAGGGCCTTCGTGAGCCGCATCGTGTGCGGCGTGCGGAAGTCGAGCTCACGATGGGCTTCCGCGACCACGATCGCGCGCCGGCCGTCGGCGGTGAAGTACAGGTTGTAGGGGTCGAGGACGGGGACGGGTCGCCCGTGGCGCCCGGTGCGCGGGTTCAGCGGCGTGAGGTTGTTGCCCATGTCGTCGGTGATCCACAGCGTGCGCAGGTCCCACGACGGCGTGACGTGCTGGGGCAGCTGCCCGACGGTGAAGTGGTCGACGATCTTCGCGGTGCGCTGGCTGATCACGTCGACGGTGTTCGACTGCGAGTTGGGGACGTAGACGCGCGCCGGGTCGCTGCGCACGCGCTTGGCGAGCAGCCCTGGGCGCCCGGCCGCGTAGACGTCGGTGGCGCTGAGGGGCCGTGGGATCCGGCCTGGGCGGGGCACGGCGCTCGCGCGGGCGGTCGGGGCGGTGGGGCGCGGGGCCGCATGCGTCCCTGGCCTGGGTACGGGGTCCGACGCGCCGCCGCACCCGGCGACCACGATCGCGCAGGCCGCCAGCGCCGCGAGCGCGCGCTTCATCGCGGCACCAGCTCCAGGACCTCGGCGTGCACGCGTCCGCCGGCGTCGCGCCCGCCGACCACCAGCACGTGGCCGCCGACGCTGACCGCGGAGACGTCCGAGAGCGCGACCGGCAGCTGCCCGGCCGGCCGGTGGCGCCCGGTCCGCGCATCCACGGCCCAGATCCCGCGCTTCTGCCCGGAGAGCGAGTCGCCGCGGCCGCCGATCACGTAGAACGTCGAGCCGATCGACGCGCCGGCGGCGTGCGCGAGCGGCGCGGGCAGGCGCCCGAGCACGCGCACCCGCCTCGTGGCCGGGTCGACGCTCAGGATCTCGCGTCGCGCAGCCGTCCCGGTTGTGCCTCCGGCGACGAGGATCCGGCCGCCGACCGCCGCGGCGGCCGCGTAGCGGACGGGGTGGGGGAGGGCGGCGGCCTCGCGCACGGGCCGGCCCGGGCGGAACGCGAGCACGGAGCGCAGCGGCGTGGTGGTGGTGTAGCCGCCGATCACGTAGATCGTCGTGCCCAGCGTGACGGCGGCCGCGTCGGACAAGGCCACGGGGAGGTGGCCCACGACGCGCGTGGCGCCGCCGGGGGTGACCGCGGTGATGGTGTCGACGGGGCCGCTCGCGGTCCCGCCGCCGAAGAGGTAGACGCGGCCGCCCAGCGCGGCGGCGCCGATGTCGTGAGTCGCCACCGGCAAGGTGCCCTCGCGGCGCGGCGCCCCCGGCGCGACCCGTAGGACGCTGGTGACCGAGGTGTCGGCGGTGTCCAGGCCGCCGGCGGCGAGGACGCGGCTGCCGACCGCCGCGAGCCCCGGAAGCTGCACGGGGGCGGGCAGCAACCGCTGCCCGGCGACGTGCAGCGCGACAGGCCGGCGCGCGGGCGCGGCCTTCGCCCTCGCCTTCGCGGCGGTGCTGGCGGTCGACGCGGGAGGCGACGAGCTGCCGCCGCACCCGGCGACGAGCACGGCGGCCGCGACGGTCGCGCTGATGCCGAGACGCTTCATCGCAGCGTCACCGTCCGCAGCCCGGCCTCGCCGATCGCGGCGAGGATGCGCGGCAGTGCCTCGACGGTCGCCCGCCACGAGCCCGCCGTGGAGTAGTAGTCGGCGTCGTGGAGCAGCACGATCTCGCCGCCCCGCAGGCCCTCCGTGGCCTCGGCGGCGATGCTCGCGGCGGTCGCCCGGGCGCGCCAGTCGCGTCCCCAACGCGCCCACAGCACCGTCTCCCAGCCGGCGCGGCGCGCGGTCGCCAGCGCGGCGGCGCTCAGCACCCCGTAGGGCGGGCGGTAGAGCAGCGGCGCCTGCCCGGAGGCGTCGGCGATGCGGTCGTGTGCGTGGCGCAGGTCGTCGGCCGTCGCGCGCGGCCCGACGCGCAGCAGGTTGCGGTGGCGCTGTCCGTGGATCCCGATCGCATGCCCGGCCGCGACGATCTCGGCCACCAGCGCGGGGCGCCGCTCGACCTGCTCGCCGACGAGGAAGAACGTCGCCGTCGCGCCCGCCTCGCGCAGGCGCTCGAGCGTCGCGGGCGTGCCGTGCCAGTGCGGCCCGTCGTCGAAGGTGAGGGCCACGCCGCCCGGGTCGGCGACCGTGGCGCGCACGCCGAAGGCGCGGCGCAGCGCGGGTGACCAGGCGCTCAGCGCGGGGCCGGCGTGCGCGACGGCGGCGGCGGCGGCCGGGATGAGGACAGGACGGAGGATCGCGGCCGACAATAGGCACCCGGGCTGACGCCGACCTGAACGCGGCGTGCGATGTCCTATGTTCGATGGGGTGCCTCTGCGCCTGAGCGTCCTCGACCAATCTCCGATCTCTGAGGGATCGACCGGCAGCGACGCGCTGCGCAACACGATCGATCTCGCGCGGCTGGCCGACGACCTCGGCTATGCGCGCTATTGGGTCGCCGAGCACCACGGCGGGGCCATGCTCGCCGGGCCCAGCCCGGAGGCGCTGATCGGCCCGCTGGCCGCCGCCACGACCCGCATGCGGATCGGCAGCGGCGGCGTGATGCTCCCGCACTACAGCCCGCTGAAGGTCGCCGAGACGTTCTCGGTGCTCAGCGGCCTGTTCCCGGGCCGGATCGACCTCGGCCTGGGTCGCGCGTCGGGCACCGACCCGGTCACCACGCTCGCGCTCCAGAGAGACCGCAAGACCCCGGCGCCCGACGACTTCCCCAGCCAGCTCGCCGAGCTGCTGGCCTACCTCGAGGACGACATGCCCGCCGACCATCCGTTCGCGCGGCTGTCGGCCCTTCCCGGCCTGCCTGAGGCGCCCGAGCCGTGGTTGCTGGGCTCCTCGGCGCAGAGCGCGATCTGGGCCGCGCAGCTGGGCATCCCCTACGCCTTCGCGGACTTCATCAACCCCGGCGGGGCCGAGCTGGCCGAGATCTACCGCCAGCGCTTCGACGACGCGCCACGCCTGGACGCCCCGCGCCAGATCGTCGCCGTGTGGGCGCTGGCCGCCGAGGACCACGACGAGGCAGAGCGCCTGGCGTCGAGCAGTCGCATGGCGATGTCCCTGTTGCGCCGCGGCCAGCCGAGCGCCATCCCGCCGGTCGACAGGGCCCTGCGCTACCTGGCCGAGTACGGCGGCGGCTCTCAGGGCCGCCGGGCGATCCTCGGCTCGGGCGAGGAGGTGCGCGCCGGCCTCGAGCAGGCCGCCGCGGACTATCACGCCGAGGAGGTGATGGTCGTGACGATCACCCACGACCACGACGCCCGGCGACGCTCCTACGAGCTGATCGCCGACGCGTTCGGGCTCACCGGCGCGGATCGCGCCGCGACGGCGACGGCCTGAGGGGCTTCAGCGCGGCTCGGCCGGCGGGGCGGCGAGGGCCGCAGCGATGACGCCGGGCAGCTCGGGCAGCGCATCCCCTGCATCGTGCAGGCGGAAGCCCAGCAGCGTCCCGGCGCGGGCGGTTCGATCGAGCGGCTGGTCGCAGATGGGACACGCCACGACGGATGCTGCCGCCGCAGGGGTGAAGCGCAGCTGGCAGCTGTGGCAACAGGCTCGGGTCATCAGACCTTTCTCCTAGTAAGCCGAAACCGAGATCGTACTCGTTGTCACGAGCCGCTCAGACCGGCGCGCGCCCGGTCGCCCGTGAACGCGATCGCCAGCACGGCGGTGTCGTCGGCCTGCGCGCCGACCTCGAACGCCTCCAGCGCGCGACGGATCCGCCCCACCGCGTCGCTCGCGTCGGCCGTGCCGCGCAGCGTCTCCGTGAGACGCTCGTCGCCGAAGCGCTCGTCGTCGCCGTCGGCGTCGATGACCCCGTCGGTATAGAGCACGAGCACGTCGCCGGGCGCGAGGGTCAGCGTCTCCGGGCGCCAGGTGCTGTCGGCGAACGCGCCCACCATCGGACCCCAGTTGCCGATCGGCGTCGGCTCGTCGCCGCGGATCAGGTAGGGCTTCGGATGGCCGGCGCAGACGACCGTCGCCTGCACGGTGCCCTCGGTCTCCACCAGGTGCAGCGCGGCGACCGTGCACAGCGAGGTGCTCGGCAGATCGGTCAGCGCGCGGTTCAGGTGCGCGAGCGCGGCCAGCGGGTCGCCGAGCAGCTGCGCCGCCGTGCGCAGCGTGTGCCGCGCCTGGGCGGTCAGCGCCGCCGCCTCGGCGCCGCGCCCCGCGACGTCGCCGACGACGACCATCCAGCCCGCGGTGGTCGGGAACGCGTCGTAGAAGTCGCCGCCGACCCAGTTCTCCTCGCCCGCGGGCCGGTAC
>JBDTYI010000037.1:0-3663 GCA_040005775.1 Solirubrobacteraceae bacterium
CGTAGCTCGCGTAGGTGATGATCGTGCCGAGGATGGTCAGCGCGGCCGCGGCGATCGCGGCGATCCCGGCCCTGGGCCGGTTGTGCTCCTCCCAGGCGAGCTGCTCCTCGGTGTTCACGCGCCGTCGCCCGGGCCGACGCGGCGGCGGGACGAACGCGAGGACGAGACGGTGCGCGGCGGCGCCGGTGCTTCCAGCTCGTCACGATCGACGGCCTTGGAGATGCGCTCGCCACCGGCGAGGACGAGGTCGAGGAACGGCCCCGCCACGCGGAGCATCGCCTCGATGCGTCCGCGCCAGACGACCTGCTTGTGCGAGGGCGGTGCCACGGCGGGGGATGGTATTAGGCTGGCGCCCATGGAGATTCGCGAGGTCATGACCGAGTCCGTGGTCACCGCCACGCCCGACGCCCCCGTGCGCCATGTGGCCGAGCTGATGCGCGAGCGCAACGTCGGCTCGGTCGTGCTCGTCGACGGCAGCGGGCTGCCCGTCGGGTTCATCACCGACCGCGACCTGGCGGTCAGCGTGGTCGCCGACGGCCACGACGGCGGGACGCCTTCCGAAGGCCACGCGAGCAGTCCCGTCGTGACGGGCTCCCCCGGGCTCGACGTCTCCGAGGCCGTCGAGCTGATGGTCGGCAGCGGCGTCCGCCGTCTTCCGATCGTCGACGGCGACCGCCTCATCGGCATCGTCACCCTCGACGACCTCGCCGTGCGCATCGGGGACCTCGAGATCGCCGCCTCGATCACCGCCCAGGTGACCCGCGCCGCCCTGCCGGGCTTCTACTTCCACAACCGCGAGGGGTGAGGGTCGCGGCGGGCGGCGCCGCGGAGCGCCGAACGTCGGTTTCACCCCTTATGACGCGGGCCCTAGAGCAGCGCCCGGGCGGCGGCCACCAGATCGCCGTCGGTGCTCCGACGCGCGTCGGGCAGCAGCGCCGTGAGCTCGTCGGCGGCCGCCAGGACGTGCGGCGGCGATCCGGGGCTGGTCACCACGACCGCGGGCGCGGCGAGGCGGCGCAGCTCGGGGCGGGTGACGCCCCAGCTCGCCAGGCCCGCGTAGTCGGCGAAGAACCCGCGGAACGACGCCTTCGCGCGCTCCAGAGCGGCGGCGTCGGCGCGGCCGCCGAGCCACACCTCCACCCCGGCCTGCGGGCCGCGGGCGCGCACGGCCTCCTCGATCTCCGCGCGCTGCTCGCTGAGCTCCAACGTCGCCGAGCGCACGAGCATGAACAGCGGCGGGTTCGACAGCACGACGCCGCGCACGAGCCGCCCGTGTCGGCGCACGAGGTCGAGGGCGATGAGGGCCCCGAAGTCGTCGCCCACCACGAGCGCCCGCTCACCGCCCAGCCCCTGGAGCAGCGCCGCCGCGTCCTCGGCCTGCTCCTCCACCGTCGTGCCCCCGTACGGCTCGGGCGCGCCGCTGGCGCCGTAGCCGCGGCGGTCGTACGCGACCACCCGCGCGCCGTCCTGGGCGAGCGCGGTGCCGAGCGGCGCGATCGCCTCCGCGTCGGAGGCCAGCCCGTGCACGAGCAGCACGGTCGCGCCGTCGCCCTGCTCGGCGTAGCTCAGCGGAACGCCCGCCCCGTCGGCGATGGGAGCCATGGCTACCATGGTCCCATGGAAGGTTTCGGAGGAATGTTCGGCGACCCGGACGAGCTCCAGCGCCGCATGGCGGAGTTCGCCGATCAGATGCAGGGCCAGCAGCGCCTGGCCTGGGCCGACAACGCGATCAAGCTCGCGGTCGACATGACGGTCGCCGCGGTCAACCGCGTGAACGTCCAGGGCACCACGGCCGAGCAGGCCGAGCAGATTCGCGGCGTGATGGCGATCGTCTTCCCTGAGGCGGTCACACTCGTGCGCGAGGCGCGCCAGGGTCTGCAGTAGCCGCCGCGCCGCCGGCGCGATCGGCCTTGCCCGCGGCGATCACGTCCTTGAAGGACCGGAAGCGGAACACGACCGCGAGCAGCACGAACCCGACGGCCAGGGTGAAGCCGCCGATCGCGATCTGCTGGCCGACCGAGTAGGCGGCGACCGTCGCGCCGGACGCGGTGCCGGCGAACACCTTGACCAGGAAGGCCTGCTGCACGCCGGCGCCACCGGGCGTGAAGGGGACCACCGCGGCCACCGCGTTGACGCCGAGCACGAGCAGCACGTTCTTGACCGAGCCGCCGACGCCGAACGCGTCGAGCAGGAACCAGAACGCGGCGAAGCGGAAGCACCAGCCGCCGAGCTGGACGAGCCAGACCTCACGGAAGTAGCGGCGCCGGTCGCGCAGGATCGTCAGGCCCTGGCGCACCCGCGCCCAGAACGCCTTGACCCGCCGCGACAGCACCGCGAAGCCGACGAGCACGAGCGCCCCGAGCAGCGTCAGCAGGAACAGGGTGAACTGGAAGTGCCCGGCGAAGAACGCGATGTCAAACGAGCCCAGCGACGCGAAGTCCGGCGGTTTGGGGAACACGCCCTGCGTGAAGGCGAAGGTGAGGATGAAGACCGCCATCGACGCGTCGAAGACCATCTCCACGACCGTCGCCGCCGCCACCGCCGGGTAGCTCGAGTTCGGCACCGACGTCTTGGTCAGGAACAGCCGGATGACGTCGCCGCCGCGCGCCGGGATCACGTTGTTGAACCCGTAGGCCGCCAGGTACGCGCCCCAGATGCGCTTGAAGTCGATCGGCTGCTCCGGGTAGGCGGCGCGCAGGATGTTGTACGCCGCGCGCGAGCGGATCGTCAGGTAGATCGCGAAGCAGAGCAGGCCGACCGCGAGGGCGCCGAAGTTGACCTCGGCCAGCTTGGAGAAGAAGTCCCCGACTGCCCCGAAGAAGGCGAGCGGCACGCGTCTAGCGTACGGGCCGCTCGAGCCCGACCGCGCTCCACACAGCCGGATCGGCGAGCGACGCCGCCACGAGGTCGGCATCGAGGTCGATGCCGTCGACCGACGGCACGCCGATCGTGCGCATGCCCGCCGCCCGGCCCGCGTGCACCCCGGTCGGCGAGTCCTCCAGCACGACGCAGCCGGCCGGATCGGCCCCGAGTGCCGCCGCCGCGGCCAGGTAGGCGTCGGGCGCCGGCTTGGATTCAGCGACCTCCTCCCCCACCACCGTCACCGCGAACGCCTCCGTCAGGCCGGCGGCGGCCAGCGCGGCGTCGACGAAGGCGCGCGTGGAGTTCGACACGAGGCCGATCGGGATGCCCGCATCGCGCAGCGCGGCGATCAGCTCCAGCGCGCCGGGCATCGGCTCCACGCCGTCGGCGAACGCCGAGATCGTCAGCTCGTAGAGCTCCGCGGTGAGCACCTGGCCCGGCTGCCCGAGGATCTCCTCGAGCTTGACCGCCGCGACCGCGGGCGAGCTGCCGAGGATGTAGCGCTTGTGGTCCATCGTGAACTCGGCGCCGTACCGCGCGAAGAGCACCTCCTCGGCCCCCGTCCAGATGGGCTCGGTGTCGAGGGTGAGGCCGTCGTTGTCGAAGAGCACCGCTGCAGGTCGCATCGCGACGGCGCATCATGCCCGACACCCCGCATGCACGTCTGGACCCACCACCGCGCGACGTTCCCCCTCCCGGCCGCCCACAAGTTCCCGCTGCCGAAGTACGCCCTGCTGCGCGACCGCGTCGTCGCTGACGGGATCGCCGCCCCCGAGGAGGTCCACGAGACCGACCCCGTCG
>JBDTYI010000038.1:0-11279 GCA_040005775.1 Solirubrobacteraceae bacterium
AGCCGGTCCAGAGCACCACGAGCACGAAGATCAGCCAGACGTGGTTGGCCTCCCACACGGGTCCGACGGCCCAGTCGATCAACTCGCGCGGGCGCCGGCTGCCCTCGCCTCCGCCCGCGAGCAGGCTCCACAGGCCGGCCCCGAAGTCCGCGCCGCCGAAGACGGCGTACATCGTCGCACCGATCCACAGGACGATCGCGACCGCGTCGGCGCTGCTCATCCCGGGCTCTCCGCGGCGACGGCCGGCGGTCCGCTGGAAGCCGGGCCGTAGGGCACGTCGTCCTCGGGCTCGTCCGCCTCGCGCCAGCGTCGCGCCATCGCCCGCAGGGTGATGATCAGCACGGTCCCCAGAACCACGTAGAGCGCCACTATCGCGGCGAACGTGACCCAGACGCCGCTCGCCTTGGTGACCGCGTCCTCGGTGCGCAGGACGTTGTAGACGACCCACGGCTGGCGTCCGACCTCCGTCACGATCCAGCCGCACTCCAGCGCCGTCACCGCGGCCAGGCCGGAGACCGCCGTCGCGCGCAGGAACCAGGGCGACTGCGGGAAGTCGCGCTTGCGCCACCACCCGATCGCGAGCCAGAGACCCAGCCCCATCAGCACCGTGCAGATCCCGACCATGATGTCGAAGGCCCAGTGGAGCATCGTGTTGGCCGGCGGGCGGTCGTCGGGCGGGACGGAGTCGAGCCCAGTGACCTGCGTGCTCGTGCTCCAGCCCACGAGGAACGAGTCGAAGCCGGGGATCCCGATCCCGCCCTTCACGCCGCTCGACGTGCAGCGACCGAAGATGTACTCGGTCACATGGGTCGAGGTCTGCTGCACGCACTCCATGCCCGCGAACTTGATCGGCTGGTCCTTGGCGATCGACCGCGCCGCGGTGTCGCCGACCGCGAACTGGATCGGCGTCGCGATGCAGGCCACCGTCAGTGGGATCAGCAGGCCCAGGCGGTGGATGCGGTCGCGCCGGCCCCGCAGCATCCCGACGGCGTAGACGGACGCGACGATGAACCCGGTCACGAGGTACGCGGCGAGGATCATGTGCGGGACCTCATAGGGCACCGCCGGGTTGAAGATCACCTTCAGCGGCTCGACGGAGGTCACGTCGCCGGTGGTCGGCGAGAACCCCTGCGGCTGGTTCATCCACGAGTTGACCGCGACGACCGAGAAGGCGCCACCAAGGCCCGTGATCACGATCGGCACGCCGGTCCAGAAGTGCGTCCACGGCGCCAGGCGCTTCCAGCCGAAGATGTAGATCGCGACGAAGATCGCCTCGAGGAAGAAGCAGATGCCCTCGATCGCGAACAGCACGCCGAAGACCTGACCGAAGCGCCCGGTGAATGCGGGCCACAGGAGTCCGAACTCGAACGAGAGGACGGTGCCCGTCACGGCGCCGACCGCGAACGTGACCGCCACCACCTTCGACCAGCGCTGCGCGAGCAGCAGCGCATCCTGGTCGTCGCGGCGCAGGCCTCGATAGTTGGCGATCAGCATCAGCGCCGGGAACGCCACGCCGACCGACGCCAGGATGATGTGGAAGCCCAGCGTGAACGCCATCTGGCTCCGCGCCGCCTCCAGATTCGACGCCAGGATCAGCACGGTGGCCGACTCTTTCGCGGGGGGCCGTCGCAGTTCATGACGTCGTTCTCGCTGCCGTGGTTCCCATCGTGACCTGGACGGTGGCGAGCGAGCGACTCAATTGCATCATCTGCATCGGGTGAGACCGGGACGACGGGCCGGGGCCGTGCGGTCTCATGCGCCGACGACCCGCGGATACGGGCACCCAGAATGAACACATCCTCGCGTGATTGCCGCGGCGCGGTCATCGTCACTGTCCAGCGTCGGTGCGTCAGGGCCGGAGCGGTGCCGGACGCACGCGAATCGCCGCGGGCGTGCGCTTGCGGAGCTCGCCCGAGAGCTCGACCGCGACGCGCAGGCGGGGCGCCTCGAAGAAGAAGCGCAGGTGATGGTGATCGTGAACGGTGAGCCCGCACCGCGCCAGCGCCACGAGCAGCTCGATCGTCAGCGAGTGGCGGCGGTGGTCGCCGACGTCATCGTGCGTCACTGACTCTGGGCTTGTCCCGTGGGCTAGGCGGCGCGCAGAAAATCGGTCAGCAGGACCTCGCGGTCGGCGTCGGCGGGCGGTCAGCGCGACCGTCGGCGGATGCCGTCGTCGACCGCAGCCACCGCTGCGACGTAGGCGGCATGGGTTGCCAGGCTCGTCGCCATCACGTCGGCCGGCCAGCGCCAGGGCGCCGGTGTGTGGCCGAGGAGCGGGAAGAGCGTGAGCGTGGAGGTCATCAGCGTGCCTCCGAATGCCGCGCTGGCCCCTGGCTCGCCGACCGCGCGACGCAGGACGCCGTGCAGGAGCCCGAACGCCGACCCGTAGCCCCACCGCAGCGCCAGCCCGAGGTCGCGGTCCCCGCGCGCGGTGACGTTGGGCAGATGCATGACGCTCGCCACGATCTGCCCGGGCACGAGCGAGTCGTCGTAGTCGAGCTGGCCCACGTGATTGCGGCGCAGCCGCCGTTCCGCCGCGTAGCTCGCGGTCAGCGCCGCCGTCCCGGCCGCGCCAGCGCACAAGCTGCGAATCGGCCAGGCAAGTCTCAGCACCGCGCGCCTCCTCGGGGCCGCGTCACCGCGGGGCCACGGAGGTCTCGGGTGCCGCGTCCTCCTCCCAGTCGATGCGCGCGGCGTCGGAGCGATCGAGGACCTGGGGCCCGCGGGCCCCGGAGAAGTAGTCCCAGCCCCAGTTCACGAACGCGTCGATGCGGTTGCGCACGCCGGTCATCAGCAGAGCGTGGACGCCAAGCCATGAGGAGAAGGCGATCACGCCATGCAGCTCATGGCGGTGGGCGCCGACCTCGGCCACGGCCGCACCGCGCCCGATCATCGCCATGATGCCCTTGTCGTGGTAGTGAAACGCCTTGCGCGGCTTGCCGGCGAAGTCGGCAAGCAGGTTGTCGGCCGCCACGACCCCGCTCTGCAGGGCGACCGAGCCAAGCTGTGGATGGGACTGCCCGTCGGGACTCGGGATGTTGGCGACGTCCCCGATGACGTACACGCCGGGCAGCCCGTCGACGGTTAGGTCGCCCCGCACGTCGATCCGCCCGCCGCGCCCCTGGGGCAGCCCGGCCGCGCCCGCGACCCCCGGGGCCATGATGCCCCCGCCCCAGACGACGCAGCGCGTCCTGATCGTCGACCCGTCGGCGAGTGTGACGTGGCCGGGGCCGATCTCGGTGACCGCGACGCCGAGATGCATCCGGACGCCCTTGCGCCCCAGCACCTTGGCCGCATAGTCGTGGGCCTTGTCGGAGAACGCGCCCAGGAGGGAGTGGCCGAGGTCGACGACATGGATCTGCGCGGCCGTCACGGCGAGGTGGTGGTACTCGGCGCTCATCGTCTCGTGGATGAGGTCGGCCAGCGCGCCCGCCAGCTCGACGCCGGTCGGGCCGCCGCCGACGACGACGAAGTTCAGGGCGCCCTGGTCGATGAGGTCCGGGTGGCGGTCGGCGTCCTCGAACACGCCGATGATGCGCGAGCGCAGCCGCTGGGCGTCGTCGAGGCAGTACAGCGGGAACGCGTGGTCCTCGGCGCCCGGGGTGCGGAAGAAGTTCGGCTGCGACCCGGCCGCGAGGACGAGTGCGTCGCCCGAGAACTGCTCGCCATCGGTGGTCGTGGCCGTGTGCGTCGACGGATCCAGCGACGCCACCTCGGCGAGCTTGACGTCCACGTTGTCGTTGTCGTGGAAGAGCTTGCGCAACGAGTAGGCGATGTCGCTCGAGGCCAGCTGCGACGTCGCGACCTGGTAGAGCAGCGGCTGAAACTGGTGGTAGTTGTTGCGGTCGATCAACGTGACCCGCACGTCGTCGTGCTCTGCCAGGCGTCGGGCACACCCGACGCCGGCGAATCCGCCGCCGACGATGACGACGTGTCGCTGCCCGCCGGAGGGCTCAGCCGGCATGAGCTTGCTCGGTCGTCGCGAGGGGCACGCCCATGCGCTGCAGGAGGTGGTCGCCCACGCGCACGGCGTTGGCCATCGCCGTCAGCGCCGGGTTCACGGCGCCGATGCTCGGGAAGAAGCTCGTGTCGACGACGTAGAGGTTGTCGACCTCGTGGGCGCGGCAGTCGGTGTCGAGCACGGATTGCGCCGGGTCGGCGCCGAAGCGGCACGTCCCGGCCTGGTGGGCGCAGCCGGCGACCGGGATGTCGTTCTTGAGGTAGGCGTGGCGCGGGAGCAGGTTGTCGTGCTGCATCCCGAGGTGCTTGAGCATGCCCTTGAGCTCGTGCAGCAACCGCTTCTTGGGCTCGTCGTTGGTGGCGGTGTACGCGAGCTTGATGCTGCCGTCGGCGCGACGGGTCACGCGGTTGCCGGGGAGCGGAAGGTCCTCGGTCGACAGCCAGAAGTCGACCGCGTGCCGCGCGACGTTCTCGAGGGTCCACTCGGGCGCCAGCCGCGTCTGCAGCGGCTTCTCCCCCCGGTACATCTCGGCCGAGGACTTGCCGACCATCTGGATGTTGCCCAGGGGGTAGTCGACGTCGTCGGTGCCGAAGTAGAAGTCGTTGAGGCCGAGCGTCTTCTGAAAGACCGTCGGGTTGGGCTCCTTGGAGAGCGCGAGCACGGCGACGCAATTGTGGAACATGTAGTTGCGCCCGACCTGGTCGGAGCCGTTGGCCAGGCCGTTGGGGTGCTTGTCACTCGCCGACGCGAGCAGGAGCTGCGCGCTGTTGGCCGCCCCGCACGACACGACGACCAGGTCGCCGGTGTACGTCTCGTGCGCGCCGCCGCGCTCGACCACGACCCCGGTCACGCTCGTGCCCGCCGCGTCGGTCTCCAGACGCACGGCCCGGGAGTTGGTCATCAGCGTCACGTTGGCGTGCTCGAGCGCCGGGCGGACGCCGAGCACCTCGGCGTCGGATTTGGCGTGCACGAGGCACGGGAAGCCGTCGCACGTCGAGCAGCGGACGCACTGGCTGTGCGGCATGTCGTCCTCGTTGAGCATCACGCCGCACGGCGCGTGAAACGGCTGGTGCCCGGCTGCGGCGAGGTCGTCGGCGAGCTGCTGGATGCGCGGCTCGTGGCTCACCGCCGCGAACGGGTAGGGCGCGCTGGCCGGAGGCTCGGTCGGGTCCTCCCCGCGCGCGCCGTGCACCTGGTAGAGCTGCTCGGCCCGCGTGTAGTACGGCTCCAGCTCGTCGTACTCGATCGGCCACGCCGGGGAGATTCCGTCGTGGTGGCGCAGCTCGCCGAAGTCCTCCTTGCGCAGTCGGTAAAGCGCAGCGCCGTAGAGCTTCGTCGCGCCACCCACGCAATAGTGCACCTGCGGCTGGAACGCGCTGTCGTCGGCGTCGTACCAGGTGTCCGCCGAGACGTAGCGGTTGTCGACGAAGACGTCGCGGGCGAGCCAGTTCTGCGGCTCGCGCGGGAGCCAGTCGCCGCGCTCGAGCAGGAGGATCCGCTTGCCCGAGGGGGCCAGCTGGCGCACCAGCGTGCCGCCGCCCGCTCCGCTTCCGATCACAATCACGTCGTAGTCACTCATCAGGAAAACTCCTCTGTGCGCTCGGCGAGGATGATCCGCCCGGCGGCCTCGATCAGCGCGAGGTGCGAGAACGCCTGCGGGAAGTTGCCCAGGTGCCTGCCGGTGTCGGCGTCGAACTCCTCGGCGTAGAGGCCCAGCGGAGAGGCCACGTTGAGCAGGCGCTCCATGAGGTCGCGCGCGCGCTGCTGCTCACCGATGATCGCCAGCGCGGACACCAGCCAGAACGAGCAGATCAGGAACGTCCCCTCCTTGCCCGAGAGACCGTCGTCGGTCTCGCCGGTGCGGTAGCGCAATACATACCCCTGATCGGTGAGCTCGTCGGCGATGGCCAGGACGCTTGCGCGCAGACGCTCGTCCGTAGGCGGGAGGAAGCCGAACAGCGCCGCGAGCAGCGTGGACGCGTCGAGCGCGTCGGTGGCGTAGTGCTGGCGCAACACGCCGCGGTCGTCGACGCCGTGCTCCAGGATGTCGGCCTTGATCTCGCCTGCCGTGGCCGCCCAGGTCGCGCTGAGCTCCGGGTCGCCGCGGATCTCCGCCAGCTTCGCCGCCCGGTCCATGGCGACCCAGCCCATGAGCTTGGAGGAGACGTAGTGCTGGGGCTCGCCGCGCGCCTCCCAGATGCCCTGGTCGGGCTCGCGCCAGACGGCGGTGGCGCACCTGGCCTGCGCCTCGACGATCGGCCACAGCCGGCGGGGCAGACGCCTGCTGCGCCGCGTGTGCAGCAGGACCGAGTCGAGCACCGCGCCGAAGACGTCGTTCTGGCGCTGGTCGTACGCGCCGTTGCCGACCCGCACCGGACGGGCACCGGCATAGCCTGAGAGGTCGTCGCGGGTCGTCTCGGTGAGGTCGCGACGGCCGTCGATCCCGTACATGATCTGCAGCGCGCCGTCTCCGTTGGGCTCGAGGTCGGCGACGAACTGCATGAACTCGTCGGCCTCCCAGTCGAGGTTCAGGTAGTGCAGCGCCTGCAGCGTGAACGTCGAGTCGCGCATCCACGTGAAGCGGTAGTCCCAGTTGCGCTCGCCGCCCGGCGTCTCGGGCAGCGAGGTGGTCAGCGCCGCCACCGTCGCCCCGGTGGGCATGTACGTCAGGCCCTTGATCGCCAGGGCCGAGCGCTGTATCGGCAGCATCCACTCGTGATCGGGCAGGCGGGCGCGTGAGAGCCACGTGCGCCAGAACCGTGTCGTGCCCGCCAGGCGCGCGTTGGCGTCGCTCAGGCCGGCCGGGGAGGCCAGGCCCTCGCCCCACGCCAGCGCGCAGTAAAGCTCCTTGCCTTCGCGGAGCAGGTGGCGTGCGCGCACGGCGCTGCCCTCGATGCCCAGGGCCATGTCGGTGCTCAGCCGGATGGTCTGGTCGGCCCCGTGCGCGTCGGCGGCACGGCGGTCGTCGCCGACGAGGGTCCACTCGGCCGGGGTGCGGCCGTAGTCGAAGGCGGGCTCGCACACGAGCTCCATCTCGACGTTGCCGTCGATGCACCGCACGGTGCGCACGAGCAGGTGCTCGGCGTCGTCGTCGGTCGGCGGCCGGGTGTGGGGCGTGATCGTGTCCTCGGCGTGGCGCGGTCCCATCGTCAGGGCGTCGCGCACGACCACCCAGCCGGTCGGCGTGTGCCACGTCGTCTCGAGGATGTTGGTGCCCGGCTCGTAGCGGCGGCCGGACGGGACGTTCATCCCGAACGGGGCGAGGCGGAAATAACCGGCCTGGCGGTCCAGCAGCGAACCGAACACGCTCGGCGAGTCGAAGCGGGGTACGCAGAGCCAGCCGATGCCGCCGTCGGGCGCGATGAGCGCGCCGGTGTGGCAGTCGGAGAGAAACGCGTACTGGGCGATCGGCGGGAAAGGAGACGGCGCGGCTGCGCTCTGCGGCGCGGTCTCAGCGTCGTCGGTGACCGCGCTCATGACGCCATCCACGGCTCGTGCCAGCGGCCGTGGCCGGCCAGCAGCCGGTCGGCTTCCGCCGGGCCCCAGGAGCCCTTCGCGTAGGGGTGCACGGGCGGCGGCGCCTCGAGCAGGGGCGCCATGACCCGCCAGGCCTCCTCGACGCCGTCCTGGCGTGTGAAGCGCGTGGCGTCGCCGTGCATCGCGGCGAGCAGCAGCACCTCGTAGGGCGTCGGACCCTCGCCGCCCTCCACGGCGAACTCCATGTCCAGGCTGATCTGCTCGGGCTCCACCGCGTGGCCGCGCTGGGCATCGAGAAGCAGGCGCACGCCGGTGGTCGGGTCGAGCTTGACGATCAGCTGCATCGGCTCGGGCGCTCGAGCGTGCCCGCCGTGGAAGCCCAGGCGCGGGGGCCGCTCGAAGACCAGGCGCAGCTCGGTCTGGGTGATCGGCAGCTGCTTGCCGGTGCGGATGAAGATCGGGACCCCCGACCACCGCCAGTTGCCGAGCTCCAGGCGCAGGGCCGCGAAGGTCTCGGTGCTCGAGTCGTCGGCCACGCCGTCGATGGCGCGGTAGCCGTCGTACTGGCCGCGGACGTAGTGGGCCGGGTCGGCGGCGGGCATCGCGGAGAACGCGGTGTGCAGCGCGTTCTTGAGCGCATCCGCGCTGTGGTTGGCGGGCACTTCCATCGTCGCGGCGCCCACCACCTGCATGAGGTGGTTGACCACGACGTCGCGCAGCGCGCCGACGGGATCGTAGAAGTGGCCTCGGTCCTCGACGCCGAAGCTCTCGGCCATCGTGATCTGGACGTAGGAGAGCTGGCCGCGGCTCCAGATCGGCTCGAGCGCGGAGTTGGAGAACCGCAGATAGAGGATCTCGGCCACGCCCATCTTCCCGAGGAAGTGATCGATCCGGTAGAGCTGGGACTCGTCGATGTAGCGGTGCATCTCGTCGGCCAGCTCCTGGGCGGACGCGAGGTCGTGGCCGAAGGGCTTTTCGACGACCACGCGCGCACCCCGGGTGAGGCCGGCGTCGGACAGGCCCTTGACGACGCTGCCGAACAGGAACGGCGGGATCTCGAGGTAGAAGACCGGCGACTGCGCGTCGTGGAGCGCGGCGGCCAGCCGCTCGAAGGTGGCGGGGTCGGCGAAGTCGCCCGCGATGTAGGAGAACCGCGCGGCGAAGCGCTCGAAGATCGCCGCGTCGACGGGCTCGCCCGTGGCCTCGATCGCCGTGCGGGCGTGCTCGCGCAGGTCGCTCACGGTCCAATCGTCCACCGCGACGCCGACGATCGGGCAGTCCAGCAGGCCGCGGCGCTCGAGGCGGTAGAGCGAGCGAAACGTCATCTGCTTGGCGAGATCGCCGGTGATCCCGAAGACGACCAGGACGTCAGCGGGCCGCGCGTTCTCGCCTGACCCCCGGGCGGTTGCGGTGCGCGTTTGGGGTTTGACTGCCGTGGTCATGAGCCTGCCTTGTGAGCCGTAGTCGCCGTAGTCGAGATGCTGTCAGCCGCCGGTGGAGGCGTCATCACCCGATGCGAGTGACGCCCGCGGTCATGGCGTTCGCACGACGGGCACAGGCCGGTGCGTGTCGTGCAGCAGCTTGCGCGAGGTAGAGCCCATGACCGCGCTTTGAGCCCGGCCAGCGCCTCGGCCTTAGCGCCCAGCTCGCGGGCGAGGCGCGCACCGGCTCGGCCACCTGCTCAGCATGGCCGGACTCCGCCCGCCGGAGCGCCGCGACCTCGGCGGGGTCGGGCACATAGGTGTGGCCGGCCTCGCCCGGGGCGGCACGAGCGTCATCGTCGCGCGGCCAGGCTCCACACGCTCATCACGAGCAGCGGCCGGTCGCGGAACACCGTGACCGCCTCCCGCAGCGCGCCCTCCCCGTCGGCGACGCGTCGTAGGCGACCAGGACAGGACGATGGTCAGAAGCCGTCATGACACGGCGACGGTGACGGGGCCGGCCGGGCGCTGGTGACTGCCGACGTGGATCCCGACCTCCCCGACGCCGTGCTGAAGATCCTCAGCCGGCCTCGGCGTCTCCGACAAGGACGTCTGGCTCCTGCGGCTGGAGGCTGCAGCCTGGGCGTCGGGGAGGTCGCAGCGAGGGCAGCGCCGTCGTTTGGGCCGACCTGCTCGGTGAGGCCGGCGAGCATGCGCGTCCCGTGGGCCGCTTCCTGATCCTCATGGCGGCGGCCGGCGTTCATCGCCGCCTACGGGATCTTCTACTCCAACGGCATCCTCATCGTGGGCGCCATGGCCGTCAGCCCCGACTTCCTGCCCCTCGCCGCCACGTGTATAGGCCTCGTCGCCCGCCGGCGCCGGCTGGTGGAACGCGCATTCTGGACGCTGACTGCCGGGCTCGGGATCGCCGGGGTGGCCGCCGCCGCGCTGACGATCCTCCTCGACGTCGGCGGCCTGTTGCCGGCGAACTTCCAGGTGGGGGAGAACGGGCTGGCGGGACTGAGGAGCGTCAACACGTGGTCGCCCTGGTGGCGGGCATCGCCGGCATGCTCGCGATCGAGACCCGGGCCAGCGCCGCGGTCGGGGTCGCGATCTCGGTGACGACGATCCCCGCCTCGGCCTATCTCGGCGTGGCGGCCGGCGTCGGCGAGATCGACAAGGCGTCGGGCGCGCTGCTCGTCCTCGCCATCAACGTGACCATGCTGCTGGTCGGCGGCAGCATCACCCTCGTTGTCCAGCAGGCGCTCAGCCGTCGGCCAGCGTGATCGAGAACGCCGCGCGGTAGCTGGCGCCGGCGGCCAGCAGCGGCAGATCGGCCCCGCCGCCGACCAGCGCGTTGGTCCGCGCGGTCATGGGCTCGAACGCGATCACGTCATCGTCCTCGGGCGCGAACACCTGCGCGTAGGGATAGCCCTCGAGGAACGCGAGCTCGATGCGCCGGCCGCCGCCGGCGAGGACGAAGGGCGCGCCGCCGGTGGGGGCGAGGTAGGCGTCATCGAACGTCCGGGCCCCAAGCGCCCCGGGGTGCACACGCACGTCGACCCGCTCGCCCGTCGGCAGCATGCTGGCATCCAGCCGGAGCTGCTCGCGCACCGGCACCTCGACGTGCCACTGCGACCGGGCCACCCCCGGCAGGCGCAGATAGGGGTGGAAGCCGAACGCGACCGGCACGGGCCCGTCGGCGGAGGCGCGGACGGTCGTGGCGATCGCCAGCACCGGCCCGGCGAGCGTCGCCTCGAGCTCTAGCTCGTGGGGGAAAGGGAACGCCGCCATGAGGTCGTCGTGGGCGGCGAAGTCGAAGCGCGCGGCGAGCACGCCGCCGTCTCCGACCGCCTCGTGCCGCTCGACCTGCCAGCCTGCGGCGGCGGTGAGAAGCCCGTGCATCGGCAGGCCCGCGGCGTCCAGGCGTAGCGGCGTCGCCTTGGGGTCGATGACGACATCGCGCCCGGCCACCGTGAAACGCCTGCGGGCGATCCGGTTCGCCCAGGGGTACAGCAGCGGGATGCCCATCGTCGCCCGGTCGCTGACGTAGGCCCGCAGACCCCGCCGCTGGCCGAGAATCTCCTCGCCGCGATGGCGCAGCGAGCAGCCGACCATTCCGGCGCCAGGAACGAACGCCACCTCGACGCCGCCCGCGCTCGGCGTGGACAGCGTCAGCGCCGGAGCGCGGTCCACGATCCGCTCGCCGATCATCGTCCGCCCGCCAAACGGTCGTCGCCCGTCATAGCGGGTCATCGTCGCGTGCCGGCGAGCGACGTGTCGTCACCCCAACCGGGTGACCGCCGGTCGCGGTGAGGGTCGCGCTCATCTTGATCGCCTTGACCGCCCCGGTGGCCCCTGCCTGCAGGGTGATTTCGAACACGAGGGCAAGGATCCCCCTGGCGCACGCGCACACAACG
>JBDTYI010000039.1:0-27572 GCA_040005775.1 Solirubrobacteraceae bacterium
TGCTCGGCACCGAGGAGATCATCCTCATCCACCACACCGACTGCGGGATGCTCACCTTCACCGACGACGAGTTCCGCCGCTCGGTGCAGGACGACACGGGGATCAAGCCCGAGTGGGCGGCCGAGGCGTTCGGAGACCTCGACGAGGACGTGCGCCAGTCGATCGCCCGCATCGAGGCCAGCCCGTTCATCCCCCGCAAGGACAGCGTGCGCGGCTTCGTCTACGAGGTCGAGACGGGCAAGCTGCGCGAGGTCGCCTAGTCCTCGACGCGGCGCAGCGACCCGGTCTCGGGGTCGAACACGAAGCCCTGGATGCGGTCGCGCCTGGGAAGTTCCGGGCACGACCGCAGCCGGGCGAGACCGTGGCGCAGGGTGCTCTCGACGTCGTCGAAGGCGCCCAGGCGCCACGTGGGCAGCACGCCGTCGGCGGCCAGCGCGTCGGCGAAGGCGTCCTCCGAGGCGCCGTTCAGGCCGCACCCGTCGTGCATCACCACGACGATCTCGTCGGTGCCCAGGAGCCGCTGCGAGGCGCTCAGCGAGCGGATCGCGTCTTCGGTGACCAGGCCGCCGGCGTTGCGGATGATGTGCGCGTCACCGCGCTGGAGCCCGAGCATTCCGAACAGGTCGATGCGCGTGTCCATGCACGACAGCACCGCCACGTTGCGCCGCGGGCGCGGGCTGAGGCCGGGGGCGGCGAGCTCGCCGGCCCGGGAGGCCGCCACGGCGAGCATGTCGTCGGCGTTCGTCATGCGCCGCGATCGTATGCCTGCGCGGACTCGAGCGACTCGGCGGTCTGCAGCCACTCGGACTCGACCGTGGCCAGCTCGTCCTGCAGCTCGGCGAGGCGGGCGTGGTCAGTGGCGCTCTGCGCCATCGCCTCGTGGAGCTCGGTCTCGCGCGCGCCGAGGCGGTCCAGCGCGCGCTCCAGGCGGGCGACCTCCTTGCGCTCGGCGCGCAGTCGTGCGCCCTGCGGGGCGGCGCGGGGCGTCCCGCCGCCGGTCGCGACGGGCTCGGAGGCCGCGCGCCGCAGCTCGACGTACTGATCGATCCCGCCCGGCAGGTGGCGCAGGTCGCCGCCGCCCATCAGCGCGTGGACGTCGTCGCAGACGCGTTCGACGAAGTAGCGGTCGTGGCTGACCACCACGAGCGTGCCGGGCCAGCCGTCGAGCAGGTCCTCCAGCGCGGTGAGGGTGTCGATGTCGAGGTCGTTGGTGGGCTCGTCGAGCAGGAGCACGTTCGGCTCGCCCATCAGCAGGCGCATCAGCTGCAGGCGCCGGCGCTCGCCGCCGGAGAGGTCGCGCACCAGCGTGCGGGCCTTGTCGCCGCGGAAGCCGAAGCGGTCGCAGAGCATCCCGGCCGTGATCTGGAGACCGTCGCCGAGCACCGCGACCCCGCGGATCTCCTCCAGCGACTCGAGCACCCGCAGGTGCCCGGGGATCTCGGCGGTGTCCTGGGAGAGGTGCGCGATCCGCACGGTGGCGCCGCGGTCGACCGACCCCGTGGACGGCGTCACCTCGCCGGCGAGCACCTTGACGAGCGTCGTCTTGCCCGAGCCGTTGACGCCGACGAGGCCGAGGCGGTCGCCGGGGCCCAGGCGCCACGTGACCCGCTCGAGCACGCGCTTGTCACCGTAGGAGACGCTCACGTCGACGGCGTCGAGCACCTTGTCGCCCAGCCGCGCGGCGGCGAAGCGCAGCAGCTCGGCGCGGTCGCGGACCTCGGGCTCGCCGGCGATCAGCTCCGTCGCGGCGGCGATGCGGAACTTCGGCTTCGACGTGCGCGCGGGCGGGCCCCGACGCAGCCAGGCGAGCTCCTTGCGGATCAGCTGCTGGCGGCGGTCCTCGCGCGCCGAGGCCTGGCGGTCGCGCTCGGCGCGGGCGAGCACATAGGCCGCGTAGCCCCCCTCGTACTGGTGTATCTCGGTGTCGGCGACCTCCCACGTCGCGGTGCACACGGCGTCCAGGAACCAGCGATCGTGGGTCACCACGAGCACCGACCCGCGGCGGGCCGCCAGATGGCGTGCGAGCCAGTCGACGCCCTCGACGTCGAGGTGGTTGGTCGGCTCGTCTAGCAGCAGCAGCTCCGGCCCGTCGAGCAGCAGCCGCGCGAGGGCGATCCGCCGCCGCTCGCCGCCAGACAGCGGCGCGATCTCGGTGTCCATGCCCGCCGGGAAGCGCGTGAGCGCGACGCCGCCGAGCAGGCCGTCGAGCACGCCGCGGAACATCGGATCGCCCGCCCACTCGTGGTCGGCGCGGTTGCCCACGAGTGCCTCGCGCACGGTGCGGTACGCGTCGAGCTCGTCGCCCTGGCCCAGCAGCGCCGCGTCGAGGGTGGCCACGCGCGTGATCGCCCCCGCATCGGGCTCTTCGAGGCCGGCGAGCAGCCGCAGCAGCGTCGACTTGCCGTCCCCGTTGCGCCCGACGACGCCGATCCGGTCACCCGCCGCGACGCCGAGCGTGACGTCGGCCAGGACCGTCCGGCTGCCGTAGCCCTTGAGGACGTCCTTGAGGTTGACGAGGTTGCGCAGAGTGGCTGGAGGGTCAGTCGCCGTCGCGTCGAGCGGCGTCGCGCGCTGTCTGCGCGGAGCGGCGGTCGTCGGCGGCGTCCCTCCGGTCGCCCGCGGCGGCCTCGCGGTCACCCCGGGCCTGCGCTCGCGCGCCGAGCTCGCGCTCGGACAGGCTGTGCTCATCCTCGAGGCCGTCGCGCACAGCGGCGTCCATGTCACGCCGGTTCGCCGCGGCGTCGCGAGACCGCGCGCGGCTGTCCCTGTCCGGAGGCACCGCGGTTTTCTATCATCGATACGCCCGACGGACGAATGCGGAACGAGGCCGCGGCGAACGGTAGTCGCCCGCACGCCTAGGCACTGGTTTGCAGAGTAGTCGCGTTGGCGCTACTAATGAACCTGGTTCCCGAGGGGGGCAACGGGGACCACAACTTCGGCACGGACAGCCCCGTCGCGGGCCTGCTTCGCAAACGGGACAGCACGGATGCAAGCGGAGCAGGAACGCGACCGGGGCCGGAGACAAGCCCCGAGCTGGGGCGTGTCCCGCGGTCGGCGCCCTCCCAGATCCGGGCCAGGGATTCGAACCCCGATTCACGGCTCCAGAGGCCGTTGTCTTGCCATTAGACGAGCCCGGAAGGCCTGCGGGCAGAATAGCGATAGGGTCGACGCCAGCGAGGCGCCCTTGTCCATGTTGCGCACCACGGCCCTCGAGGCCGACGACCCTCCCCGCTTCACGCCGACGAACGGCGGGCGCCCGCACCTGAGCCCCCGGGGGATGCTCCATTGACGCGCGGCGACGACGTCCAGACCGCCCGCGCCGCAGCGTTCCGCGCGCTGCACGAGGGCGAGCCGTTCGTGATTCCCAACCCGTGGGACGCGGGCTCGGCCAAGGTCCTCGCGGCCCTGGGCTTCAAGGCATTGGCGACCACGAGCTCAGGGTTTGCCCACACCCTCGGGCGGGCCGATGGCGCCGCGAGCCTCGATGAGGTGATCGCTCACGCACGGGCGCTGTGCGCGGCCACCGACCTACCCGTCTCGATCGATCTCGAGGACGGTCACGGGCCTGCGCCCGGCGACGCAGCCCTCGCGATCGCGCGCGCCGTCGACGCAGGCGCGGCCGGCGGCTCGATCGAGGACTACGACCCGCGCGAGGGGCGCCTCTACGACCGCGTCGAGGCGGCCGAGCGCGTCGCCGCAGCGGTGCAGGCGGCGAGCGGCGAGCTCGTGCTCACCGCGCGCGCGGAGAACCACATCCGCGGCAATCCCGACCTGGACGACACCATCGCGCGCCTGCAGGCCTACGAGGCCGCGGGCGCCGACGTTCTCTACGCGCCCGGGCTGCGCAGTGCCGAGGCGATCGCGGCGGTGCGCGCCGCCGTAGGCAAGCCGCTCAACGTGCTCGCGCTGCCCGGCATGTCGCTGGCCGAGGTCATCGCGGCGGGCGCGCAGCGGATCAGCGTCGGCGGCGGCCTCGCGTGGGCCGCGGTCAACGGCATGATCGCCGCGGCGCGCGAGCTGCGCGACGGCACCGTGCCGGCCGCGATCGCGGCCCCGCCCGAGTTACACGACTGGCTCGGCCCCTAGGCCGCCGCCTGCGCGGCCCAGTCGGCGTACAGCGCCGCGTAGGCGCCGCCGGCGGCGATGAGCTCGTCGTGGGTGCCCTGCTCGGCGATCTTGCCGTGCTCGAGCACGACGATGCGCCCGGCCTGGCGGATCGTCGACAGGCGGTGGGCGATCACGATCGCGGTGCGCCCCGCCAGCAGCCGGCGCATGCCGACCTCGATCTTGCCCTCGGTGTGCAGGTCGACGTTCGACGTCGCCTCGTCGAGCACGAGGATGCGCGGATCGGCGACGAGGGCGCGGGCGAAGGCCACGAGCTGGCGCTGACCGGCGGACAGCTGGACGCCGCGCTCGCCGACCTCGGTGTCCAGGCCTTCGTGCAGCGCCTCGATGAAGTCCCAAGCGCCGACCGCACGACACGCGTCCTCCATCTCCTCGCGCGTAGCCCCCTCGCGCCCGAAGCCGATGTTGTCGGCCAGCGTTCCGCTGAACAGGAACGCCTCCTGGGGCACGATCCCCATCTGCGCCCGCAGCGACTGGGCGCGCACGTCGCGCAGGTCGTGGCCGTCGATGAGCACGCTGCCGCTGGTGGGGTCGTAGAAGCGCGCGACGAGCTTGGCGAACGTCGACTTGCCCGCGCCCGTGGAGCCGACGAGCGCCACGGTCTGCCCGGGCGGCAGCGTGATGTCCACGTCGGTCAGCGCCAGCTTCGTGCCGTCTTTGGTCGAGTAGGCGAACGACGCGTGGTCGAAGCGGATCTCGCCGTCGATGCGCGGCAGGTCGCCGGCGCCGGGCTTGTCGGTGAGCTCGGGCTGCTCGTCGAGCAGCTCGAAGATCTTGTCGAGCGCCGCCATGCCGGACTGGTAGGTCGTGTAGACCTGCGAGAGCTGCCCGATCGGGTCGAAGAAGCCGTTCAGCGCGGCGATGAAGCCCACGAGCACGCCGATCTCCACGTCGCCGTTGATGACCTGGCGGCCGCCGACGATGAGGATCGCGACCGTCGCGATCGCCGAGACGAACTCGACGAGCGGGAAGTACGCGGCGTTGAGGTTGACCGTCACGAGGTTCGCGTCGCGGTTGACCTCGTTGCGGCGGCGGAACTCGGCGCGGTGTCGCGGCTCCTGCGCGAACGCCTTGACGACGCGGATGCCCGACAGCGACTCCTGGAGGTAGGCGGTGATCTGCGCGACGGTCTCGCGGGTGCGCCGGTAGGCGTCGGCGCTCGCCACGCGGAAGGCCAGCGATCCCACGAGCATCACCGGGAAGATCAGGAACGTGATGAGCGCGAGCTGGACGTCGAGGTAGAGCAGGATCACGACCGACCCGACCAGCGTCAGCGTCGCCCCGAACAGCGTGACGACCGTGTCGGTGACCAGGGACTCGAGCGCCTCGACGTCGTTGGTCATGCGCGAGATCAGCACGCCCGCGGGCCGGCGCTCGTAGAAGCCGACGGGCATCTCCTGGAGGTGGCGCAGGATCTGGATGCGCAGGTCGGCCAGCGAGCGCTGGCCCACCCACCCGACGAGGTAGGTCTGCGCGTAACTCGCGCCCCACACGACCAGGGCGCTGGCGATGAAGGCGAGCACGACGAGGTTCAGCGTCCTCAGGTCGCCCTTCAGGATGCCGCCGTCGATCGCCGTCTTGGCCAGCGGCGCCGGCGCCAGCGACGCCGCCGTCCCGGCCACGAGCGCGATGAACATCCCGATGACCCGTGCACGGTAGGGACGCAGCAGCACGAGCAGGCCGCGCAGCTTGCGCCCGCGGCCGCTGGTCCCGCGCAGGCGCCGGCGCAGGTCGTCGCGGCGCGTCGCCTCGCGAGCGACCTCGGTGCCGGCGCTCACAGGGCCACGACCTCGTGCGCGGCGGCGATCCGGCGCGTGGCGAGCGTGGCCTTGGGAGTTCGCTTCGCGAACGTCGGTCTCATAGGCCCGCGACCTCTCTTTCGGGGTCGACGCGGTTGAGGTAGACCTGGTCGGGCAGTCCCTTCTCGACGATCTCGCGGTACAGGTCGGACTGCTCGAGCAGCGCGGCGTGGTCGCCGACCGCCACGAGCCTGCCGCCCTCGAGCACGACGATGAGGTCGGCCAGGGAAATCGTCGACAGGCGGTGGGCGATCACGAACGTCGTGCGCCCCTGCATCACGTCGCGCAGCGCCTGCTTGATCTCCTGCTCGGTCGAGGCGTCCACGCTGGAGGTGGCGTCGTCGAGGATCAGGATCCGCGGGTCGGCCAGGAACGCGCGCGCGATCGCCAGGCGCTGGCGCTGCCCGCCGCTCAGCGTCAGCCCGCGCTCACCCACGCGCGTGTCGTAGCCGTCGGGCAGGCGTTCGATGAAGTCGTGGGCCTGCGCGCGGCGCGCGGCGCGCTCGATCTCCTCGGCGGTGGCGTCGGCGCGCGCGTACGCGATGTTCGCGGCGACCGTGTCGCTGAACAGGAACGGGTCGTCGTCGACGACGGCGATCTGTGAGCGCAGCGAGGCCGGGTCGACGTCGCGCACGTCGGTGCCGTCGACGAGCACCGCGCCCGCGGTTGCGTCGTAGAGGCGCGGGATGAGGTTGACCAGCGTCGTCTTGCCCGACCCGGTGGACCCGACGAGCGCCACGGTCCTCCCCGCGGGTACGTCGAGCGAGACGTCGTGCAGCGCCGGGCGCGGGGCGGGCTGCTCGGGGTCGTACTCCAGCGACACGCCGCGCAGCTCGACGCGGCCCGATCCCGGCGGTAGGGGGCCTGCGCCAGGGGCGGCGACGATCTGCGGCTCACGGTCGAGGATCTGGTAGACGCGGGCGCCGGCCGCGGTCGCCCGCTGGGCCAGGCCGAGCGAGATGCCCAGCGTACGCATCGGCGACAGCAGCATGAGCAGGTAGGCGTAGAACGCGCTGAACTGGCCGATCGTCAGCGAGCCGTTGATGACCTGGCGCCCGCCGAAGAACAGGATCGCGGCGAGCCCGATCTGGGGCAGGAAGCCGATGAACGGGTTGTAGAAGGCCTGCAGGCGCGTGGAGATCATCGCCTGGTCGAAGACGCGGCCGACCTGGTCGCGGAAGCGCGCGAGCTGGCGGTCCTCGCGCGCGAAGGCCTTGACCACGCGCACGCCGGACACGTTCTCCTCGACGTCGGCGGTCAGCTCGGCGATGCGCTGCTGGACCTCCTGGAGCGCGGGGCGCGAGCGTCGGCCGTAGCGGAAGGCGATCGCCACCACGATCGGCACGGGCAGCAGGCTGATGAGCGCGAGTCCCGGCTGCACGACGAGCATCGCCACCGCCGCGAGCACGATCGTCAGCGCCGACTGCATCATGAAGATCAGCCCGTAGCCCAGGAAGAACCGCACCGACTGCAGGTCGACCGTCGCGCGCGACATCAGCTGGCCGGTCTGCTGGCGGTCGAAGAAGCTGAGCTCCAGCGACAGCAGGTGCCCGTACATCCGCTCGCGCAGGTCGAGCTCGACGCCGAGCGACACGCGCCCGGCGAGCAGACGGCGCGCGACCGTGAGCAGGAGGCGCAGCAGGCCGGCGCCGAGCACGGCGATCGCGAGGGTCGTCAGGGCCGGCTCGTCGCCCGCGCGGATCTGGTCGATCGCCCGCCCGGTGAGGTAGGGGATCGCGACGGTCATGCCCATCGCGGCGGCCGCCAGGACCCCGGAGACGATGACGCCGCCGCGGTAGGGGCGCAGGAAGCTCAGGAGGCGGACGAAGGTGGCCATCTACGGCGCGTGATGATAGTTGACGACTTCAACGATCCGCGCGGTCGCGATACTGGGCCGATGCCGCCGACGCGCTTCGGGCTCTGCGACACCTGCCGCCACCAGCAGATCGTGCGCTCCGGGCGCGGATCGGTCTTCAGCCTCTGCGCGCGTTCGAAGACGGACGAGCGCTACGCGAAGTACCCGCGCGCGCCGGTGCTCGCCTGCCCCGGCCACGAGCGTCGCACAGGCCAGGCGGGCTGAGGCGTGGCGCTCGCGATCACGCACTTCACCGACCCCGCCTGCCCGTTCGCGTTCTCGGCGGAGCCGACCCGACTGCGCCTGCGGTGGCACTACGGCGAGCAGCTCACATGGCGGACGCGGATGATCGTCCTGACCCTGGAGGCGGGCGAGGCGGAGAAGCTGGCCGAGGGGGCTCCCACCCTGCAGCGGCTCTACGGCATGCCGATCGACCCGGTCCCGTACCCCCGTCCCGCGTCCTCCGAACCGGCCTGCCGGGCGGTCGTGGCCGCCCGCATGCACGCGCCGGAGGCCGAAGCCGCGCTGCTGCGGCGCCTGCGCGTGCGCACGATGGCCGGGGCCCTCGTCGATGAGCCCGAGGTCATCGCGGCGGCGGCCCGCGACGCCGGCCTCGATCCAGGCCGGCTGCGCGCCTGGTGCGAGGGGCCCGAGGTGACCGACGCCCTCGACGTCGACGTCCGCGCCGCGCGGTCGCCGTCGGCGGCGGCGCGCGCCCTGGGCCACAAGCTGGGCGGTCCGGCCGGCGCCCGGCGCTACACGGCGCCCAGCTATGAGCTCGCCGACGCCGAGCGCGGGGTCGGCGCCGTGGTTCCGGGCTTCAACCCGGTCGAGACGTACGAGGCGGCGATCGCCAACCTCGCGCCCGACCTCGTGCGGCGCCCCAAGCCCGCGACCGTTGCCGAGCTCCTGGCGTGGGCGGGCGAGCCGCTGGCCACGGCCGAGGTCGCCGCCGTCGCGCAGCTCGAGCCGGCGCAGGCCCGCGCAGCGCTCAGCCGGGTGGCGCGAGCGACGCCCGCGGGCGCAGATTTCTATTGGGAGCTCAGCGGGTGAGCTCCGCGGCGAGCCGGGCCTGTACCTCGTTCGGGTTCTCCGCGTAGCCCTGCGTCACATAGGAGACCGGCATCGAGATGGGGTGGTGCTGCATCTGCCAGACGTGGCAGAGCTCGTGCACGATCAGGTCATCCGACGCCTCGTCCAGCGGCGCGCGCACCAGGACCAGGTCCCACATCGTGTAGCCGTCGAAGCGCCGGAACCACGGGAGGCGGAAGAGCCACGGCGCGCTGACGAGCCGCACGAAGCGCATCCGCACCGGGCGGGCAAAGAAGTCCAGCGTGTCCAGCCGCGCCCGCGCACGCTCCAGCGCCGCGCGCTCGACGGCCGACCTCACCCGCCGGCTGAACTCGGCGCGGCCGCCGCCTTGGCCTGCTTGGCCAGCTGCTTCTGCAGCTTCGCGTCGGCGGCCTTCGAATATGGGTCGAGGACGAGGAAGGCACCCTCGTTGAACCCGGAGCCGACGAGGCTGAACAGGTAGTTCATCTTCGTGACCTGGCGCACGAGACCGGAGTCCGGTGCGGCGGCGACGGCGCGCACCGCCGGCGGGCGCGGCGTGAGCGATGCGGTGAGGGGCCGGTCGAGCTCGTCCGCGACGTCGCCCTTGCGGTAGTACAGCGCGACGGTCTGGATGCGGCCGGGCGGCGGCGGCATCACGACGACGACCTGCTTCACGCCGAGGTAGCGCAGCGAGTACAGGGCGAGCTCGAGGCCGGCGCGCCGCAGCAGGAAGGCACGCTCGACGGATGGCTTGCCCTGGGTGAGCGAGCACCCGGCGCCCAGGCCGCACATCTCGTAGAGCACGCCCGAGTCGCTGTGGATCTGGATGTCGCCACCCTGCGCAGGCGCCTCGCGCAGCGCGACGGTCAGCGGCGCGCCCTTGTAGGACAGGCCGTTGGTGTCCACGTTGAAGAGCTGTGTGCCGCCGTCGCGGTACTCGGCGCCGACGTGCTCTGCGATCTGCTGAGCGCCCGCGACACCGTCGGAGCTCGGCTTCCACGGCGACCAGGCCGGGCCGGCCTTCTGGTCGCCGGGCGTGCCGAAGACGAGCAGGACGACGCCGACGACCGCCGCGACCGCGACGGCGAGTAGCGCTCCGGTGAGGAACTGGAAGCGGGGGGCGTGCTCCGAGTGCCCGGTCGCCGTGCGCGGCGCGCCCAGGCCTGCCGCCGCCTGGCGCTCGGGCAGCAGGTCGCCACCGTCCTCGACGGCGCTGGATTCCACGACGTCGGCCTCGTGGCGGGCCGGCAGCAGCGCGGCCGGGTCGTGGCGCGGCTGGGTCCCGGCGGGATCGGCGGGCCGGTCGCGCGGGTCGATGTCGGGCGGGGTCATACGCGGGGCCAGATCTCTTCGTCGAGGACGTCGATCACCGGCGCCTGCGGGTCCACCGTCTCCAGGAGCTCGACGACCTCGTCGCCGTAGAGCTCCTGAGCGCCGACGAGCGCGTCGGCGACACGCGCGACGGCGTCGCGGTTGTGCGTCATGCAGCAGACCGCGGTCATGTAGGCCTGGCCGAGGATCTGCGCGGCGGCCGCCCGCTTGGAAGGGTCGCCGAGCACGGAGGCCATCGGGTCGCTCTGCATCATCGAGCCGCCGGCGGCCCGGTTCATGATCTGCAGCCCGATGCGCTCGAAGCGCTGCATGATGTCCTTCTCGACCTCCTCGAGCATGTGCTTGGGCACGCGGCCGCGGAGGTCCAGCGGCTCGGGGCCCATGCCGCTCATGCCGACCATGCGCGCCGCGCGCCAGGTCGCGCTCTGGATGTCGCCGCCGACGCCGACGGAGTTCTCGCCGTAGAAGACGCGCTCGGCGGCCATGGCCCCCAGGGTCCAGACGAGGTTGCCGACCTCCTCGTGGCGCCAGCTGGAGAAGCGCTCCTCCTTCTCGATCGCCTGGTGGTGGCCGAGCGAGCCGCCACGCATGCGGATCGACAGGCGCGTGGAGAGCACGTCCTGCATGTAGACGTGGCTGGCAACGGCGTGACCGGCCTCGTGGATCGCGACCGCGCGCGATTCGTCGGCGACGTAGCTGACGCCGACGGCGGTGCCGGACTCGATCGTGGTCATTGCCTCGACGATGTCCTTGCGGTCGAAGTGCGGCCGTCCGTCGGAATGCGCGAAGGTCAGCGCCATGGAGCAGACCTGCTCGATCATGGCCGGCGAGTAGCCGTTGGTCATGCGCGCGAGCTCGTCGCGGTGCCGGGCGGTGTCGAGCGCCGGGTCGTGGTCCACGCGGTCGAGGTAGAGGTCGAAGATGTCCGCGCGGTCGTGCTTGGTCGGGGTGCGGAACCAGATGTGGCGGCCCATGCGGCCCGGGCGGACGAGCGCAGGGTCGAGCGCCTCGATCGGGACGTTGGTCGCGCCGATGAAGTAGATCTGCTCGGAGCGCGGCTTGGGCGGCCGGATCCGCAGGCGCAGCCTCCCGGCGCGCTGGGGGACGAAGTAGATGGCGTCGAGGAACGTGTTGATGCGGTTGGTGAAGAACTTGCGCAGCAGCGGCGGCTCGTCGACGCCGTCCATCTGCACCAGCAGCTGATTGAGGGCCATGCCGCCCTGCCCCCCCATCATGCCCCCGGCGAAGAAGCCGTTGACGCGGTCGCGGACCCCGCCGAGGAACGCCGGCGGCTGCGCGCCCTGCGGGGCGCGCGCGGCGAACAGGCGGTCGCGCCAGGCCCGGTTCTCCAGGAACAGGTCGCCCGAGGGAGTGAGCGAGCCCCAGGCCCCGTACATGGGCGGCTCCTCGAAGCCCGTCCGCATCGGCTGAAAGCCCATGCCGGCGGCGCCGAGGGCCTGGCGGCGCATGCCGACCGCGTCGATCTCGTCGATGAAGATCATGCACGTGTCGCCCCACTTCTTGGCGAGCTTGCGCGCCTTGCGTACGAGCATGATCACGATGATCACGTCGAGGCCCATGAACATGCCCGCGAAGCCGGAGCCGGGCATCATCACGATCGGCGAGTTGAACGACGTCGCGATGCCCTTGGAGAGCATCGTCTTGCCGGTGCCCGGCGCGCCGATGAACAGCAACCCACGCTCGGGCTTGCCGCCCGCCTTGCGGAAGTCCTCGCCCGACTGCCACAGCGAGATGACGCGGGTGACCTCCTGCTTGGGCTCGGCCTGCCCACGGACGTCGGAGAGCTTCACGCCCCAGTCGGCGTCGCCGGGCTCGTAGCCCTTCATCTGGCGGATCGCGAAGAACAGCAGCGGCCCGAACAGGATCACCAGGTTGATGAAGAACAGCAGCGGGAGCTGGATGCCCAGCACCAGCAGCGTGGGCAGCGCGGCGACGACGAACTGGCCGACGTCGGCGAAGCTCAGACCCACCAGGGCCATCACGCCCAGCACGATCGCGGCGAGGACCGCGAGGATGGCCAGGCGGCGGAAGCGAGCGCGCCAGTACCAGACGCGGCGCCGCGAGACGATGTCGTGGTCGAGCAGGTCGCGCCCCGCCCCGTAGAGCGACGCGCGCGGGATGAGCCGGTGCGCGACGACGTCGATGAAGCCGCGGAAGGCGACGACCAGGGCGAACGTCACCACGACCGCCCAGAACACGGACCAGTGATGCACGCCCACCAGCCAGACGAACGTGACCGGGCTCGTCAGCAGGGCGACGACGGTCGCAGCGCGCGAGAGCCGCTTCCACTCGCGTGCGAGCGCCTCGCGCTGCTCGGTGCGCTCGGCCGCGTACGTGCTCTCCCCACGCGCCATTGCCACGAGAGTATTGCGAACGCGTCGCGCGCCGAGACCACCTGGCCGACCACGCCTTCGCGACCGGCGGTCCAGGCCGGTACCGTTGCGCGCCACGTGCGTCCACTTCGTCTCGTCCTCGCCGCCGCCGCACTCCTTGCCGCCGCCGCTCCCACCGCCACCGCCGCGTCGAGGACCTGCCCCGGGCAGCAGGACTTCCGCTGCGCCACGCTGTCGGCGCCGCTGGACCGCAACGGCGCGGCGCCCGGCACCATCGGGCTGCGCTACGCCGTCGAGCGCAAGGGCCCGAAGCCGGTCCTGATCGCCCTGTCGGGCGGGCCCGGCCAGTCCGCGGTGTCCTCGGCGAGCTCGTTCGCGGTCTCGCTGCAGCCGATCCTGCGCCGCTTCCGTCTTGCCGTCCTGGACCAGCGGGGCACCGGCGGGTCGGGTGCGCTGGTCTGCCCGAGCGTCCAGAAGCTGCTGTCGCTCGACGCGTTCATGCCCGCGGCGCTCGAATCGTGCGCCAACCGCGTCGGCGCCCGGCGTGCGTTCTACTCGACCACCGACACCGTGCTCGACATCGAGGCGCTGCGCAAGCGGCTGGGCGTCGGGCGGATCGCGCTGATGGGGATCTCCTACGGCACCCATGTCGCGCTTCAGTACGCGCGCGCCTACCCCGACCGCGTCTCCAAGCTCGTGCTCGACTCGATCGTCGGCCCCGACCAGCCCGACGGCTTCCTGCTCGACACCTACCGCAACCTGCCGCGGGTGCTGCGCGAGCAGTGCGCGCACAACGCCTGCCGCGGGATCACGAACGACCCGGTTGCCGACGTCGGCGCGGTCGTGAACGCCATCAACACCAAGGGCCCGCTGCGCGGCACCTACTACGACCCGCGCGGCACGCGCCGCACCACGCGCTACGCGACACCCGACGAGCTGAACTTCCTGTTGCTCAGCGGCGACCTCAACCCGTTCCTGCAGGCGGCGCTGCCCGGCGCGTTCTCGGCCGCGGCGCGCGGCTACCCGCAGCAGCTGCTGCGCCTGCGTCGCATCGCCCAGGGGCCGTCGACGAAGGTCAAGGACCTGTCGTTCGGGCTCAACGTGATCACCGGGTGCGAGGACGCGGCGCTGCCCTACTCGACCACGACGCCGTTCGAGCAGCGCCCGGGCCTGGCCCAGGCGGCGCTCGCGGCCGTCCCGCCCGACCAGTACGCGCCCTTCGATGGCCAGACCGTGCTGCGCACGAGCTACGTCGACGACTGCCTGCGCTTCGCGGCCGACCCGGTCAAGCCGGCCTTCACCGGGCCGCTGCCCGACGTGCCCGCGATCCTGCTCGGCGGCCGGGAGGACCTGCGCACGCCCTACGAGAACGCGGAGGCGACGGCCAAAGAGCTGCCGAAGGCGTCACTGGTGGCCCTGAAGGGCTCGGGCCACGACGTCCTCGACAGCGACATCACGGGCTGCTCGGCGCGGGCGCTGGCGCGCTTCGCCGTCGGCCGCACGGTCGGCACGCCGTGCGCGGCGAAGGACAACGGCGTCTCGCCCCTGCCGATCCCGCCGCGGACGCTGAGCGATTTCCGCTCGGCGCCCGGGGTCGGCGGCACCCGCGGGCGTGTGCTCTTCGCGGCGCTCGACACGGCGTCCGACGCCCGCGCGAGCGCGCTGGAGACGCTGTTCTCGGGCCTGTCGGTCCGCGGGGGCGGGCTCTACGGCGGGCGCTTCACGGGCGAGGCGGCCCTCGACGGCGCGATCGCGCTGCGCGGCTACGCCTACGTCCCCGGCGTCCGGCTCACCGGGAGCCTGAAGGCCTCCTCGGCCGGGCAGCTGCGCGGCACGGTGTCGGTGACCGGCACGCAGGCCGGCCGCCTCACGCTCGACGGGCGCGGCGGGGCGCGCGGCCGCCTCGGCGGTCGCGCGGTCCGCTATGGCCAGGCGGGCGCGTCGGCCGCGACGAGCGCCACGCGCGTCGGCGGCACGCGGATGCCGTTGTGGCGCGTGTCACCAGATCGTCTCGAACGCCACCATCGTCAGCAGCGCCTGCGCGGCTAGCGCGCCGACGATCACGCGCGGGCGGCGGGTCGGCAGTGCGGCGGCCGCCGCGACGCAGGCCAGCGGCACGAACGGCAGCCAGATGCGCTCGACCTCGGCTTTGGTGAAGCCCGCCAGTGCGGCCACGGCGATCACGCCCCCGATGGCGAGCGCGGGCGCCAGTGCGCGGCGCACGCCGGTGAGCAGGCCCGCGGCCACGGGCAGCCCGACGGTCACCAGAAACGCTACGGGCGAGCCGAGGACCCAGAACCGGTAGGGCCGGTCGCGGGCCAGGGAGTTGCGGTAGTAGGCCTCGGTCGCGCGCAGCGTGCCGATCGGGTCATAGCCGCTCACGGCGTACAGCAGGGCGTTGAAGGCGACGACGGCGACCGCGCAGGCGACGGCGAGTATGACGGCGGCGCGTAGGCCCTCGCGGCGCCAGGCGAGAATCGCCCCCCACGCGGCGATCGCCAGCAGGGCCCAGGAGAAGAACGCCGCCACCGCCAGCGCGACGGCGCCCAGTGCCCGCACCGGCGGCCGGCGCGAGGCCAGCAGGCAGGCGGCGCCGAGCCCGACGGCGGCGAACACCGCGTCGGCGGAGGTGGCGCCGAACAGGACCATCGCCGGGGAGGCGGCGGCGAGCAGGCCGGCGAGGCGGGCGCTGGGCTCCTGGAGGCCCAGCGTGCGCGCGAGCGCGTAGGCGAGCGGCGCGGTGACGGCCGCGCACGCGATGCACAGGCCCGCGAGCCGCTGGGCGGTGCCGAGTCCGAGCGTGTCGATCACGAGCATCAGTGCCGGCGGATGGCCGGCCACGTTGACCGGCAGCGCGGGAATGAGCTCGGCGAAGCGGTCCAGGAAGAAGCGCCCGCCGTAGCGCAGGGCGCCGAGGCCGGGGAGGTACTCGTTGCCCGCCTCGAACGACCCGCCAGCGCGGAGGTCGAAGATCCGCCACCAGCCGTAGGTGCCCAGGCGCACCGCGTTGACGGTCAGCTCGAGGACGAGCGCGGCCGCGAGGGCGATGGCGGCGAACGCGGGGGCGGGGAGGGCCGCAGTCAGCAGTCGGGGCGCGGCGGCGGTGAGGGCGGCGACGGCCGCGGCGGCGGCCAGCAGCCAGAGTGGCTCGACCCTGATGCCGTAGCTCATGACGAACGGCGGCAGCGCCGTGCCGAGCGTGGCGTCGGCGAGATGGGTGAGGACGCCGTACGCGGTGACGGCCACTGCCACGAGGGCGGCGGCGAGCAGGAGGGCGCGCGGCATCGGCGCGCATCGTGCCATCCTCGGCGGGTGCCCCGCCGCGCGTGTCTCCTCGCCGCCCTCGCGCTCGGCCCCGTCGCGGGCGGCTGCGGGTCGGCGGCGGTGTCCGATCTGCCGGAGTCGTTCGGGGTGTCGACTCCGACCACGGTCCGCCCCCACGGCCGCCTGCGCGCCGTTTTGGACCCGCGGGCGCGCACCGTCACGGTCTACGACGGCGCCCGCCGCATCGGCGTCCAGCCCGCGGGCGTGGCGCCGGTGGGGTTCGCCTCGAACGACCTCTACCGCGTCTACGTCGCCGACGCGGGCGCCGACGGGCTGCTGATCTACCGCCTGGACCCCGACTTCGCCCTCGAGCGCCGCCTGCGTTTGCGCGGCGAGCCCTACGCGCTGGTCGCCGACGCGGCGCGCAGGCGCCTGTACGCGACGCTGCGGGCCCGCGACCTCGTCGTCGAGATGCCGCTGCACGGCCGTCCGCACGTGCTCAACGCGTTCGCGACCCCGCACCGGCCCGAGCGCGTGAGCGTCGGCGCCGGCGGGGTGCTGACGGTCACCGGGAGCGGCGGCGAGCGGCGGCGGATCGACCCACGTACAGCAACGCCGACGCCATGAACAGCGCCGCGGTGATCAGCAGCCAGTTGCGCATGTAGCCCTCGGGGTCGAAGCCCGAGACACGCGTGTAGTTGCCCGGGGCGCGGTCCAGGATGCGCGGGAAGTACACGAGGAGCATCACGCCGCTCATCAGGGCCGGGACGCGGACGAAGTTGACCGCCGAGCGCGGGCCCGGCAGCGCCTGCGCGACCCGGTCGAGCACCGAGTAGAACGGCAGCAGCAGGAGGTCGTGCAGCAGCGCGGCCGCCACGAACCAGACGACGAAGTTCCACGGCTCGCGCCCGTCGAAGACGTGGCTGATCGCCCACAGCGTGATCGCGAAGACGACGAGGTGCCCGAGCAGGTGCAGCGGTGAGGCGCCGTAGCGTTCGCGGATCCTGCTCATGCGCGGAAGTCCAGGGTCGCGACCCACTTGGTGCAGTGCACGCCGGGCAGAGCAGGGACGATCACGCGCGCCGGGTACCCGTGGTCGGGCGACAGGTCGGCGCCGTTGACCTTGAGGGCGAGCAGCGAGCGCTCGTCGGCGACCTGGCCGGACTCGAGCGTCGCCTGGCGCAGGGCCCCGGCCTCCTGGAGCGAGCCGACGTGCAGCTGGGTGGACGCCGGCATCCCGGCGAGCACCGCCAGGTCCCGCAGGCGCACGCCGGTCCAGGCCTGCGTCGTCGACCAGCCCTCCACGCACGCGATCGGCAGGTGCTCGGTGTGCTGGGGCAGCGCCAGCAGCTGCGCGCGGCTGAGCTCGACGGTCTTGCGGCCCTGCACCTTCAGGCGGTAACCGTCGCCGGTCATCTTCGGGGTGATCTTCGCGGTGGCCGCCGTCTTGTTGACCTCGAAGTCGTTCGGGCCGTTCCCCCGGACGCGGCCGCGGGGGGCCAGCAGCGCTGTGCGCCGCAGCGGGCCGCCGATCGACTGTCCCGCGGTCACGACGAACAGCCCGGCCGTCATCGCGCCGACGACGCCGAGCAGACCGCGGCGGCTGAGCGTCGGCTCGGCCGGGCGCTCGGAGACGAGGCCGTCGGGGTCGTAGGGTTCGGGGCGCGTCTGCTCGAGCGACTCTCGCAGCGGCTTGAGCACCCCGCGCTCGCGGTAGGCGCGGCGGATCGTCGGCAGCTTCACGAGCACGTGGATCACGAGCGCGCTCATGAACACCCAGGCGCCGTAGTAGTGCGCGGTGACGAAGCCGAACTTGAACGGGTAGTAGACCTGCGCGTTGACGATCCCGGTGGCGAACTGGAACAGCGCGCCGCCGACGAGGGCCAGCAGCGAGAGGCGCTCGAGCGCCTGTGCGGGCGACGCGACCGGCGGCCAGGCGAACAGCCGCGGGATGACCGACCACAGCTTGGCCAGCAGCAGCGGCACCGCGATGATCCCGAGCGTCACGTGCGTGCCCTGGGTGAGCGCGTAGAGCCAGCTCGGGTGCGTCGGCCAGCCGATGTTCAGCCACGGGGCGTCGGCGCCGGTCGGGACGATCGCGTTGGCGCCGAGGTCGGGCTGGTAGGCGGCGTGCGACAGCAGGCCCGTGATCGACACGAGGAACATCGCCACCAGCAGCAGCGAGCCGAGCAGCGACGTGAGCCACGGCCCGCGCAGGGGGCTGCGGAAGAAGCCTGGGCGGAAGGGACCGGGCGGGGGCTTGGCGGGGAAAAGTCTCATTCGAGCTCGGCGAACCAGCGGCCGGCATGTTCCCACGCGTCCATTACACGCAGAGAACATCGGGCCGCCAGGTCGTGCACTCCGTCGGTGCCGACCAGTGCCCACGCAAACCACGCGCTGCGGCCGTGCGTGCCCTCGAGACGGGCGCGCACGCGGCGCGTGGGGGAGCCCGGAGGGTCGAGCTCGACCAGCGCTGAGCCGCCCGGCACGAGCAGCTCGCCGACGCGGCGCAGCAGGCGGGCGGGGTCGCCACCGATGCCGAGGTTGCCGTCGAGCAGCAGGGCCGAGCCCCACGTGCCCGGGCCCGGAACCTGGCCGAAGATCGATCCCTCGTGGACCTCGGCGCCGCGGGCCCGGGCGAGGCGCACGGCCATCGGCGACGCGTCGACGCCCAGCGCCATGACGCCGCGCGCGGCGAGCTCGCCGACGTGGCGGCCAGGGCCGCAGCCGACGTCGAGCACCGGCTCGGCGGCGCGCTGGAGCACGGTCTCGTCGGCGGGCGCCGGTGGGTCGAGCCAGCGCTGGAGGTGCACCGGGCGCACGCCGACGCCGTCGAGCACGAGCCGCCACGGGCGTCGCGTGTCGCGCAGCCCCAGCTCGTAGGCCTCGTCGGGCATGAGCTGCTCGGCGCTCATGCGGCGTCCTCCTGCAGGCCGGCGGCCTGCAGCGCGGCGGCGAAGTGCGAGCCGGGCGCCTGCGCCGCGACCAGGCGCGCGGTGGCGATGTCGTCGACGTCGGTCAGCAGCGGCAGCTCGACGGGCGACAGGCCGCGCCCGACCAGGCGCGCGTGCTGCTCGGCGCCGGTCTCGTCGACGCTCATCGGCACGCCGACCAGCGCGCCGGCGTCGGGGGTGGCGAAGCCGATGCCCCAGTAGCCGCCGTCGGTCGACAGCCCGAGCGAGGCGGGTGCCTCGTCGAGCGCGCGCAGGCCGGCGAGCAGCAGCGCCGGGGTGACCTGCGGGGTGTCCATGCCGACGAGGAACGTCGGGCCGCCGATGTCGTCGAAGGCCGCGGCGAGGCGCTCGTCGAGGCCGGCGCCCCGCTGAGGGATCACTTCGAAGCCATCGCCGAGCCAGGGGCCGGGCGCGCCGTCGAGCACGACCACGCGGCGCGCGGCCGGGGTGGCGCGCACCGCATCGAGCGTGTCGCGCAGCGCGGCCTCGGCCAGCGCGGCGGCCTGCTCAGGGGTACATGGCGGCGTGAGGCGCGTCTTGACGCGCCCCGCGACCGGAGCCTTGGCGATGACCGCGAGCGTCACGAGAGCACGGCCGCCATGTCGCGCACGGTGCGGACGAACCCGCGCGCGGTGCCGGTGACCTTCGAACGCCCCTCGCGGGGGCTGTAGGGCACGGTGTCCTCGGTGATCCGCCAGCCGGCCTGGTGGGCGCGCAGCACCATCTCCAGCGGCCAGCCGAAGCGACGGTCCTCGATGCCGAGCTCGAGCAGCGCGGAGCGGCGGGCGGCGCGCATCGGGCCGAGGTCGGTCAGCGCGAGGCCCGTGCGGCGGCGCAGCTCGAAGGCCAGGGCGCGGTTGGCCAGGCGCACATGGAAGGGCCAGGCGCCGCGGCTGGCGTCGCGCGCGGCGAGCACGAGGTCGGCGCTGCCGGCGGCGACGGGGTCGGCGACGCGGGGGAGGTCGCGCGGGTCGAGTGACCCGTCGCAGTCCATGAAGCACACGACATCGGCCTCGGCGGCCTGAAGGCCCGCCCAGCACGCGGCCCCGAAGCCGGGCTGCGGCTCGCGCACGACGGTGGCGCCCATGCTCGCCGCCAGCTCGCCGGAGCCGTCGGTCGATCCGTTGTCGGCGACGATCGCGCGATAGCCGTCGGGCATCCGGCCCAGTACGTAGGGCAGGGCTCCGGCTTCGTTCAGGCAGGGGAGGACGACGTCGATCACGATTGGGTCTCATACCCGTATACGGCCTGCCCGAGCGATCGGACGCCCATGGCCTGGGCGTGGGCCTAGAGTGCGCGCCCATGCTCGTGCTGATCACCGGGGGCGCCGGGTTCATCGGCTCCCACGTCGCCGAGGCCCTGCTCGAGCGCGGACACGACGTCCGTCTGCTCGACGCGCTGCTCGCCAGTGCGCACGACGGCCGCCCCGACGGGCTCCCGGCAGGCGCCGAGCTCATCGAAGGAGACGTCCGGGACCCCGACGTTGTGTCGGACGCGCTGGAGGGCGTGGACGCGGTCTGTCACCAGGCCGCCATGGTCGGGCTCGGGCTCGACATCCGCGACATCGCCGACTACGCGTCGCACAACGACTTCGGCACCGCTCAGCTGCTGCGGGCGCTGGCGTTGCGCAGCTACGCGGGACCGGTGGTGCTGGCCAGTTCGATGGTCGTCTACGGCGAGGGCCGCTACCGCTGCGCCGAGCACGGCCTGGTGCGCCCCGGCCCGCGGGCGATCGAGGACCTCGACGCCGGCCGCTTCGAGCCGCCGTGCCCGGTGTGCGGCCGGCCGCTGGAGGCCGAGGCCGTGCCGGAGGACGCGCCGGCGGACCCGCGCAACGTCTACGCGGCGACCAAACTCCACCAGGAGCACCTGTGCGAGGCGTGGGCGCGCGAGACCGACGGCGCCCGCGTCGTGTCGCTGCGCTACCACAACGTCTACGGGCCGCGGATGCCGCGCGACACGCCCTACGCGGGCGTCGCGTCGATCTTCCGCTCCTCGCTCGAGGCCGGTGACGCGCCGAAGGTCTTCGAGGACGGCGGCCAGTTGCGCGACTTCATCCACGTCAGCGACGTCGCGCAGGCCAACGTCCTCGCGCTGGAGGGCGACGCGCGAGGGCCGTTCAACGTCGCCACCGGCAACCCGCGCAGCGTCGGCGAGATGGCGGCTGCGCTCGCCGACGCCGCCGGCGGCCCGGCGCCCGAGGTGACCGGCGCCTACCGCCGGGGCGACGTGCGCCACGTCTTCGCCTCCGCCGACCGCGCCCGCGACGTGCTCGGGCTGCGCGCCGAGATCACGCTCGAAGTGGGGATGGCGGAGTTCGCCACGGCGCCGCTGCGGCGGCCCGCGGGCGGGTAGGCACCACGCATGTCCGCACGCTCCCTCGCCGCCCGCCAGCGCATCGAGTACCGCATCGCCCGCGCGTTCTCGGCCCTTCCGCCGCGCCTACAGGTGCGCCTGTCGGGCGGGAAGCCGGTCGTGATCGACGGTCAGACCCTCGAGCCCGACATCCAGCTCGCGCTGGCTCTCATCGAGCGCCGGGGGCTGCCGCCGATGGAGACGCTCACGCCCGAGCAGGCGCGCAAGCTGACCCTCAGCCAGTCGCGCGGCTCGCAGGGCCCGTCCGTCCCGGTGGGTGCGGTGGGCGACCTTCAGGTGGACGGTGCGACCGGCCCGCTGCCGGCTCGCCACTACGCGCCCGCCGGCTTCGACGGGCGCGAGCCGGCCGCGCTGCTGGTGTTCTTCCACGGCGGCGGCTTCGTCGTTGGCGGCCTCGACAGCCACGACCTGCCCTGCCGCCTGCTGTGCAAGCACGCCGGTGTGCACGTGCTCAGCGTCGAGTACCGCAAGGCGCCCGAGTTCCCGCTGCCGGCCGCCTACGACGACGGCGAGGCCGCGTTCGCGTGGGCGGTCGAGCACGCCGCCGAGCTCGGTGCCGACCCCGACCGGCTGGGAGTTGGCGGGGACAGCGCGGGGGCCACGACGTCGGCGGTGGTCGCCGGGCGGGCCGCTCGCGTGGGGGCGCGGGGGCCCGACTTCCAGCTGCTGCTCTACCCGGGAGCCGACCGTGGCGCCGGGCCGCGACGGCGCTCGCGCGACCTGTTCGCCGAGGGCTTCTTCCTCACCGACCCCCAGATCAACTGGTTCGAGAACCACTTCACGGCCCCGGGCGAGGGCGGGCTGTCGCTGTTCGACGAGGACCTCGCGGGGCAGGGCGCCGTGTACCTCGTCAGCGCCGGGTTCGACCCGCTGCGCGACGAGGGCGAGGCGTACGGCGAGGCGCTGCGCGCGGCCGGCAACGAGGTCGCCATGCGGCGCTTCGAAGGGCAGATCCACGGCTTCATCAACTTCGCCGGCGTGAGCCGCAGCGCACGCGAGGCGCTGATCGAGATCGCCGGGTCGACGCGGGTGTTGCTGGCGCGCACGGACGATCGGGAGACCGCACCGTTGGCCTGACGCCCGGGTTGAGGGGGCATGCGACGCGCCCTTCTGACCGTCCTCGCCTGCTGCCTCGCGGCAGCCGGTGTGGTGAGCGCGACGGCCCTGGCCGGGAAGTCCTCGACGAGCCCGCCGCCGACGCGCGCCGACGTGCGCGCCAAGCACGAGTCCCAGCGCACCGCGCGCGAGGACCGCATCGCCCAGCGGCTGGGCAAGACCGGCGAGCAGTTGCGCGCCGCCCGCGCCGCGGCGCTCGCCGACGTGCTGGACCAACGGGTGCAGGCGGGCCGCCTGAGCGCCGCCCAGCGCGACGCGATCGTCGCCTGCCGCAAGGCGCCGCTGACCTGCGACCGCTCGAACCTGCCCGTCCGTCCGCGGGCCGCGCTGCGCGGGGCGCGCACGGCGTTCATCGCGTCCGTCGCCTCCCATCTCGGCGTCGAGGTCAAGGCGCTGCGGGCCGCGCGGCGCGCTGAGCGCGGCGGGCAGCGCGGGCAGCGCAGGCACCGCCACCACCGGTAGTCACCGGTAGTCCATAGCCTGGGGTGCCTGTCCGCCCTCACCGCAAGCCCGCGCCGCATGGCGGTCCTCGGTGCGCTCGTCATCGCGTGGTCGGCGATCCTCGTGCGCCTCGCCGACGTCGCGCCGTCGACGGCCGCGGTCTTCCGCTGCGCCTACGCGTTGCCGCTGCTGGGGGCGCTGGCGTGGCGGGAGGACCGCCGCCTGGGCCCGCGTCCGCCGCGCGGACGACTGCTGGCGGCGGGCGCGGGCGTGTTCTTCGCCGCCGACCTCATCTGCTGGCACCACGCGATCGCCGACGTGGGCGCCGGCCTGGCGACGGTGCTCGGCAACCTGCAGGTCGCGTTTGTCCCGCTCGTCGCATGGGCCGTGCTGAGCGAGCGGCCCGGAGGCCGTGTCCTGGCGACGCTGCCGCTGGTTCTGGGCGGCGTGGTGCTCATCTCGGGCGCGCTGGAGCAGGGCGCCTACGGCGACAACCCGACGCAGGGGGTGGTCTTCGGCGCGGCGACCGGGCTCACCTACGCGGGCTTCATCCTGCTGCTGCGCGCCGGGGGCAACGACCTGCGCCGCCCGGCAGGCCCGCTGCTCGACGCGACCGCGGTCGCGACCGTCGTCTGCGTGATCGCCGGGCTGATCATCGGCGACGCCGACCTCGTGCCGTCCTGGCCGGCCCACGCGTGGCTCGTGACGCTCGCCGTCACCTCGCAGGTGATCGGGTGGCTGCTGATCAGCTCGTCGCTGCCGCGTCTTCCCGCCGCGCTGACGTCGCTGCTGCTGACCATCCAGCCGATCGGCTCGGTGCTGCTCGGCGCGCTGATCTTCGCCGAGACGCCGTCGGCGCTCCAGTTCGCGGGCGTCGGGGCGATCCTCGCCGGGCTGGTGCTCGTCTCGCGCGTCAGGCCTGCGGCGCCGGAGCCTGCGGCTGTCGCCGCGGCCCCTTAGGGGCGTGGGCGGGGATGCCCTGCACGCCGGCGTCCGCCGCGACGTCGCGAACCACCACCGACCGCGGTCCCACGTGGGCGCCGGCGCCCACGGTCACGCCGCGCAGGATCGCCGCGCCGTAGTCGATCCGCGCCCGCTCGCGGATCGCGATCGGCGCGGTCGGAAGGCCCTGGAGGCGTACCGGCAGCTCGACGTCGCCGGAGCCGTGGTCGAAGTCGATCAGGACGGTCTCGTCACCCAGGCGCGCGTGCGCCCCGATGGTGACCCGCTCGCGCGCCGCGATGACGCAGCGGGTGCCGAGCGACGCATGGTCGCCGAGCATGACGCTGCCGGCCGCGACGTCGATGCGGGTGCCGTCGCCGATGGTGCTCCCGGCACCGAGGGCGAGGTGAGCGCCGGGGGCGACCTCCAGGCGCACGTTGCACCCGACGCGGGCGCCGCGGGCGACCCGCAGGCGGGCGCCGAGCCGGAGGCGGTGCAGGATGAGGCGCAGCACACCGCAACCCTACGGGCGTGGGCCGTCTTGTTCGGGATTGTCACGGTCAAGACGGCCCACCGCCGCTGTCAGGCGTCGTCGCTGCCGCGTTCGAGCGCGCGGCGGCGCACGTCCTGCGCGAACATGACGCCGTAGCGGGCGGCGAAGCGGACCTTCGCGCGCGGCGACTCGTGGACCTCGACGAGCGACGACGGCAGCCGGGGCGCCCCGAGCGCCACGGCCGCGCGGTCGGCGATCTGCAGCTGTCCGACCGCGGTGGGATGCACGGCGTCTGGGAGCATCCATGGCGGCCCCGCGAGGTCGTCGAGGTCGGCCAGCGCCGCTTCGTGCCGACGGGCCACGCGGCGGATGATCGCGCCGGCCTCCAGCGGCTTGGAGCCGGCGCTCGGGCGCCCGAGGTCGGCCGGGATCGTGCACACCAGCAGCCGCCGGCTGGCGGCGGCGGCCGCGTCGCAGATCAGGCCGAGGTCGCGCTCGTAGGCGTCGTCGTCCCAGTCGACCGAGCGCGTGTCGTTGACCCCGATCCACACGCACGCCACGTCGTAGGGGCCGACCAGGCGCGGCACGAGGTCGCGCAGGACGTCGGGGGCGCGGGCGCCGTCGGCGGCGAGCTTGTGGAAGGGCAGGTCGAGCGCCTCGGCCAGCCACATGGCCCACGACTGCATCGGCACGCCGAGCGCGGGCTCGCCGTGCCCGTTGGTGATCGAGTCGCCCAAGGCGACGACGCCCCGGTGTGTCATGGCGTGCGCCTCGCTGCCTCGGTGAGTGCGCGCAGGCGCTTCGCCATGGCGGGAGTCAGCGCGCCGGCGGCCATCCGCCAGCGCCACTGCCCGCCGGCCCGGCCGGGCAGGTTCATCCGCGCCTCCGAGCCCAGGCCGAGCACGTCCTGGGCCTGAAGCATGAACAGCCGAGCCCTGGAGCCCATCCCGGCCTCGATGAGATCCCACCACGGCTCGCGCGCGCCGACGCCCGCGGCGCGCACCTCGGCCAAGCGCTCGGCGGGCAGCGTCTGCACCCAGCCACGCAGCGTGTCGTTGTCGTGCGTGCCCGTGTAGAGCACCTGCCCGGCGCGGTGATTCTCCGGGCGGTGCGGGCCGTGCGGGTCGTCGGGGTCGAAGGCGAACTGCAGCACGACCATGCCCGGCAGCCCGAGGCCGTCACGCAGGCGCTCCACGCCGGGCGTTATGACGCCGAGGTCCTCGGCGATCAGCGGCAGGCGCTTCAGCTCGGCCTTCGCAGCGTCGAACACCGCACGGCCCGGCCCGCGGACCCAGCGCCCGCCGCGCGCGTCCGGGGCGCCCTCGGGCACCGACCAGTAGGCCGTGAAGCCGCGGAAGTGGTCGATCCGGGCGAGGTCGAAGAGCTCGAAGGTCCGCCGGAAGCGCTCGGTCCACCAGCGGTAGCCGCGGCGCTGCAGTGCCGGCCAGTCGTAGATCGGGTTGCCCCACAGCTGGCCCTTGTCGGTGAACAGGTCCGGTGGCGCCCCCGCCTGGACGCCGGCGCGGAACAGCTCCGGGTGCGCGAAGTGGTCGGCGCCGCCGGGCGCGACGTAGATGGGCACGTCGCCGATGAGCTTCACGCCTCGCTCGGCGGCGTACGCGCGCAGCGCCGACCACTCGCGCTCGAAGCGCACCTGGTCGTCGGTCGCGCGGGTCCCGCCCGCGAACGCGGCCCAGTCGTCGACCCAGAACGCGTGGCGCGCGCGGAAGTCCTCGCGCTCGGCCGCGCTCACGCCGGCACCCGGATCGGCCAGCAGCCCGCGCCACGACGCGAAGGCCGAAGCGGCCTTGTAGGGCGACCGGTGGCGGTTGGGCGGGCCGAGCGGCAGGACCTGCCACCACGACTGCCCGGCGGCCGCCAGCCAGTCCACGAACCGGTACGCCGAGGGGCCCAGACGACCGTCCGGAAGCGACGTGAGATGCAGCTGTAAACCGCTGGTTCGGGGGAGGGGCATGTGGGAAGGAGGGAGGGACGTGCCCGCCCGCGACAAGGCTGAAGCGCCTTCACGCATACGGATCGAGCACCCCACCCCAACCGTGGATTGTGGCCGCTGGCCGGTCAAGCGGACGACCGGGGACATGGTGCAGGTCTCCGCCGACATCTTCCGCGACGGCCACGAGGTGCTGCGCGCGGTCGTGCGCTGGCGCGGACCCGAGGACAAGCGCTGGCGCGAGTCCGAGCTCTACCCGGTCGACGCCCACCACGACGGCGTTCGCTGGGAGGGCGCGTTCGGAGTCGACACCGTCGGCACCACGACCTGGACGATCCAGGCGTGGGTCGACGTCTACGCCGGCTGGCGCAGCGAGATCGCGCGCAAGCTGGAGGCCGGGCAGGCCGACGTCAGCGGGGAGCTCAGCGAGGGCGCGGTCATCCTCGACGACGCCGCCACGAAGGCCAGAGGCGACGTCGCCAGGCGCCTGAAGGCCGCCGCCGAGGAGATCCTCACCGACGCGACCGCCGCGCTGCACCCCGACCTCGTCGCGCTCGTCGACAGCGTCGCGGGCCGCGCCGAGGCCACCGACTACGAGCAGACCCTCCAGATCGATGTCGACCGCCCCCTGGCGCGCTTCGGCTCCTGGTATGAGCTGTTCCCGCGCTCGTTCGGCGGCTTCGCGGGCGTGCAGGCCCAGCTGCCGCGCCTGGCCGAGCTGGGCTTCGACGTGCTCTACCTGCTGCCGATCCACCCGATCGGGCACACGAACCGCAAGGGCCCCAACAACACGCTCACCGCCGGCCCGAACGACCCCGGCAGCCCGTACGCGATCGGCGACGAGACCGGCGGCCACGACGCGATCCACCCCGAGCTGGGCAGCGAGGCGGACTTCGTCGAGCTCGTGCGGGCCGCCAACGCCCTCGACATCGACGTCGCGCTGGACCTCGCGGTCAACTGCTCGCCCGATCACCCGTGGCTGAAGGAGCACCCCGAGTGGTTCTACCGGCGTCCGGACGGCACCCTGAAGTACGCCGAGAACCCGCCGAAGAAGTACCAGGACATCTACAACGTCGACTTCGCCTGCGAGGACTGGCAGGGGCTGTGGGACGCACTGCATCAGGTCGTGCGCCACTGGGTGCAGCTCGGCGTCACGGTCTTCCGCGTCGACAACCCGCACACCAAGCCGTTCGGCTTCTGGGAGTGGCTGATCAAGGAGATCCGCGCCACGCACCCCGGCACGATCTTCCTGGCCGAGGCGTTCACCCGTCGCGCCGTCATGCGCGAGCTGGCCAAGATCGGCTTCGACCAGAGCTACACGTACTTCACGTGGAAGAGCAGCCGCTGGGAGCTCAGCGAGTACGTCGACGAGCTGGCGCACTCCGAGGAGCGCGAGTACTTCCGCCCCAACTTCTTCCCGACGACGCCCGACATCCTGACCGACGAGCTCGCCGACGGCGGGCCGCCGAAGTTCGCCAGCCGCCTGCTGCTGGCCGCCACGCTGAGCCCGTCCTACG
>JBDTYI010000040.1:0-13072 GCA_040005775.1 Solirubrobacteraceae bacterium
GCGGCGGTGATGTCGGCGACCGGCAGCTTCGCGGCGATCAGCTCGCTGCTCGGCTCCCCGCTGATCGGCGCGTTCCTGCTGCTGGAGGCCTCCGGCCTGGGCGGCCCGATGCTCGGGCTGGTGCTCCTGCCGGGCCTGCTGGCCGCCGGGCTCGGCACGCTGATCTTCCTGGGGTTGGACTCGATCACCGGCCTGGGGACGTTCAGCCTCGCGATCCCCGGGCTTCCGCCGTTCGATCACCTGACGCTCGCCGACTTCGGCTATGCCGTCGCCTTCGGGTTGCTCGCACCGTTCCTCGGTCGCGCCATCACGCTGCTCGCGCTCCGCGTGCGCTCGCTCGTCGAGCCGCGCATGCTGCTGCTCATGCCCGTTCTCGGCCTGGCCATCGCCGCCCTGGCGATCGGCTTCGGCCAGGCGTCCGGCAAGCCGGCGTCGGAGGTCCTCTACTCGGGGCAGTCGGCCCTCGGTGGGCTGATCGACGGGGCCAGCGGCTGGTCGGTGGGTGCGCTGCTGCTGCTCGTCGCATGCAAGGGGCTGGCCTACGCACTCTCGCTGAGCACGTTCCGTGGCGGCCCGGTCTTCCCGGCCATGTTCATCGGCGCGGCCGCCGGGATCGCGGCGTCGCATCTCCCGGGACTCGAGGTCATCCCCGGCGCGGCGATGGGCATCGGCGCGATGTGCACCGTCATGCTCTCGCTGCCTCTGACGGCGACGATGCTCGCCACGCTGCTCCTCGGCGCCGACGGCCTCGAGGTCATGCCGGTCGTCATCGTCGCAGTCGTGGTGGCCTACGTCGTCACTGCGCGGATCACGCCCGCGCCGCCCGACTAGCTCAGGAACGCGAGCGGCTGGCCAGGTCGCCGACGATCACGCCGATGACCGTCACGAGGTAGAGCTGGCCGACGAGCATCTCGACGACTGCGAGCGCATGCCCCACCGGGGTCGCGGCCGTGAAATCGCCGAAGCCGGTCGTCGTGAGGACCGTGAAGCTGTAGTACACGCGCTCGCTCTGGGACCCGTCCCCGCCCTGGGCGAAGAACGCGCCATCGCCGACGTTCGCGACGAAGCTCACCAGCCAGGTGAAGATCAGGCCGGTCAGGACGTAGATCGTCAACGCCCCCGCGACGACCTGGAGCGTCACGCCGTGGCGCCGTACGAGCCGCAGCAGACCACGCACGAGCGCGACAAGGATGGCCACCATCAGGAGGCCGTTGATCGCCAGCACCACGGGGATCGGGAGCGCCCCGAGCGCGACGGCCGCCACGGCGATCACCGCTGCGCCACCGAGGGTGCGGGCCCGCGCGTTTCGCACGCCGGGTCGCTCACGCGAGGTCGCGACGACGACGAGGAGCGCGGCGCCCTCGAGGCCGAGCACCACCGCGCGGCTCGTGTCTCCGGCCGGCGCGACGAGGGCGAACACGAGCAGCGTGAGCATCAGCACGAACACGGCCCCGTAGCGGAACTCCGCGCGCCGGACGTCCGCATCCTCCCCCGCCGTGACGTCGGCGACGGTCATCGCGCTAGGCGTCGAGCATCCCGAGCTGTCGCGCTCGCGACACGGCGTCCGAGCGGCAGGTCACGTCGAGCTTGCGGTAGACGGCGTTGGCCTGCGTCTTGACCGTGTTCGCCGACACGTGAACCCGGTCTCCGATCTCGCGGAACGACAGGTGGGTCGGAAGGAAGCGCAGGATCCTGAGCTCCGCCGTGGTCAGCGCGAAGGGCGCTACGCCCGCCGGCCCGATGACTGGGTCGAGCCGGTTCCACGACGCCTCGAGCCACGACTCGAGCATCGCCGCGCCCGACAGCCGCCGGATCGCGCGGCTCGCGTCGGCGAGCAGCTCGCGAGCGCCGTTGCGGTCACCGAGCCGGACCGCCGCTCGCGCGAGCACGATCGAGAGCTCGATGTCGTACCACGCGGCGAAGTCGGTCAGCTCGACCCGGAGTTCGCGCGCGGCGTGGAGATCGCGCTGCGCCTCCTCGACCCGCCCCCGGTGCGCACGCACCAGGGCCGAGGCCCCGAGCACGAGCGCGGCGGTGGGATACGCGTCGAGGTGATAGCGCTCGACCTGCGCACGCCCGCGGGTGACGAGCGCACCGGCCTCCTCCCAGTCCTCCCGCACGAGCGCGGGGAGCGCGAGCTGCGTCAGGCACAGGGCGTGCACGTCGGGAGCGGTCACCGCGGCGCGATGGGCGCCCTCCTGAAGCTTCAGCACGGCGTCGCCATCGTCGCCGTCGAGCTGGGCGGCGGTGCCCGCGACCAGGCAGCACATCGCTCGGCTCGGGCTCGCGCCCGGCGTGAGGTCATACGCCCACGCCGCGTCCGCGCGCATGCGGGCGATCCCGTGGCGTGCGAGCGCCGCGTCCACCAGGCGAGCGCCCGCTTCGACCGCGGGCGAATGGGCGGGGTGTGCGGCCGCGGCCTGCGCCCAGTGCTCCGCCAGGTGACCCTGGCCGGACGCGAGCTGCGTGGTCGCCGACGCGAGCGCGAGCGACGGGGTGGCGAGGCGCTCGGCGTCGCTGAACAGGCTCAACCAGGCCTCGGCCGTCTGCTTGTCACCGCGGCTCACCGCGGGCGCCGTGCTGCTCCAGACCAGCTCGCCGGCGGCGTCGACGTCACCCGCCGCTATCGCGTGCCGCACCGCCCGGTCGTCGTCGCCCGCGGCGCGGTAGTGGTCGCTGGCGCGGCGGTGCAGCTCCGCGGCGCGGGCCGGCTCGAGCCGCCGCAGCTCTGATCTGAGCATCTCCCCCAGGAGCCGGTGATGGCGGAAGCGCTCGTCCGAGCGGCCCAGCGCGATGAGCAGGCCCTGCTGCCGGCAGAGCTCCACGAGCTCGCCCGCAGAGCCGTCGCGCTGCAGGACGAAGTCGCAGAGCGGCCCGCTGAGCGTCTCGAGCACGGACGTCTCGAGGAGCAGGCGCCTCCGTGGCGCGGGCAGGCCGTCGAGGATCTCGTCCTGCACGTACTCGGTGACCAACCGGTCGGTGCCGCCGAAGCTCGTGCTGCGCCCCGGGAGCGGTCCGTCGCCGAGCGTGATGGCCCCGAGCGAGAGGGCGGCCGGCCACCCCTCGGTGGACAGCAGCAGCTGCGTGACGTCCTCGCGGTCGAGCTCGAGCCCGGCGCGCGCGAGCATCGCCGCGCCCTCGTCGAGGTCCATCGCCAGCTCGCGCGGGCCGACCTCGAGGAGCCGCCGCTGCGCACGCATGCGCGCGACGGGCAGCGGCGGCGGGGTCCGCGACGCGAGCGCGACCGTCGCCTCCGCGGGAAGCTCGTCGAGCAGGGCCGCGAGCGCCGCCGCCGCAGCGGGCTCGCGCAGCGCCTGCAGGTCATCGAGGACGAGCACGAACCGTCCGCTGCCACGCTGCGCGGCGACGCGCTCCACGGCCAGCCGCACGGAGGCGTCCAGGCACGCCGGGTCGTTGTCCTCGGAGTCGAGCGTGACCCACGCGAACGGCCGCTCGTCGCGATCGGCCCAGTCGCAGAGGAGCGTGGTCTTGCCGTATCCGGCGGGCGCCACGAGCGCCACCAGCAGCTGCGCCGACGTCTGCGTCAGCGGGCGGGTCAGGCGCGGCCGCCGGATCGCCCGCAGCGTGACCGGCCGGGTCCCGCGACGCTCGACGAGCGCCACCGGCCGGCGTCGCTTGGCGAGCGGGCTGCCGCCGATTCGGGGGAGGGCGTCGATCGTGGCCGGGACGGTCATCCCACCCAGAATCGCCGCTGGCAACGGCGGCGGGCAAGGGGGCGTGCAACCGCATGCGCGGGGGGCTGCCACCAACCGGTGCGGGGTGCGCTGCTACCTAGGCAAAGCCTCAGGTCACTCGCGCGCCATCATCGCCGCCGCCTCGCGCTCGAGGTCGACGTAGGGCTCGCCGCTGACGTCGACGGCGGCGCGCCTGATCGTCCCGCCGGTGAACGCCCACGGCCCCTCGCCGGCGTAATCGTCGGTGACCGGCTCGCCGCTGTCGCGCCCGACGCAGAGCCCCTCGCCGGCGAGCGAGAACTTCCCCGGCTGGGTCTTGATCGGCCCCTCGCCCACCTTCTCCTCACCGTGGTAGAGCGAGAGGATGCCGGCCGCGACCCCCGGGGGGTCCTCGCCCTGCTTCTCGAAGGCGGCCGACAGGATCAGGTCCTCGCCGGTCGGCAGGTCGCGGTCGGCGACGACGTGCTGCTCGGTGATGCCGACGAAGTTGTAGACGTAGTGCAGCCGGTTGTCCTTCACGTACAGGGCGTGGCCGCCGAAGCGCGCGCCTTGCGCGAACAGGACGCCCTGGGCGCCGGGCTCAGGGAGATCGACGAGCACACCGATCGAAAAGGAGCGGTTGCGGATGTTGACCGCCTGGGACTCGGGCACCTCCGCGAGCCCGGGGAAATACACATACCGGTTGCGGGCCGGGGTCAGGAGCGGCCGGGGAGTGAGGATGATCTCCAGGGCGCCCCGGTCGTCGAGTGGGAACGCCCCGTTGGCCCCGGCTTCGGCGTACCAGAGGTTGATCAGCTCCTGCAGGCGCTCGGGCTCCTGCGCGGCCAGGTCGTGGACCTCTGAGCGGTCGACATCGGTGTGGTACAGCTCCCACGTGTCGAGGCCGAAGTGCCCCCAGCCGCTGAGCGTCGGATGGGTGGTCACGGCCTTCCAGCCGTCGTGCCAGATCCCGCGCGACCCGAGCATCGCGAAGAACTGCGTCGACCGCGCGCTGGGCAGCGTGGCGTGGTCGAAGCTATAGCGCATGCTCACGCCGTCGAACGGGGCCTGCACGTGGCCGCCGATCGTCTCGGGCGCCTCGGCGCCGAGCGCGTCGAGGATCGTCGGCACCAGGTCGATGGCGTGGTGGTACTGCTCGCGGATCTCGCCGCCACCGGGGGTGCCCGCCGGCCAGGAGATGACGCACGGGTCCGACGTGCCGCCGTTGAACTCGTAGCGCTTCCACATCTTGAACGGCGTGTTGAACGCCATCGCCCAGCCGTTGGGGTAGTGGTTGTAGGTCTTGGGGCCGCCGAGCTCGTCGAGCATCGCGAGGTTCTCGTCGATGTCGTCGGCCAGGCCGTTGAACAACTTGTTCTCGTTGACCGATCCGTCGGGTCCGCCCTCGCCGCTGGCGCCGTTGTCGGAGACCACGACGACCATCGTGTTCTCGCGCTGCCCGGACTCCTCCAGATGGTCGAGCAGGCGCCCGATCTGCTCGTCGGCATGGCCCATGAACCCGGCGTACACCTCGGCCATCCGACAGAACAGCTGCTGCTCCTCGGCCGACAGGGCGTCCCACGGGCGCGTGAATTCCAGGGCCGGGAACGCCTCGCCGTTCGGGCCTGTCCGCTGGCCCGCGACGCCGATCGGGTTCAGCGGCGGCAGCTCGGTGTCGGCGGGGACGATGCCCATCTGCTTCTGACGGGCGAGCGTCTGCTCGCGCATCGCCTCGTACCCCATGTCGAACTGTCCCTTGAAGCGCTCGATCCATTCCTTCGGGGCGTGGTGGGGCGCATGGCACGCGCCGGGCGCGTAGTAGAGGAAGAACGGCTTCTCGGGCGCGATCACCTTGGCGTCGCGGATGAACTCGAGCGCCTTGTCGGTGAGGTCCTCGGTGAGGTGGTAGCCCTCTGCGGGGGTGCGCGGCGGGTCGACGGGATGGCTGTCGTAGACGAGGTCGGGATACCACTGGTTCGTCTCGGCGCCGAGGAAGCCGTAGAAGCGCTCGAAGCCGCGGCCCGTCGGCCAGTTGCGCCGCGGGGAGGCGAGGTTCATCTCGGCGTCGGGGCACAGGTGCCACTTGCCGACCATGTAGGTGTTCCAGCCCTGGGCGCCGAGGATCTCCTGGATCTGGCCGTTCTCGGGCGGGATCACGCCGCTGGCGTTCGGGAAGCCGATCGCCGCCTCGGTGATGCAGGCCATGCTGTTGCGCGTGTGGTTGCGCCCGGTCAGCAGGCACGAGCGCGTCGGCGAGCACAGCGCTGTCGTGTGGAACTGCGTGTAGCGCAGCCCGTCGGCCACGATGCGGTCGATGTTCGGCGTGGCGATCGGGCCGCCGTAGCTGCCCAGCGCGGAGAAGCCGACGTCGTCGAGCACGATGTAGACGACGCTCGCGGCGCCCTCGGGCGCCCGCGGCGCCTCGAACGGCGCCCAGTCGGGCACCGAGTCGCGGATGTCGACGTTGATCGTGCCCTTGAACGGCTTGGCCATTGCGGACCCCTTCGCTGGTCGGATGCACGCTTGAAGCTATTGCGGTGCGCCGCGGTGCGCCTCACCCGCTTCGCATGATGCGGACCGGGCCGCGCCACGGGAGCGCGCCCGAGCCGGGTCAGCGTCGGCGGACGCGCGCCGGCCTGCGACCCTGCCACGGCAGGCGACCCGCCCGCAGCCGCCACGTCCCCCTGCAGACCGTCAGCGCCGCGCGGGCGCTCACCGTCGTGTTCCCCAGCCGAGTGGTCTTCGCCATGCCCTGACCCTCCCGGCCGGCAGAACCGCCCGCAATGAGGCGGGCGGGTGCATCGCCGGGGGGCACGCCCCCCGGCGGCACGGAGGCTGGCGCCGTTGCCGGCGCGCGGCGGCGTTGCGAGGCTCGGGACGCAATGAACGACGGCCATCGGCCCTTCCGCCCGGCGCCGAAGGCGCCCGTGCTCCAGCGGGCCATCCCCGTCTCGGCCGAGCTGCCGGGCTACCGCCCGCACCGTGCCCGCCGCGACGGCCTCGCCGCCCTCACCGTCGCCGCGCTGGCGATCCCGTCGGCGATGGCCTACGCGGAGCTGGCCGGTGTGACGGCGGTCGCGGGGCTCTACGCGCTGCTCGTCCCCACGGTCGTGTACGGGCTCCTGGGCTCGTCGCGCCAGCTCATCGTCGGCCCCGAGGGCTCAATCTCGGCCCTCGCCGGCGCCTCCGTCCTGGGCCTCGCCGCCGCGGGGAGCGCGCACGCGGGCGAGCTCGCCGCGACGCTCGCCCTGCTGGTGGGCGGATGCTTCCTGCTCGCGCGCGTCGTCAGGCTGGGGTGGCTCGCGGACTACCTCTCGCGCCCGGTGCTCATCGGCTACATCCACGGGGTCGCGGTGGTGCTGATCATCGGCCAGCTGGAGAAGCTGACGGGAATCGACGTGCAGGCGCTCGATCCGCTCCCCGGCCTCGTCGAGGCCCTGCGCGAGATCGGCGAGGTCAACCTGCCCACGCTGGCCGTCGGCGTGACCGCGCTGGCGGTCCTGCTGCCGCTGCGCTTTCTCGCTCCGCGCGTCCCGGCGGCGCTCCTCGTCGTCGCCGGCGCGATCGCCGCGTCGTCGGCGCTCGACCTCGCGGGCGCGGGCGTCGCCGTCGTCGGCTCCATCCCGTCGGGCCTGCCGGCCCCGAGGCTGCCGTCTCCCCCGCTCGGCGACGTCCTGACCATGCTTCCGGCGGCGGTCGGGATCTTCCTCGTCTGCTTCGCCGACGAGGTCCTCACGGCGCGCTCGTTCGCGGGCCGCCACGACCAGCACGTGCGCGTCGACCAAGAGCTGCTGGCGATGGGCGGGGCGCAGATGGCGGCCGGGCTCACCCAGGGCCTGCCGATCGGCGCCAGCGGCTCGCGCACCGCAGTGAACGACGAAATGGGCGCCCAGAGCCAGCTTGCGGGCCTGGCGGCCGCGGTGATCGTCGCGCTCGTCCTGCTGTTCCTCACCGGCCCGATCGCCGACCTGCCCAAGGCGGTCCTGGGCGCGATCATCGTGTCGGCCGCGATCGGGCTGGTCGAGCCCGCCTCCTGGCGCGCCCTGGCCGACACGGACAAGGTGGAGCTGGCGATCGCCGCCGTGACCGCCGCCGGGGTGGTCGCCGTGGGCGTACTGGAAGCGATCGCGTTCGCGGCCGGCCTGTCGATGATCGACGTGGTGCGCCGCAGCGCGCGTCCCCACGACGCGGTGCTCGGGTGGGTCGACGGGCTCGGCCGCTGGGCTGATGTCGCCGTCCACCGCTCGGCCCGGGTCACGCCAGGCGTCGTGGTCTACAGGCTCGACGACCGTCTGTTCTTCGCCAACCAGAGCTACGTCACGGGACGCATCCGCGAGGCGGTGAACGGTGCGCTCACCGAGACGCACGACCTCGTACTCGACGCTGAGGGCGTGACGCACGTCGACGTCGCGGGGCTCGAGGCGCTCGGCGAGCTGAGGGCCGGTCTCGCCCGCGACGGGATCACGCTGCGGGTCGCGCGAATGAAGGCGCCGGTCCGGGCGCGACTGGCGGACTCCGGGCTCGTCCGGGCGATCGGCCCCGAGCGCTTCCACCCCACCGTCCGCGCGGCGGTCGCGGGGGCCGTGCCTGCATCACCGTCCCCCGGGGGCGCACCCCCCGGCGGGAGACGGTGACGCACCATTGTCGCGCCGCCGCCGCACTGGGACACTCGGAGCACCCTCCGGAAAGGAGCTTCGCCATGGCCGTCCTGGCCCTCTCGAACTTCATGCACTCGCTGTTCATCGTCCTGGTCGCCACCCCGTTCATCCTGCTCTGGGGCGCCGCGATCGTCGACCTGATCGGCGGACAGCACTCGGGTTGGGGGATCGTCGGGTGGATGGTGGTCATCCTCGTCCTCCCGATCGTCGGCCCGTTGATCTACTTCGCCGCGCGGAAGCCCTCGCGGCACGACGTCGACCAGGCGTACCTGGCGCAGCGCGACCTCGAGCGGTCGCGCACCGGTCGGACCACTGGCGACATCGGTACGGCGGCGCCTCGTTGATGGCCCACCCCTCGGCGAACGGGCACGCCGAGCCGGCGGCGCTCGGTCGCGCCGCCCGCCGAGGGGCGCCGCGCTCCAGCCACGCCGAATGGCAGCCGGACGCGCACCGGCCGGACCCGGTGGCGACGCTCGAGGCGCAGGCCGAGACGCGCGTGCCGGAGCTGCTGCCGATCCGCTACGGCCGGATGCTCGAGTCGGCCTTCAGCTTCTACCGCGGCGCGGCGGCGGTCATGGCCGCCGACCTCGCCACCACCCCCACCTCAGACATCCGGACGCAGCTCTGCGGCGACGCCCACCTCTCGAACTTCGGCGCGTTCGCCGCGCCCGACCGATCGCTGGTGTTCGACCTAAACGACTTCGACGAGACGCTCCCGGGGCCGTGGGAGTGGGACCTCAAGCGCCTCGTCGCCAGCTACGCCGTCGCCGGGCGCGACCGCGGCTTCGACGCCCACGAGCGCCGGCCGGTGGCCCTCGCCGCGACGCGCGCCTACCGCGAGGCGATGCGCCAGTTCGCGACGATGCGCGCGACCGATCTGTGGTACCTGCGGCTCGACCTCGACGGGCTGATCGCGCGCTGGCAGTCGCAGGTGTCGGCGCGCCGCCGGAAGGTGGTCGCGCGCGCCACGGCCAAGGCGCGGAGCAGGGACAGCCTGAAGGCCTTCGCCAAGCTCACCCACGTGGTCGACGGGCAGCCGCGGTTCCGCAGCGATCCGCCGCTGCTGGTCCCGATCCGCGAGCTGCTGGCCGACGACGACGAGCGCGACCTGGAGACCGAGCTCCGGCGCCTGCTGCGCGACTACGGCCGCTCGCTCGCGCCACACCGCCGCCGGCTGCTCGACCGCTACCGCCCCGTGGACTTCGCGCGCAAGGTGGTGGGCGTCGGCAGCGTCGGCATGCGCGCGTGGGTCGTGCTTCTGCTCGGCCCCGGCGACGGCGACCCGCTGTTCCTGCAGGTCAAGGAGGCGGGGCCCTCGGTGCTCGAGCCCTACGCGGGCCCGTCCCGCGCGCGGACGCAGGGCCGACGGGTGGTCGACGGGCAGCTGCTCATGCAGGCGGCCGCCGACATCCTCCTCGGCCACCTCAGGGTCAGCAGCGGAATCGACGGCGAGGCCCGCGACTTCTACGTACGCCAGCTGTGGGACAGCAAGGGCTCGGCCGAGATCGAGCTCATGGACCCGACCGGCATGCGCATCCAGGCCCAGATCTGCGGCTGGACGCTCGCGCGCGCCCACGCGCGATCCGGTGAGCCGGCCGCGATCGCCGCGTACGCCGGCCGCGGCGACGCGCTCGACCGGGCCCTCGCCGAGTTCGCCGAGACCTACGCCGACCAGAACGAGCGCGACCACGCCGCGCTGGCGCGCGCCGCCCGCGAGGGCACGATCACGGCAGGGCCGGCTCTTCGCTGACCGCCGGCTCGCGCAGCGCGGCCATCCGCGTGCGCCGCCCCTCGGTGAGCTCGCGGACGACGATCTTCACCGAGGCGGCGACGGGGACGGCGAGGACCGCGCCGACCACGCCGAGCAACGCCCCGCCGAGCATCACCACGGCGATCGTCGCGAACCCGGTCAGCTCGACGGCCTGGCGCATGACGGCCGGCTGGATCAAGTAGTTCTCGACCTGCTGGTAGATCAGGATCACCACCAGCAGGATGGCCGCGGCGCCCGGGCCCGTGGCGATGAGGGTGATCGTGACGACGATGACCGCGGCGATCGTGGACCCGATCTGCGGGATCAGGTCGAAGAGCCCGACGATCAGCGCGAGCACCACCGGCGAGGGCGCGCCGACGATGGCGGCGGCCACGCCCACGACCGTTGCGGCGATCACGGAGATCACGATGTTCCCGATGAGGGAGAACGACACGGCGTTGCAGACCTCGCCGAGGGTGCGCTCGAAGCGGCTCGCCTGCAACGGGCGCATGAGCTCGAGCCCCGCGCGCGTCAGCTGCGGCTTGGCGATGAGCCCGAACAGCGTGAGGAACGTGAGCGTCACGAGCGAGAAGACGGTGCCGACGACGCCTGCGGCCGCGCCGAGCAGGTTGGCCGCTCCGGCCGGCAGGTTCTTCGCCGCGTCGACGGCGGCGCTGTGGAGCTTCTTGAACGCGTCCGTGTTCTTGTCGACGTCCTGCAGCACGCCGCTGTTCTGCGCCTTGTCGACATAGCCGGGGATGTCGTCGACGAAGCCGCCGACCGCGTCCCAGACCGGCTTCGCGGCCCAGATCACGATCACCGACAGCGCGAGACCGATCACGCCGAACACGAGCAGCGCGGCCTTGCCCCGTCCCCAGCCGCGGCGCTCGAGCGCGCTCACGGGCGGGTCGAGGCCGAGGATGAACACCACCGCCAGGGCGATCGAGAGCAGCGCGTCGCGCACCAGGTACGCGACGATCAGCGCGAAGAAGATCGCCACCGCCTTCACGACGGTGGGCACCGACACGACGATCTCGACCTTGGGTGCGTCGGCGCCGTTGCCGGCGGGCGCCGCGGTCGGCTCGACGCGGGGCACCTGCGACACGGTCACGCCCGCCGCCCGGTGGCGCTCATCGCCCGACTCTGCCATCCGCGCCCCGCGGCGGCCATGGTGTGCGCACCACCCGACCGGGAGGCGCGGCCCACCCAGGTACGACGTTCATCACAGCCCGGCGACCCCGTCGCCGATCAGCTTGGCGCCGATCACGAGCAGCAGGACCGCCATGATCGCGACGTTGTTGTGGACCAGCCATCGACGCAGCTCGCCGAGGATGTGCTGGGCGCGCCCGCCGGCCGCGAAGTAGATCGCGACCGGCAGCCCGGGCCCGAGCGTGCCGAGCACGACGAACACCCCGAGCGCGATGGCTTCGTCGCCCGAGGACAGGCCGGTCTGGGCGATGCTCGCGGCCGCGGCGACCGTGAGCAGCAGGTTCTTGGGGTTGACGGCGGCCAGGGCGAAGCCGAACGCCAGCGCCTTGCCGGACGCGAACGTGTCGATCGTCTGCATCCACTTCGGCAACGGGGGCTCAGCCTCGCCCGTCGGCCGCCGGCGCCACTGCCGGACGGCGAGCAGCAGCAGGGCTGCGCCGAGCACGAGCTGGACCACGCTCACCCAGGACTCCGGCTCTGCACCGTCGGAGGCGCCGACCCCGCCCGCGACGAGCAACACGATCGTGCCCACCAGGGCCAGCCCACCGACCCATCCGAGAAGGAAGGCGAGGCCGTTCGTCCGCGCGCGCGGCGTGGCGAGCATCAGGACCACCCCGACGATCGGGAACGGGCTCAGCGCGACGCCGACCGCCATCGGCAGGATGTCGCCGATCGCGTCGGCAATCATCGCCGGGCCGGGCTCCGTTGGATCTTGGTGCGTTGTCCGGCGAGGCCGGCCGGCGCCCTCACGAGAGCGCGGGGCGGGCGGGCGCGCCGTTCCCCACGGCGGGCACGAAGCGCGGCCGGAACGGCCGCTGCTCGTCGGGCCCGGGCGCGACGAGCAGGACCGTCGACTCGGGGATCTCGTGCCACACGCCCGGCAGCTCGGACATCGGCTCGGAGACCACGACGCGGTCCTCGTCGCGAAGCCGCTGCAGGCGCGCGTTCTCCGGGTGCAGCTCGCGCACCGCGGCCGCGTCGGCCGAGACGAAGAGCGTGCGCGACTTCCCCTCCGTGGAGTAGCGGAACGCCCACAGGCGCTCGCCGTCGGCCACGCCGATGCTCGCCTGCACGGCCGCTTCGATGCCGTGCTGGCGCGCCGTCTCCTCGACGAGTCCGATCGTGCGCTCGAGGGCGGCCACCGGGTCGTGCTCCAGGCCGTAGGTCAGGGCCAGGTGGAACAGGACTTCCGAGTCCGTCGAGCCCTGGATGTTCGGGAACAGTTCGGGGGCCACCTCGAGCATCAGCTCACGGCGCATCTCGTGGAATCCGGCGACCACGCCGTTGTGGACGAACAGCCAGCGCCCGTGGCGAAACGGATGGCAGTTGGTCTCCTGGATCGCGGTGCCCGAGGTCGCGCGCACGTGCGCGATGAACATGTGCGACTCGATGTGCGCCGCGAGGTCGCGGAGGTTCGCGTCCCCCCAGGCCGGCGCGACGCTGTGGTAGGTGCCCGGTCCGTCGCCCGCGCCGTACCAGCCGAGCCCGAAGCCGTCCCCGTTGGTCGTCTCCGCGCCCATGCGCGAGTGCAGGCTCTGGTCGATCAACCCGTGCACGGGCTCGAACAGCAGCTCCTCCACGATCACCGGCTGTCCGGACCAGGCCATCCACCGACACATGGCGCAAGTGTCGCCAGACCGCGCCGCCCGTGCGAGGGCGCCCTCACCCGCCTGCGCGGGGTGCCGACACGCCTGGGGAGGCGCACACCCGGCCCGGGAATGGTGCCTGCCACATTGAGCCTCCGGCCTGCGGCGCGCAACGATGCGACCGTCTCACCAAGC